>JAKSCK010000051.1 GCA_022360655.1 Spirochaetales bacterium | reverse complement strand
TCCACAATCGGATCCCGCGCCGGAGTGTCATAACTTCCAACCAATGGGGGTTGAAGTGATTCTTGACCAAAAACTTCCCATGGTGAGAAGACAACAATCATCACCAACAGGACAGACCATACACACCCCTTCATTTTTTGAAATCCTTTTCTCCCATCCATTGTTGCCAACGCGTTGATACATGGAACTGTGGAAAACACGCATTCCAATTCCCTTGAATTGTTGGTTTTTCTAACTCCCGTTCCAAATGATCAAGAAAGAAATTCCGGGGGGTATCAATGGCTCCAAAAGTTCCCAAGTGACGGGTATGCTGCTGACAATCAACCAGCCCAAATCCGGCCTCTTCCAAGAGCCCCAGTAAAGCTGCAAAGGCCACTTTTGATGCATCCGAGACACGGGCAAACATGGATTCTCCATAGAAGCAGCCCCCAAGAGACACTCCATAGAGCCCTCCAACAAGAACTCCATCTTTCCAGGTTTCCACAGAATGGGCATAGCCCAGTCTATGAAGTTCTCCATAGGCCTGGCGCATCTCATTGGTAATCCAGGTTCCATTTTGTCCAGGTCGAGTTTGTTGCGCACAGCAGGCCATCACCCCATCAAAATCCCTATCAAGGCTGAGTGAAAAAGTCCCTTTTCGAATCCGTTTCACCAAACTCTTGGAAACATGAAACCGATGGGGAAAAATCACAAACCGGGGATCTAAACTCCACCACAAAAGCGGTTCATCATCAGAATACCATGGGAAAATTCCCTTCTTATAGGCCGCAATCAGTGTACTGGAGTGAAGATTTCCCCCAACTCCGATGAGTTCCCCATCAATGGTGCGTGGATCAGGAAATTCAATCTGAGCATTACCGTAGAAATATGCCTCAGTGGCCATGAGTGAGGGTCCGCACAATCACGTCATCATCCACAACATCAGCAACAGCAGATCCCCCCTGAACAAGAGAACCAAAAAGAACCTCATCCACAAAAAAGCTCTTGATTTTTTCTTCAACAAGACGAGCCACATTGCGAGCCCCAAACTCTTCTGAATACCCATGAAGAGCAAGCCACTCAATGGCCGCATCGGTCACATCAATGTGCACCGACTTGGATTCCAACATCCCCCGGAATCCCTCAATTTCCTTCCAAACAATATCTTCAACAATTTCTGGAGCCAGTCGTGTGAATGTGACCACCTGATCCAAACGGTTTCTAAATTCTGGACTAAAGGCTTTGGCTACGGCATCATCCAATGCGCCATAATCCCGTTTGCCGCCCATAAAACCAATGCTCTGTTGGCCAATATCCCGCGCCCCTGCATTCGAAGTCATAATCAGCACCACATTCCGGAAGTCGGCCTTACGTCCCGTGTTATCCGTCAATGTGGCATAATCCATCACCTGCAAAAGCACATTAAAAATGTCCGGATGCGCTTTCTCAATCTCATCCAAAAGCACCACGGAATGGGGAGATTTCCGCACCGCATCGGTGAGAGCCCCCCCCTCCTCGTAACCCACATAACCAGGAGGAGAGCCAATCAAACGGCTCACCGTATGCTTCTCCTGGTATTCACTCATATCAAAACGATGAAGAGGAACACCCAATTGAAGCGCCAAAGTTCGTGCTAACTCGGTTTTTCCCACACCTGTGGGGCCCACAAACAGAAAGGAAGCCACCGGTTTATCCGGATTTCGAAACCCAGCTCGGGATCGTTTGATGGCCTGAGTGACCGCTTCGACAGCTCCATCTTGGCCAAAAATCACATCCTTCAAATCCTGGAACAGGTTCTTTAGTCGGTCTGTTTCTCCTGCACTCACTGTTTTCTCAGGAATTCGTGCCATTCGGGCCAGAACCTTCTCAATGTCCTTTACACCCACCTCCGGAAGGGAGGTTGACCCCTTCGGGGCTTGGGGAACCAGGCTCCCTTCATGGTTCTCTGCAAGCTCAGCTCCAGCTTCCTCAGAATAGAGTGCTGGCTCCTGGTGCAACTCAATTTGTTCCTTACAATGATCAATCCCAGACTCATTGGCATCCTCAAAGAAACTCCCTTCCTGTTGGAGTCGCTTCCAGGAACCGGCCTCATCAATCAAATCAATGGCCTTATCCGGCAAATGACGTTCGTTTAGAAACTGATCCGAAAGATCCACAGCCGCCCGCAAAGCGTCATTGGAAAACACCACTCCATGATGGATTTCATACGCTGCACGAAGTCCTAATAAAATCTGATAGGTTTCTTCTTTATCTGTCTCTGGAACATCAATGCGCTGAAAACGCCGGGCCAAGGCATGATCTTTTTCAAAGAATTTTTTGAATTCCTCATAGGTGGTAGAACCAATGCAGCGCAGCGTTCCAGACATCAGGGCCGGTTTCAACAGATTTGAGGCATCCATGCTGCCTCCGGAAGTGGCTCCAGCTCCAATCACCGTGTGAATCTCATCAATGAAAAGAATGGACTTTTCCCGGCCTTCTAAGTCAGCAAGAACCTTCTTGAGTCGTTCTTCAAAGTCCCCTCTGTATCGGGTTCCCGCCAACAAACTTCCCATGTCTAAAGACCAGATGGTAAAGCCATGCAAAAACTTTGGCACCTTTCCATCTACAATGCGTCGGGCTAAACCCTCCGTGATGGCTGTTTTCCCCACACCAGGTTCTCCCACATGGATGGGATTATTTTTCAATCGACGACAGAGCACCTGAACCGTGCGTTCCAAAATGGCCTTCCGGCCAATCAGAGGCTCCAATTCTCCCGCTTCAGCCCGTTCGGTCAGATTCACAGCAAACTTGTCTAAAGCTCCCTTGGTCTGGGAAGCCTTCTTTCCTGCCCGTTCTTGGATTTCCCCGGCAAAGTCCCGTTCCTCTTCCTCAATCTTGGGCTCAACCAACCCGGAACCATGAGAGACGGCCTCCAGCAAGGAAATTCGGTCCATTCCCGCTTTGCGAAGATAATATGAGGCATGGGAGGTTTCTGTTTCAAAGATGGCCACCAGCAAATCCGTCACTGTGATTTGATCCTTACCGGCACTGGTCATATGCAGAATGGTACGCTCAATCACATCCTGCCAGCCTTCCGTCAAGATGGGCTCTACATCCTTCACCACATCAATGTACCGGGTAAAGTACTCCTCTAGCCCAGCACGTACCTGGTCTGGGTTCACCTCACATTCCCCTAAAATGGCTCGGGGAACCTCATAGGTTAACGTCACATGAAGCAAATGTTCCGGAGTGATGTACTCATGTCCGCGTGATTTAGCCTCGGCATAGGCGGCATTCAGAATGTCCTGAACTTCTTCTGTTGGTTGCATCTAGGCTTTCTCCAGGACCGTTTTTAATGGAAACTCTCTTTCCCGGGCCAGCATTGTCACCTGAGACACCTTGGTTCTCCCAATATCATAGGGATACAGGCCCACCATGCCTCGTCCAGTGTTGTGCACTTCCAGCATGATGCGAGTGGCCTCCACCGGTGCTTTCCGAAATATCGACACCAGGATTTCCACCACAAAATCCCGGGGTGTGTAGTCATCATTCAACAAGGACACTTTCCACATGTCCGGTTCTTTCACTTCGTTCCGGACATCTTCCAGAACATTGCCCTCCCCATTGGGGATTGGATCATTCGCCATATAGGTGGAATTTACGACTAAAATCGCATCCAATCAATCACACCTCCCCTCGAAAACCCAAGATCGACCCCGCTCTTCGCGGGGGTTCATGGACGGTTCGTCGATTTAACCATGACCTTACCAAGGAATTCTGAGACGAAATTTACAAAACCAAAGAAGCTGAGCTATGATGGGTTATTACCGCACCGGGAGGCTCCTGATGAAACGTGCCCTCACATTCTACCTCACCCTGTTCCTCACCGTTTCTGGAATCTTTGCTGCCAATCCTCTCCTTGACAAACTCAATGAAGCCCAACGATATGATCTTGCTGATGCCTATAAAAAAGTGGCGGAGCAATTCAATTCCCTTGGGGAAGAGGAACGAGCCACAAATTACCGTGAAATGGCTGAATATCTTTACCCTGAAGATTCTGCTCCTCCACCAGCGGAGCCAAAGCAGGAACCTGAGGTGAAAGAAGAAGACCCTCGAAAGATTCTCCCCGATCCCGCCGG
>JAKSCK010000212.1 GCA_022360655.1 Spirochaetales bacterium | reverse complement strand
CAGTTTGGAAGATTTAAAAAAGCAAATTTCCCAACGTCTCACCTCCATTGATTCTGCCCTCCAGAAAAAGCAGATGGCGGATAAGGTTATCCGCACGGCCACCCAAAAAAACAGGGAGGCCTTTAAGTCCGGTTTTGTCCGTTTGAAAAAAGAGTTGAACGATGCCACCCGGTATTCCGAAGAGCTTGAGAAAAAGCTCAATAAGGATCAGCTCACCGGCGCCTTTAACCGCAGGGCCTATGATAAGATGATAGAAGATGAAATGGCCCGGTTTAAGCGGTATGGCACCTGCTTTTCTTTATTGCTCATTGATGCGGATCATTTTAAGCGGGTCAATGATAATTATGGCCATGCCGCAGGGGATAAATGCCTTAAGGAGATCATCCATCGAACCCTGCCCCTATTGCGGAAAAACGATATGCTGGCCCGCTACGGAGGGGAAGAGTTTGCCGTGATCATGCCGGGGACGGATATCAATGGTGCCGTCGAGGCGGCTGAAAAAATCAGAAAAAATATAGAGAAGATTTCTTTTATCTATAAGCAACAAAAGGTCCAGATTACGGTCAGCATCGGCGTCACCCAGGCCATGGAGGGAGATCAAACATCTAAGGATTTATTTGAACGGGCCGATGTGGGCGTTTACCAGGCCAAGGAGCAGGGAAGAAACAAGGTGGTGGCCAAGTATTAAAAATTTTTAAAATTGTGTCAGAATGAAACCGCCCCGGGGAGACTCTCCCCGGGGCGGTTATTTTTAGGACTTATTTTTTTCGCTTGGGCTGGTAGGAGCACAGGGGCTCTTCCCCCAGGTAGTTGCCCGTGGCCTCGTAAGCCCGGGCCCGGCAGCCGCCGCATACCCGTGTGTATTCGCAGGGGCCGCATTTGCCTTCCAATAGGGAAAAGTCCCGCATCTCCTTAAAGACAGGGGAGTTTTCCCAGACTTCCTTAAAGCTTTGTTGGGTGATATCACCGCAGTTGACATCCAAAAAGCCGCAGGTCTGGACCCGGCCCACGTGGGAGACAAAGCAGAATCCCGTACCGGCCAAGCAGCCCCGGGAGACCGCGTCTAAACCATGGGAGTCAAAGGTGACCTTTTTCCCCTCTTCATGGGCCCGTTGGCGCAGGATGCGATAATAGTGGGGGGCGCAGGTGGCCTTGAGCTGGAGGGATGTTTTTTCCCTCTGGTCGTAGAACCAGTTTAGGGTTTTTTCATACTCCTCGGTATCAATGGCCGAATCGGCGATGTATTTTCCCCGTCCCGTGGGGACCAAAAGGAAAATATGGTGGGCCACGGCCCCCAATTTCTCGGCCAGGGCCAGGATTTTGGGGATTTCTTCCAAATTGGTTTTGGTGATGGTGGTGTTGATCTGGAATTCCAGGCCAACGGCCTTGGCCATCTCAATGCCCTGGAGGGCATGCTTAAAGGCGCCGGGAACGCCCCGGAAATCATCGTGGCTTTCCGCGGTGGAGCCGTCCAGGCTGATGGAAATCCGTTTGATGCCGGAGTCCACCATTTTCTGGGCATTTTCCGGGGTGATTTTGGTGCCGTTGGGGGACATGACCATGCGCAGTCCGATCTTGGTCCCATAGGCCGCAATGTCAAAGATATCTTCCCTCAGCAGGGGTTCCCCACCGGTGAGAATGATGATGGGCGTGCCCACTTCCCGGATCTGATCCATGAGCCGGTAAGCGGCTTCGGTGTCCAGTTCATTGTCGTAGGGATGGTCTTCGGAGACGGCCCGGCAATGTTTACAGGCCAGGTTGCAGCGCCGGGTGGTTTCCCAGGCGACCAACCGAATGGTATTGTTTTTGCCGGCTTCGCCGCCGGGATGCCCGCCCGGGTGTCCGCCGGGATGGCCATGGGGGGGATGTCCGTGTTTCATTATGCGTTCAACTCCCTTGCCACATCAATGGCTGAATAGGTGAGGATGATGTCGGCACCGGCCCGTTT
>JAKSCK010000074.1 GCA_022360655.1 Spirochaetales bacterium | reverse complement strand
GTATGGGATGGTTATGGAGAGAACACGATGCAGGGGTCTTCTTTGAGGATCGTATGTATTTTGGATTCGTTGAAAACTAAGAAAATAATATTGTTGCTAAGCATTGTTTTTTGTTCCGGATGTTCTTTATTTGGAGAGGAATTTAAACCAGAAATCATAGATTTAATTGGTGTATGGGATAGCTTTGAAGTCACCTCTTCAGGACATAAGTCTCAGCTGGCAGAGCGGAATTTTTCTTGGGGAAAAGACTTGTATATGCCTAATTTTCATAGGGTAATTGATTGGGATGAAGATCATAATCGTATTATTCTTGAACTCCCAGGAATTGGAATTTTATATATTTCAGAATCAATGAAATCGGAAGTTCCAGAACAGATTAAAGTCACTTTTAAGATGATAGAAGTAATTACGGGTTTCCCAGAATGTTTAATTTCTACTATTAGATTTCTAGATAAAAATACAATAGAGATAGACTTTAAAGAAGGTAATGTATTAGGGCTAGTACGTGGGAACAAATTGTATCGCTTTGCAGGCCCTGACTTTCTAAGGTCTGATGTAATCCAATAGTCGTTCAACTTAAGTTGCTTTGATGAGATTAATCGCTTAGCAATGTACGCTTCACCGATAGCCAGAAACTCTGGAAACTTGGATAATCTGTAGATGAGCAAATATTCTATGAATTCCGTTAATAATAATATGATATAATATCGCCTTAACAGGGCAAAAAATGCAAGCAATTCTTCTTTAAGTGACTAAGGGAAGACTGGTGATTTCTAGTATGAGGCTTAGAATATGTGTTTTAATTGCTTTCTTTGTATGTGTTGATGTTTTTGGCTATGACCTAATCAAGGACGAGATCAAATCTATAGATGTATGCTATACGATCATAGATAGTGGAGATCGAGGGCCGAAAAAAGGTTGTTATACTTTAACAGATTGGGAAGTTCAAGAATTTATATATCATTTTCAATCAGCAGAATGGGATAAACCAGAATACAGAATTGCATCAGCATTATATATTATTTACGAGGTTGAAATAACTTTAATATCTGGTGAAATTAAAAAAATTACCGTGGCAAATACGAACTATATCATTGATGACAAGAGACGGCGGAAACAAATTGATGGAATTTATCATTTTATGAATGAATTAACTTTGCGTAATGACTTATATACATTGATAGGTGATAATAAATAAATTATATGTTGGTTTTAGCCGCTAACTGTGTCATTTAAGTCCGTCCTGCTGCCTTCCTGGCGTCGTGGCTTGCCAGAAATTTG
>JAKSCK010000130.1 GCA_022360655.1 Spirochaetales bacterium | reverse complement strand
TTCTTTGCACGCTATCTGTCCCTTTGGGTGCTTCTTTGCATTGGGGCAGGAGTCATCATAGGAGTGCTGTTTCCTAAAGTTCCAGAAACCCTGGGGCGCTTAGAAGTGGCCAGAGTGTCTCTCCCCATTGCAGTGCTCATCTGGCTCATGATTTATCCCATGATGTTGAAGGTGGACTTTCGGAGCATTGTGAATGCGGGGCGTCGCCCCAAGGGATTGGCCATCACTCTCGTGGTGAACTGGCTCATCAAGCCCTTCACCATGTATCTCATTGCGGCCTTTTTTCTCAAAGTGGTATTCCGTCCCTTCATTCCTGAAGGTGATGCGGCAGAATATGTGGCGGGAGCCGTGCTCCTTGGAGCCGCTCCCTGCACAGCCATGGTGTTTGTTTGGAGCCATCTGTCTGAAGGTGATCCGGCCTACACCGTGGTGCAAGTGGCCGTGAATGACCTGGTGATTCTCTTTGCTTTCACACCAATTGTTGCCCTGCTTCTGGGAACAGGCGGTATTGTGGTTCCCTGGGATACTTTACTCCTCTCCGTTGTTCTTTTTGTGGTCATTCCGCTAACGGCCGGTTACATCACTCGAAGCATCTTGGTTCCACGGAAGGGTCTAACTTGGTTTGAAGAACACTTCATTCCCTCATTCAACGGCATCACAGAAGCTGGACTACTCCTCACCCTCATCATCATTTTTGCTTTTCAGGGAAAAACCATCATTGCGAACCCCCTCCCCATTATCCTGATTGCCATCCCCTTGATTGTGCAAACCTACGTCGTGTTTGGAATTGGATTTGGGGCTTCGTGTCTGCTCAAAGTTCCTTATCCGGTGGCAGCACCTGCAGGGCTCATAGGTGCATCAAACTTCTTTGAGCTCGCCGTAGCCGTGGCCGTGAGTCTCTTTGGGCTCAGCTCAGGAGCCACTCTGGCCACAGTCGTCGGAGTTCTCGTGGAAGTTCCCGTCATGCTCAGCCTGGTCTCCCTTTCTAAACGCCTTCGCCCCCATTTCCCCGTTTCTAAGTTCTAAATCGACCCCGGGCGTCCAACGCCCGGGGTATTAACATCGATTTGATGATCCTCCAAAAATTGATGGTTCTCTTTCTTTGTATTTATTGTCATAATTCTTTGTACTTTAGAGGACTAGAGGAATTAAACATCTGCATTTGAATCACATTTATGAATGAACAAAATCCGATTTTCGTTTCGTTTTCCTGCCCACAAAACCCATGTTTTGTATTAAAATGTTAACAAATAATTTATACGAGGAGTTCCTCATGCAGAATTCAATGAAGCAAACCGTCCGTCAGAATCTTCAGGCCCAACCCTTTGAAGAATCCACCTGGGAGAATCTGGTATCCCGCATGGCCCAAAGTTTTTCCCTTGATGAAAAGAAGGCAAAAGCCATGAAAGAAAACAAGGTCATGAAACTTGTGGCAGCCCTTCCCTATCTTGCTGGTTGTGAAGAACCTGGACGAATTGCCATTACACATTTAGGAGCATATATTTTAGCGGCATCTCCAGCATGCCGTGATATTGCTGACCATAATTTTATTGATAGCGCTGATCCTTATCGTCGACTTGAACGCATTAGCCATTTCAATGGAGGGAATTCCTTAATCCTTGAAAGAGGAATGAAATTGCTTGCCTTAGCCATGGTAAAAGATCATGCCTTTGATGCGGCTGATGATTTAGCAAAAGGCAAAATGAATCCTGTGAATGCTGGCCATTGGGATGCTGAAGAATTAATGACACGCTTGACTCAAGAGATTGAGGCTGTGGAATGCCCTGAGATGGATAAAGTGATGACTGCAGAAATGGCACCTGAATTCTGGATGAATGAATAAGTGAATTTAGAGTACACGCAAAGTAGAATTGCAAAAATGATGAGCATATTTGGCATATGTGTTTCTTTACTCAATGCTGTTATTGTGTTCATCATTGAGAAAAATAACCTCATTGAAGGATTTAATAATCCCAATATATATCTGGTGTTTATAATTACCTTGGTAACTATTCTAACCCGCAATATAATCACAGATCTAGTTAGGTTAATACATGTCAGTATCTTAATTTTGATTTCCATCATAGGAATCTTTGGAGCATATAATTCTTTTTCTGGTCTTGGTTTTTTTTGCCTAGCCGTTGTTTTATCTTTTAAATATGGCTTTTTAAATTCTTATCCAAAAACAAAACTAGTAATAGCCGGTATCGTAATTTCCTTTATTGTTGAACTTTCTGCTTATCTAGATCAAGGACATACTAGAGGTGTTGGAATCAGTATAATTCTCTTCTTTTTTGCTTATCTTATGTTCTTATATACTATCTATAAATCCGATATTGATTCCATTGAATCCAGCAAAAAAGAACTGGAAAAGAATCTCTCTCAACTCATTGCCGAACGCTCTCAACTAGAAAGCAACTTATCGGAACAAAAACAACTTCTTGTAGAGTACGAGCAACAAATCAAAAAGGCCCTTGTAGAGGAAACGGGAAATCTAGAAAAATTCCGGGAAACCTATGGGCTCACAAAAAAAGAAATGGAAGTGCTCATCATTGTTTATGAAACGGGAAAAACCAATCAAGAAATAGCTGAAGATTTGCATATTGCTGTTGGAACGGTGAAACAGCATCTGAGTCGTTCTTACACTAAGCTGGATGTGCGGAATCGAACACAGATGCAGGCCATGTTGCGGGAGTTTCGAACCACTGGTATTTTGCCTGAGACCATGCCTAAACATGAAGTTTTAATTTAATCTAGTAGAATTTCTTCAATATCATAGCGTTTTACCCATCAATAAGTTCAAAATATTCATACATTTTCAACACAAATCTTCATCCCCAAGATCTTATTATTCCTCTAAAATAAACCGTCTCATATCCTTTGCATTCAATGGATATGACATCGTTATCACAAAACACAAATCGAATAGTCTTTGCGCATAAGAACTTTGGGGCTTAAAGGTGGTTTAACGATGGTTCAAAACGATGATTTAGATGAAATCTTTAAAACGCAACGGCGAATATCGGACCTTCAGATTCTTTTTGGCTGTACGGTTATTCTTTCAAAAATTGTTACACTTGGAATAATACGGCATTACTCAATATTTCAATTTTTCACTAATTTTTCTTTCAACCTTTCGATATTCGTTACTTTTATGATTTTTGTAACAAGGAAAATAAATCATAATATTAATCGGCTTTTACAAATATCTCTAATTCTCTTAATTTCTTTTTTTGCAACTCTTGACTCTTATAACTCATTTTATGGTTTGGGATTTTTTATCCTTGCAGTCATTATCTCTTTTAAATTTGGGTTTTTAAATCAATATCCAAAGACTATTCTATTTGTTGCAGGAATCCTTTTTGCCGCGCTTGTTGAGTATTCTGTTTGGCGGAATAAAATTGGGAACATTGGAGTCAGTTTTTCGGTTGATTTATTCCTTGCTGTTTTTCTTTCACTCATCTATATCATCTATAAAAATGATATTGAGAAAATTGAAAAGAAAAAAAACAACTTAGAAAAAAGCCTTTCCGGACTTATCACAGAACGAGTCCAACTTGAAGCGGAGCTGGCAAAAAAAACAGCCGAATTAACCGCCTTTGAAAAAAAGATTGAAGAAGCCTATCAGAAGGATTCTGGGAATTTCGACGATTTACGAGGGATTTATAACCTCACAAAAAAAGAGCTAGAATTGCTCATCATCATCTATGAAACAGGCAAATCAAACATAGAAATTGCCGAGGATTTGCACATCACTGTAGGAACAGTAAAGCAGCACCTCAATCGTGCATATTCCAAGCTCAATGTCAGGAGTCGAACTCAGGTTCAAGCCATGATGAGAGAATTTCAAAGTACAGGGATTCTTCCTGATTCATGGACAGAAGGAGCACGTGCTTAATATCACTAGATATGAATTTCAATCTGTTGCATAGTTGGACAAAATTCTATGCAATATTCCGTATGCTTTTTTAGCATCAAATGAGGTTTTTCTATGAGCCATATCAACCAATCATCTGATTTGTACATAACACAAAGAAATATTTCCAAAATTCTGTTTTTATTTGGTTGTTCAGTCAGTATATACAATCCAATTGTTGGATATTTATTTCGTGATAAAAATTTCTATGAAGTCATTACAAATTTCCATGTATACATACCAATTCTATTCACACTGCTTTTTTTTGGAACCCGAAATATCAATCATGGTATTATTCGTGGTTTACATGTGCTTGTGCTCATCATTATCTCTTTCATTTCAACATTAGATAACTATGACTCTTTTTTTGGAATTGGATTCCTTATTCTTGCAGTCATACTGTCTTTTAGATATGGATTCTTAAATCATTACCCTCGGATTATTTTATTAGGAATTGGTGTTTTTTATGCAGGATTAGTAGAGCTTTCTGTTTTCTTGAAATCTCGCAATTCTTTTGGTGTTGGTTTCTCGGTTGATTTATTCCTTATTGTTTTTCTTTCACTCATCTACATCATCTATAAGAATGACATTGAAAAGATTAAAACAAAAAGATACGACTTAGAAAGAAGTCTCTCCAGCCTTATCACAGAACGATCCAAACTTGAAGCGGAGCTGGCAAAAAAAACGGCCGAAATAGCCGCCTTTGAAAAGAAGATAGAAGAAGCCTATCAGAAAGATTCGAGCAATTTTGACGATTTACGAGGGATTTATAGCCTCACAAAAAAAGAGCTAGAATTGCTCATCATCATTTACGAAACGGGAAAATCAAACCTGGAAATTGCCGAGAATCTTCATATTACAGTTGGAACAGTAAAGCAGCACCTTAATCGAGCATATTCCAAGCTCAATGTCAGGAGTCGAACTCAGGTTCAAGCCATGCTCAGAGAATTTCAGGTGACAGGGAAACTTCCTGTTAAAATCAGTGAGTAGCAGAACAGGAACTAATTTTAACAAAAAGATACCAGTTACACATGTCAACCATTACGAGAGCACTGTTGGTTGTATGACTTTTTTTATCAGGTGCATGGTTTCCCAAGGAGGTTGGATGCGTCTCATCACACAACGCCGTCCTTTTACGGAAAAGGTCATCGAAATCCCTTTCTCAATAGAAAGGTAGGTTAACGAGAGTTTCTTTCCCATGGCCTCCCAACAGAATGAATTTTCTTCTTGTTCTATTGGGGATTTGAGAAACTGAATACACTCCACACCTGTACCATCATTGTGAAAGCGATACTCTACTTGAATCCGATTTCCATGGTTACAGAATTCCATATGCCAGGAGCCCACAAGAGGATGATGTTTGCTCTCCTCATCTTTGTTCATTGACTTGAATAAACCAAAGACTGACAAAATTTTCTTGGAAGTTTCTCTCATCACTTCCCTCCCTGACATGCAAGGATTCTTTTCCTCCAAGAAGGGGGGGGTAAATCCAACCAAAGTTACATTTATCAAACTTTCATAAATACAAAACTACATCCCTTCCTATTCTATTCTTATTATCACAGATTAAGGAACTTCTGGAGATTGTGATGAAGGAACACATAAAAAAAAAGGGCCCGAAGGGCCCCGTACTTGGAACCCCGGCCGGGAGGCCGGGGTCGATCTAAATCCGGAAACTACGCGCGGCGATATGCCTTGCGATACATCTCTGTAAGCTCTGTGATGAGAGGATACCGGGGATTTGCACCGGTGCACTGGTCATCAAAGGCATCTTCACTCATCTGATCCAAGGAGGCCATGAAGTCTTTTTCATCCACACCAGCAGAGGCAATGTCCGCAGGAATGTCCAGCTGGGCCTTGAGCTGATCAATGGCTGTCAGGAGTTTCTCCACTTTCTCTTCATCGGTTTTACCACCTAAGCCAAGGTAGTCTGCCACACGGGCATAACGGGCCAGGGCTTCAGGGCGTTTGTACTGAGGGAAGATTCCCTGCTTCAAAGGAGCTTCGGTGGCATTGAAGCGAATCACCTCATTGATGAGCAGAGCATTGGCCAATCCGTGAGGAATGTGATGCCGGGCTCCCAGTTTGTGGGCCATGGAGTGACAGACACCCAAGAAGGCATTCGCAAAGGCCATACCTGCCATATTGGCAGCATGATGCACTTTTTCACGCGCTTCTGGGTCGGCTCCTCCGTTCTTGTAGGAACGGGGCAGGTAATCAAAGAGGTTCTTGATGGCTTCCAGAGCCATGGGAGTGGTGAACTCGGTGGCCACCACGCTCACAATGGCCTCAAGGGCATGTGTCAGAGCATCAATTCCTGAGAATGCCGTGAGGGAAGGAGGCATGTCCCGCACCATGTCGGCATCCACAATGGCCATGTGGGGTGTGAGGGCATAGTCCGCAATGGGGTATTTCTGACCGGTCTTCTCATCGGTGATGACGGCAAAGGGAGTGACTTCAGAACCGGTTCCTGATGTGGTGGGGATGGCCACGAAGGTGGCTTTATCTCCCATGGCAGGGAAGGTGTAAACCCGTTTGCGGATGTCCATGAATCGCATGGCCATGTCTTTGAAGTCGGATTCTGGATGCTCATAAAGAAGCCACATGATTTTGGCCGCATCCATGGGTGATCCACCACCAAAGGCCAGGATCACATCGGGACGGACGGCTTCCATCTGTTTGGCACCGGCATAGGCGGTTTCCAAGGTGGGATCAGGAAGAACGTCTGCAAAGACTGTGGTGGCAATGCCCAGGCGCTCAAGCTGAGACACCACGGGAGCCAAGTAGCCATTCTGGTGAAGGAAGCGATCTGTGACCACAAAGGCCCGCTTCTTACCGGCCAGATCTTTGAGAGCTTCTGCAGTACAACCGCTCTTGAAGTAAACCTTAGGAGGAAGTTTGAACCACAAGGTGTTCTCCTTACGATAGGCAACAGTTTTGTAGTTAAGAAGGTGTTCAGGACCAACATTTTGGCTCACGGAGTTTCCACCCCAGCTTCCACATCCCAGAGTGAGGGAAGGTGCTAACGAGAAGTTGAACAGATCACCAATGGCTCCCTGGCTGGCGGGCATGTTCACCAAGGTTCGTCCTGTTTTCATGGCCTGACCAAAGGCCGCGCAGCGGTCGGCATTCGCAGGATTGGTGTACAGAACGCTGGTATGACCCATACCGGCATATTCCACGAGAGACTGGGCGCGAGCCAGAGCGGCATCAAAGTTTTTCTCTTTGAAAAGGGCCAAAACAGGAGAGAGTTTTTCCCAGGAGAAAGGTTCATCGTTGCCAACACTGTTGATTTCACCAATCAGCACTTTGGCTTCGGCAGGAACCGTCACACCAGCCAATTTGGCAATATCAAAGGCACTCTGGCCCACAATGGCGGCGTTGAGTTTGCCATCATTGGAAATGACGGCCGCCACTTTCTTCTTCTCATCATTGTTGAGAAGGTAGGCGCCGCGTTTGGCAAACTCGGCCTTCAACTGAGAGTAAACAGCTTCGACAGCAACAACAGACTGTTCAGAAGCACAAATGACACCATTGTCAAAGGTTTTACTCATGAGAATGCTGCTCACAGCCATTTCAATGTCTGCTGTTTCATCAATCAGTGCCGGAGTATTACCCGCACCAACACCCAGGGCTGGTTTTCCACTGGAGTAGGCCGCATTCACCATACCAGGTCCACCAGTGGCCAGGATGGCGCTGATAGCGGAATGGGACATGAGCTGGGCAGAAAGCTCCACACTGGGAGTTTCAATCCAACCAATGAGACCAGCTGGTGCCCCTGCTGCAATGGCCGCATCCTGAACAATGCGAGCCGCTTCAATGGTGCATCCCTTGGCCCGGGGATGGGGAGAGAGAACAATGGCATTGCGAGTTTTCAGAGCCAAAAGGGTTTTGAAAATGGCTGTGGATGTGGGGTTTGTGGTGGGAACAACACCAGCCAGAACACCCAGGGGCTCGGCAATCTTTCGAATGCCCATGGCTTCATCTTCTTCCACAACACCACAGGTTTTGAGGTTTTTGTACTTGTTATAGATGTATTCCGAGGCAAAGTGATTCTTAATCACCTTATCTTCAACAATGCCCATGCCGGTTTCTTGGCGAGCCTGCTTTGCCAGGGAAATACGTGCTTCGTTGGCAGCGGTGGCTGCCACACGGAAAATTTCATCAACTTGATTTTGAGAGTAGGTGGCATACTCGGCCTGTGCCGTTGCTGCCTGGCGAATAATATCTTCGAGAAGGCTTTTGCCGTCTTTTGTTGCTTCTGCAACTGCCGTTGCTTTCTTCTTGTCAGCCATGATCACTCCTTGGCTTAGGCCCTATTCAGGCCGTATCGTTTCGCACTCTTCCCTCAACTGGTAGGACAACACTGCAAGTCCATGGGAGAGGTCTTCCCGTCGAACAACAACGTTGGACGGGACATCCAGTTGGACCGGAGCAAAATTCCATATGCCCCGAATTCCAGCATCCACAAGAATGTTCGCCACGGACTGAGCAACATCCTGAGGTACAGCGATGATGCCCAATTTGACATTCATTCTTTTTGCCAACTGCGGAAGTTTCTGGATGGGAAAGATTTGGCTTTGGGCCATACTCCCTCCAGTGATGTCATCATTGCAATCAAAAGCAGCAACAATGCGCATTCCATAATTGGCAAATCCCCCATAACCGAGAAGAGCCTGACCTAATGACCCCACACCAACAAGAAAGGCATCTGTGGCATTGTCCCATCCAAGGGAACGGCGCAATGCTGGAGCCAATTCTTCCAGGCGGAAACCTCTCCGGGGATGTCCGGCTACCCCTGAATAGGAAAGGTCTTTCCGAACCACGACGGATTTTCTCCCAATGGCTGCGCCAATTTCAGTTGTGGAAATCCACTCTTCCCCGGCAAGCCTTTTATCCTCAACGAATCGAAGATATTCAGGAAAACGCCGGATTGTCGGCAGCGGTATGGGTTGCATCGCATCGTTGTTCATCGGTCCTCCTCGTGAAGGATTCGATAATAACTTATCGATATTGACATAGTCCATAGACTGCTCTATTTTGTCAATATATTTTTATCGATAAATTTGTAACTGGTAGTGGAAACATGATTGAGATTGAAATTTGCATGGGAAGTTCTTGCTTTGCCCGAGGAAATCGAGAGGCTCTCGAAATCCTTGAAGATCACCTTGCTCAACATCCCGAGATTGAGGCCCATCTCTCCGGCAGACTCTGTTTAGAGGAATGTGCCTGTGGCCCCCATGTCATCGTGGACGGAGTTCGTTATGATCTGGTGGCTCCAGAAGGAGTTCTGGATATTCTTGATGCACGAGTAAAGACATGATTGGTCCCATCTATACAGAACAGACAGCCTGTCAGGACTGTTATCGTTGCCTTCGCCAATGTCCCGTGAAGGCCATTCGTGTTCAGGACGGCCATGCCGCCGTTGTTCCAGAACGATGTTTAAACTGTGGATTGTGCTTAAACGAATGCCCTTCTGAAGCAAAAAAGATTCGTTCTGATGTGGGAAGAGTTCGCCAAGTTCTTTCCTTAGGACGCCAGGTGGTGGTGTCCCTCGCACCTTCATGGGTTGTGGAATTTGAAGGGGAAGAGGAACAATTTCTTCAAAAATTGCATGCCCAAGGATTTCTGAGAGTGGAATCCACAGCTTTGGGAGCGTCCTTGGTTGCGAAGACAGCCATTAAAAATCCCAAATTGGCCCAGGGCATCAGCGGTGCCTGCCCCACCATTGTGGAATACATCACGCGCTACAGGCCGGAACTTTCTCCTCTTCTCTCACCTTTAGTCTCCCCATTGGAAGCTCATGCTCGCTCCATCAAAGATCGATTTGGTTCAGAGTGCATCGTGGTGTTCATTGGTCCCTGTGTGGCCAAAAAACTTGAAGCTGATCATATGGCCTCCGCGGTGGACCTTGCTCTCACCTTTCGTGAGGCCAAGGAATGGCTGGAAGATTCCAAAACAACAAAAGACTATACGCTTGTGGTTCCTCCTGAATGTGATGATTTCTTCTTAGAAGGGGGATTTCTCCGTGCCCTTTCCCAAGCCCAATTGAACCATGAAAAAACGAGTTGTGGAGGCGATGGTTCTGGGGACAATCTCGCAATGATGAACCATCCCATGATCAGCAAAGGCATTGCACTCTCTGGCCTGGATTCCATCTTGGAGAGTTTCGATGATTTGGAAGGATTAGAACGATCCTCCCTCCCGCCTCTCGAGTTCTTGGCCTGTCCTGGAGGATGCCACAATGGTCCTGGAACATGTCAGGAAAAAAGTTCTCTCTCCCGCCACATTGCTGCAGCAAAAGGACTTGAGCGTGGACGGAGTCTTGTCAAAAAAGCGAAAGCACTTCCAGAACTCCCAATGGAAAAGCTACTCCGACTCTATTGCCTCTCCCCTCCCATTCAAAATCATAAGCCGGAAGAACCAGATGTTCGCGGCTTTCTCACCACTCTTGGACGGCTCTCTCCTCAAGATGATCCTGACTGCGGTAGTTGCGGATATTCCAGCTGCCGCTCCTTTGCCGCGGCTGTTCTTGATGGCATGGCGGAAGAATCCATGTGTGTTTCTGTGATGCGCCGACGAGCCCAGAATCAGAACGATGCACTGATGCGTTCCATTCCCCTTGGTGTTGTGATTGTGGATCAAGATTTGGCCATCAGAAAATGCAACAACCTGTTCCTTCGTTTGTTCACAGACGTGGACTTTGATCCACCCACCGCTGTCTTGGAACAAGTCCGAGGACGAAAAATTGAACGATACATTGATCAGCTGAATCCCCTCCGCGATGTTCTGGAAGGAACCATAGAGTCCTTTTCTGGACGAATCGAAAGCCGAGGGAGATATTACCGGGCCACTGTTTTTCCCGTCAGCCATGGGGAATCGGTAGGGGCTGTTTTCCAAGACATCACCTCCCCTCAGGTGAAGCGAGAAACTGTGATTCGCAAAGCGGAGGAAGTGATTCAAAAAAGCCTTTCTAGCGTGCAGCAAATTGCCTCATTACTCGGAGAGAACGCCGCAGAAACCCAGCTCATTCTTGATTCTTTGATTGAGGCCTTCGGTGAATAACTCCTTTATTGAGATGGACTCCTGCCAAATCACCAAAGGTGGTCAGCGAATCTGTGGGGATGTCTTTCTGCTGGAACGCGTTGCCGAATCTGGTCGAGTGGTTGCCACTCTATCTGACGGTATGGGAAGTGGAGTGAAGGCCAATGTTTTGGCCAATCTTACAGCTGGTATGGGTCAGCGATTTGCCTTGGCTGGATCCGATATGCGTAAAAATGCAGAGGCCATTCTAAACACGCTCCCTGTTTGCCGCGAACGGAAAATTAGCTATGCCACCTTTACCCTTGCCGACATCCAGCCTGATGGAAGCACACATCTGGTGGAGTATGACAATCCTCTCACGCTATGGGTTCGAGGCGGAACATGCAAAGATCCAGAGCGGCGAGCTCATATCATGGAACGACCAGGAGCGTTTCGTGAAGAAGTTTTGCAGTTCTCCCATTTTTCTCTTCAACCTGAAGACCGTTTGGTGATTTGCAGTGATGGGGTGGCTCAATCTGGCATGGGCACAAAACCCCATCCTCTTGGCTGGCGGGAATCGGGCCTTCGCGACTATGTGGAAGAAATTCTTTCTCAAGACGCGCGAATTTCCGCCCGCGATTTAGCAAAAAAGATTGCCCAAAGAGCCGTGGCCAATGACGGATACCAGGCCCGTGATGATATCTCTTGTGTTGTAGCCTATGCTCGAACCCCGCGCAAACTTCTGGTGGCCACAGGTCCTCCCTATGAGGCCAGTGGTGATGCAGAACTGGCCCAATCCATGGCTCAGTATCCTGGAAAACGGGCCATTTGTGGGGGAACAACCGCATCCATCATCTCCCGAGAATGGAATTCTCCCGTGCATGTGAATCTGGATGAGCGGGATAGAAGTGTTCCTCCCTCTGCAACTCTTGAAGGCGCTGATCTTGTGACAGAAGGAATGCTCACTTTGGGAAAAACAGCCGAACTCTTGGAAAACCGTTGGGAGGCGGATATTCCTGCAAAGAATGCCGCTGAAAAGCTCACACTGTTGCTCCGGGAAAGTGATGAAGTGTCCTTTGTTGTTGGCACTCGCATCAATGAAGCCCATCATGATCCCACCCTGCCCTTTGAACTGGGGATACGACGAACCCTCATTGACCGGATTCGACGAGCCCTGGAATTGATTTACCTCAAAAAAACAGACGTTACCTACGTTTAAAGAATGGAGATCCTCATGCGAACCATTGTTGTCACTGTCTGCTCAGGCACCGCCTGCTACATCCTTGGAGGTTCTGACCTTCTCACTCTTCGCGATCATCTTGAAGAGCCCTATTCTCGCCATGTCATGCTGGCTGGTTCTCCCTGCCTCAATCGGTGCAAAGACCGCAGTGAAAATAAGCGCCCCCCCTACGTGACTGTGGATGGAAAAGTTTATGGAAACATGACCCTCGAAACTCTTGTGAAAACCGTTCAATCGGTATTGGACGCCTCATGAAACTGGCAACCAGAAATCAGGCCACATTCCTCCGAACAGATCTTGCCCGGGCATTGGCCCAGGAGGCTTTTTCCGATTCATTAGAACGCCGTATAGACCAATTGCCCCTTGAGTTCCGTCCCAAGAACTCTTCTCGCACACGATGCTGCATCTACAAAGATCGAGCCATCCTACGCTACCGTCTCATGGCACTCTTGGGTCATGCTGTTGAAAATGAACAGGATGAAACCCGTTCCCTTGCTTCCTACGCCAAAGAAACACTGGAATATGATTCCCCGCCGGAGGCCTCTCTCACCATTCTTGATATTGCTTGCAGTGCTTGCGAAGGAGGAAAACATGCCGTCACATCCTTATGCCGTGGATGCCTTGCACGACCATGCTCTGCCAACTGTCCTAAAGATGCCATTCACTTCATCAATGGAAAGGCTCATATTCAACCCGAGCTTTGCATCAATTGTGGAAAATGTCGCAATGTTTGTCCCTACAGTGCCATTGTGCATCAACAGGTTCCTTGTGAAGCCTCCTGCCCTGTGGATGCCATTGCAAAGAATGAAGAGGGTATTGCGCAAATTCATGAGGAAAAGTGCATCCACTGTGGACGTTGTAGCCGTGCCTGCCCCTTCGCTGCTGTGATGGAGCGAAGCTCTCTCATACCGGTCATTGAACGACTCAAAAAGAACTCTGCCATAGCCATGATTGCCCCCTCCATCGCTGGTCAATTTCCAGGAGGTTTGGGCCGCATCATCACCGCACTCAAATACCTGGGATTCAGTGCCGTGATGGAGGTGGCTGCAGGAGCTGAGAAAACGGCCAAGCATGAAGCCCAAGAATACTTAGAAGGAGAACAGGACCGTCCACTGGGAACCTCCTGCTGTCCGGCCTACGTGCAAGCCGTGAAAAAACACATCAAGGATTTTCTTCCACTGGTATCAACAACACCCACACCCCTGGCCTACACAGGCGCAGAAGCGTCCAAACGCTATCCCAACATACCTCGAGTCTTTATTGGTCCCTGCATGGCCAAACGTGATGAGGCCCGAGAACAAAAAAGTGCGGAGTTTGTTCTCACTTTTGAGGAGTTGGGAGCCCTTTTTCTTGCCAGGGATATTGAGATAGAAACACTGGATGAAAGTGAACCGGATTGGAGTGCTGAAACTGGCAAAAGCTGGGAATTTGCCGTTTCAGGGGGTGTGGCTGCCAACGTGGCATCCTGCCTCTCTCAACAGGGAAGAGAAGCTCCCCCTACCCGTTTTATTGATGGGCTCGACCGCAAAGGCATCAATCTTTTGCGAACAGGAGCCTCTGGGAAACTTGGGAATGGTCTCTGGGAAGTGATGGCCTGCGAAGGGGGCTGCCTTTGCGGTCCAGGAACCGTGGGCAATCCAAAGATTGCCCGAAAGGCTCTTGATGAAGTGATTCAGAACCACTCCCCCTCCAACGACAGAGTTTAAAGCAACATATCCCATCTCCTCAGATCAAACTGAGGAGATGGGATATCAATGTACCTCACAGGCTTCTGTCCAAGTCTCTTTAGAAACAGAAGAATGGGAATAGGGAATGGTATCCATCCCATAGGCCCAGGCATACAGCCATCCTTGATCGGTGTGAACGGGAATGAGAATTCGCTCATAACTTGGAGATTCCTCACAGAGAAATCCTTCCAGCTGATCCAATACAACAAAGGCTTCACGGGGATTCTGAAGCTCCACAAGCTCACCGCTTAAACGAGTCCACCCCTCCTGCTCCACCTCTGGAAATAAACCATGCCGTTGCTGATTCAAACCCATTTGAATCCGTAAATCATGGGAGTAATCCCCAGATCCTTGGGCCAAATGCTCAGGAAAAATCACTGCTGGACATTCATAGTCATGAAGATGATAAAGTTTTCCCCAAAAGGATGCGGAACGGATGGAATGCAAATAGGGCTGCAACAAATGATGATTTCTGAAGCCCCGTTTTAATGTTCCATAAACCAGCATGAACATGGTTTGTTCATTCACAGAAATCAATGAAGTGTTCCTCCAACCCCATCAACATCTGTTTCATGTTCCACACAGGCCTCAATGGCCGCCTCTAAAGCGGAAGTAAGTGTTTCTAGAGCCATTCCTGGTTTCCCAGGTTTATCCACAACCTGTTCCATCAAAAATGGGATGTGAATGAAGCCACCACGCCCATAGTTCTGCTGATGCAAATAATCCAGCACACCAAACATCAAGTGATTGCAAACAAAGGTTCCAGCTGTATTGGAAAGGGCGGAAGGAATTCCCCGTTTACGTATTTTTTGAACCATGGCCTTCACGGGAAGGGTAGAAAAATAGGCATCAGGAGCTCCCTCAAGGACAGGTTGGCCTAGGGGCTGATTTCCTTCATTATCCGGAATACGAGCATCATCCACATTGATGGCCACACGTTCGGGTGTCACTTCAAAGCGCCCCCCTGCCTGGCCAACACAAATCACCACATCAGGATGAATCTGATCAATCTTCGTTGTGACCGCTTCTATGGATTTCCCAAAAACTGTGGGTACTTCCAAAGTGACAATTTCCGCCCCAGAGATTTGAGAAGGAAGACGTTTAACAGCCTCATAGGCCGGATTAATGGACTCTCCCCCAAAGGGGTCAAACCCAGTGATGAGTACTTTCATCATGAACTCCGTCTTAAGGCCAAACCCCAGCAGGGGTTTGGTCGATTTCAAAAATTAGAATGCCAAGAAATACATGGCCACAACATGAAGGGCCCACATCACCAATGCCACAGGGGCTTGATAACGAATCACGCCAAACTGCTTGTTTTTCATTTCCAAAACTGTCGCGGAAACAACATTAAAGTTGGCCGCCATTGGAGTGAGAAGGGTTCCACAGTAACCGGCTGTTAAACCAAGGATTCCCACCACAACCGGATCCCCACCCTGGGCAATCACAAAGGGGATTCCAAT
>JAKSCK010000271.1 GCA_022360655.1 Spirochaetales bacterium | reverse complement strand
CACAAGCCTTTACCCTCGACTTTGAAAGCAGTGCCGATTACAGCTCTGATTTCACTCCGTGGTCAGTACTCGACAACGATGGTCTTTCAACCTACGGTAGTTCCGATTCCGATTTTCCAGGTGAAGAGTCTGCCTTTGCATTCATGGCTTTCAATCCCTCGGATGCAGGTTTCTCACTGGCAAGTCCTCATGGCGGCCAGCGTTGTGGAATGGCCATTTGCCCAAGTGACGGAAGTGCCAGCGACAACTGGCTCATTTCTCCGCAACTGAATCTGGGATTCAATTCTTCCATCAGTTTTTGGGCATTGAGCCCTAAACCGGGAAGCTGGGGCAACGATGAATTTAAAGTCGCAGTTTCAACCACAAACAATAGTCCGGCAAGCTTCACAACCATATCCGGCTCTTCTGCTATACAGGCACCCGACACCTGGACAGAGTTTTCCTACGACCTTTCGGCTTACGATAATCAGGAAATATACATTGCCATTCAGCACGTTTCTGTTGATATGTTTATGTTCTGGATCGACGACATCAGCATTACCACCTCGTTGGTAGGAAAGGATGAGGTATTTTCTGCTAATGTGAGAATCTATCCCAATCCAGCAGACAATTATGTAATGGCAGACCTTGGAAATCTTGAACCTGAGCAGTCACAAATCACTGTATACGGTTTAATGGGTGAAGTTGTGAAAAGTGTTGTCCCCGGTGAAAGTACCAATGTGAAAATTGATTTGTCTGACTTACCTTCCGGTATGTACATCATTAGGATCGATTCGCCGCAAGGTAGTTTTATTGAAAAAATATCTTTAACCAAATAGTTGCATAGTAATCAAATCCCCACTTTAGTTACATATTGCTGAATTACAGACCAAAATAACAATGAACAACAAAACGAAAATCGCAGCGGTTCCCCTTCTTTTGCTGTATTTAATGCTGTTGGGTTTTCCAATATCAGCACAAATCAGCGAAAATGAAACTCCGGTGAGTTTTCACACGGAACTCTCATCGCAGGACATTCCTGTTCTCAGGATGCCT
>JAKSCK010000010.1 GCA_022360655.1 Spirochaetales bacterium | reverse complement strand
CACCCTCCAGCATCGTGCGGGTGACCCCCCAAGTCTCTGGGACAAGAGATGAGGAGGCTGCCGCGGCACGCGCCAGAGCATCAGCACACTCGTTACCAGGGATGCCTGCATGTCTTGGGGCCCAAAGAAAGCGGATGTCATGGCCTCGCGCCTGGAGAGACCTCACAAGCCTGTACACTGCAGTGATAGTCGAGCGTGATCTGCCCCAGCGGGCCTGGAGGAGCTGGCCAAGGGCTGCCTGGGAATCGGAGGTAATGTATGCCCGGGTCCAGTCCGTCCGTGAAGACAGGTGATCCAATGCAAGGCGCATGCCGAGGAGCTCAGCGTCCGTAATAGAGTGGAGGGGCCCCAGCTTCGCCATCAGCTGCACCTCCCCAAAAGGGCCCTGGGCATCATTGAAGAAGGCCGCTGCGCCGCGCTCCCCCTCCAGGATGGAGCCATCCATGTATATCCACACTCCATCAGAAGCTGTGGTCTGTATAGAGCCGATCTCTGCCAAAGCTGTCTCGCGCGGAAGGAACCGGATGGGCAGTGCTGGGGTGGGGTCCCACGGTGCATGCGCACAGAAGCATAGCGTGTCCAGGTGCTCCCATCCCGCATCATCCACCACTCCTGATCGATGGAGGCGGCGAACCTCCCCGCGGGCTGTGTCCAGTGCCGAAATGATACCGTTCACCCCTGGGGTGTGGTCACGCTCCAGCACATCCTCTCTCCCATATGTCCGCTGTCGGAGGAGGAAGCGGAATAGCTCATATCGGATGGCTATGTCGGCCGGGAGCCACCCGCAGGCCGCAATAGCCCGCACTGTACTCGTGGTACTAAGGAGGCCGAGGGTCAGGACAGCAGACATGCGCAAGACTTTGTCAATTGGGCGGAGCCGGTTGAGAAACCGTGCAACGCCCCCCCAAGCAGAGACCCCATAGAAAAGCCAGGGGAAGATAATGGCACATACTAGAACCTCCATCACTCCTGGGTGAACTCCCCAATAAGTGGCACATAAGCGGCGGAGGGCCCTAAGGCAGACGATGCACTAGGTGCAAGTCTCGT
>JAKSCK010000008.1 GCA_022360655.1 Spirochaetales bacterium | reverse complement strand
GGTGGAGGTGACTATAGGCTGTCTATGGCTGCCTTTTGTGCTGCCATTATCTGCACATTTTGGAGTTCCTTGGCTGTCCATGCAGAATTCGCGGGTGAGACACCAGGGGGAAAAAACACCAAGGTCTTTATGTGACTGTGGCTAGTAAGATGTTGATAGGCAGTCCCAAGGGGCACTTAAGAATCTGGTATAGTACGAGCTTCCCGAATAAATGCAACACATGAAATGCGCAGTGCAGAACAATGCACGCTGCACAGGGCCACCAGGGTGCAGAACAACCAACTCTTCTGGAGAATCGACTACTTCGACACAGAGGCAAATGTGGGAGAAGGCAATGACAGCATTTCGGGAGCCAATGGATGGGTTAAAGTGGGTATGGAAAACCCTCAGTGAACAAGGGCATCTGTTGCAGAGTGCACATGCACTGCCTTCGCAGCACAATTTCTGAAGTATCCTTGCTTTCAGGGTGTAGTGTGCACTCACAAATTCGAGGGCCTAGCATCTCTCAGCGGGGAAGAAACAGAAACCAGGCTCTCAACTGGATTGCGCACTCCCTTGTCAGGGACTGAGCTATTCTTGGGGTGCGCCTCTAAATGGGGACAAGTCTGACAGTACCCTGGTCAACTCCTTTGCAGTTATTCCCTGTCAAGCTGCTGCTATCAGACGGTGTCCTGTGGGTATAGAAAATGGCCCTGGATGTATGGATCCCAAAGACAAGACCTGCAGGAGACGCACCCATAGGATTGTCCATCGAATTGACAATGCTTTTCATGCTAACGTGTTGATAGAGCTAAAAACAACGTACAGTAGTGGGGGCATGGTACTGTGATCCCAGATTCTCTGTATCTGTTAGATACTGGGAGCTTTTTGGAACCCATGGTCCTCCATGGAAATTGCCTTGGGGACTGAACTGGCTTAATTGGTGACAATCAATGCATCTGAGACATAATCAGTCCTTGAGTTTGCCATTCTTCCCCCCTTGAACAGATTTTTTGGAACAAGGACATCACTGCTGAGCACCATGTACCCAGTATGTGTGCTTGGGGTGGATGAGAAGCACT
The DNA here is from genome assembly GCA_022360655.1 of Spirochaetales bacterium. Lineage (GTDB taxonomy): Bacteria > Spirochaetota > Spirochaetia > DSM-2461 > DSM-2461 > UBA2779. The sequence goes on along the minus strand of JAKSCK010000008.1, from coordinate 531 downwards.
TGTCTGTGGAGTGCAATGATTCGAGTTCAGTCCAGGGCTGTGCTGTACAATTCACATACGAATGCCCCATGTACAGCCATGCATCCCCTTTTTCCTGAATGCTTGTGAATGTACATTCACAACTGTAGATGCTAAAACCCCAAGTACTACACAGCGTGGTTCAGACATCTTGCACAGACACAGTTGGAATGGCCTCACGCCTCTCCCACATGAAGTCTGCATATTCAGCATCTCCTAAGCACTGCCATTCAGCAGATGTGTTGGTGGGCCAAGGTGTATGAGGGGCTGACACAGGTGACAATTGCAACAAAAACTGGGGTCTGCTTGAAAGGCTATGGGCGACCTGTGTTCACCTCTCAGTGAGATGGGAGCTCGTTCCAAACCTACTATCTTGGACTAGGATTGGAAACTCACCTGGACTGGGCGCAGGTGGAGGAGGCGTGGTTTTCTGCTGCGCAGTGAACGCGCTGCTGTATGACCAGGCAGGTGGGGATTTGGTAGGAGGAGGCGTTTGAGGAGCAACTGCCAAGC
>JAKSCK010000146.1 GCA_022360655.1 Spirochaetales bacterium | reverse complement strand
GCGTGGTAAACGCAGATATCGTTGATTTTATGGGCGTTGATGGATTTTTCATGGACGGTGACCACCAGGGTGGCAAGGTCGGTGGGGGTTGTATTGGATTTGATCATCCGTTCATCCTCGGTAATGTCCTTATAGGCCAGCCATCGTTGAGTCTCCTCCCCATCCTGGACATATTGTTCCCAGAGGAGGACCAGGAGTCTGCCTGCCCTTTGGGGGGGCTTTAGTCCTTCGGGGATCATGTCCATGCCACTTTGGGGGGCATACCGGATAAAGGAGATCCCGTAACCGGCATGGAGATCCGGGTCTTTCTCCACCCGGTGCCAGCGAAAACTTATCCCCGAAACCCCGTATTCCAAAGCGTCCCCCCAAAGCTGTTTTACCTGGATGGAATAATTGAGGTATTGGTTGGTATCGCCCCATTTTTCGGCCAATTCAGCATTTTTGGCCAGGGGGAGAACATGGCCCAGGCTGGTGGGCTGAATTTTTATAAGGGTTCCTTTTTCCCCTGCGGCATATATCCCCGTTGCCACGCTTCCCCAGATGGCATTGAGGTCTTCCATGGTGCCTTCACCTACCCCATCGGGGAAGGGCACCGGGTTAAATTTATCCTGGTTATCCTTGTACAGGACAAGCCCCTCGTCCCCGGCTATATAGACCTCGTGGGGGCCGTTTCCGCAGATGGCATTGAGGCCCTTTTCGCAGGTCTGTATTTCTTCCCATCCACCCTGCCAGGTATTATCCGCACATTTTGTTTTGTCACAATCCTTTTGATTCTCCCCAGTATGTTGGTAAATGACCCCACCCAGGCCCTTGCGGCCCACCACATAAATATTTTCCCAGTCGCTTCCCCATACCCCGGTAAATTGGGTATCTTTGATGATCACCGCCGGGGTATAAAATTCATGGATGATGATCCCGTCGTCTTTCTCAAAAGAATGATACTTACAGTCATCATCATCATCATCATCATCATCATCATCATCGTCATCATCGTCATCATCATCATCGTCATGATTCTCGTCGTCATTATCGTCATCATCGTCATCATCATCCCCGTCATCATTCGCATTATTTATATCATTACTATCGTAATGATCACCATCATCACGTGATTATCATTAGTACCTTGATTTAAGCAGCATTTTTATGTACTATCACCATCATCATTTTCATTAATATCATGGCCATCGTCATCAGTGTCCCTAGCGATGACATCTCGGCCATTTTCATCCTCTCATTTATCTTCATTAGTGCTTTTACAGCCGTCATTGTCTTCGTTCTAACACATGTTATATCGTAGGTTGTCGCTGGAGCTGCT
>JAKSCK010000032.1 GCA_022360655.1 Spirochaetales bacterium | reverse complement strand
CGAGTTGAATCTCAGATCAGCCGGGTGGCCTACAGATTGAAACTGCCCGACCAATGGCGGATCCATCCGGTGTTTCACAGTTCGCTCCTTAAGCCTTGGAACCAATCGTCCTGGAGCTGTCCCGTCGCAGCTCCCCAGCCAGAATTTGAAGTCGACGACGGTCCGGTGTACAACGTTGAACGCATCTTGCGCTGGCGTGCAGTACGGCGAGGGCGGAGGCGTGTACGGGAATTCCTGGTTACATGGGAAGGATTCCCGTTGGATGAAGCCGAATGGATCCAAGAGGCCAATTTTCACGATAAGCAAATGATGGAGGTACAAATCAAGCAAGACAAACCAAGAGAAGAGCCAGGGTCAAGTTAGAGCAACAGCGACTACGGACTACCCTCAGACCAGTGTAGTAGTGAGGCGTGGGCGCCTCTCCCGGGGAGGGGAGTAGTTGTTGTGATCGTCGCGACCCTGCAGTACTTTATGTAGTACTTTGTACATTATGTCTGTTCTTGCTGTTGTATCTAGTTGTAACGGTCGCCCCCTAGGGGCGCAGGACCTGCATTGCCTCGCAAAATAACTAAGTCGTGAAACTGTCGCGGATTTTGGCTAAGTCGTGGGATTGCGTTGTTGACTGGACATTGTGTGGAGAGCGCGCAGCACGCGGATGTGCCGCGGTGCGCATTACATTGGTGATGACAAAAGGGCGGACGTCCCTTGTTCATTGTTCCTTTCTGCATTCTTGTGATTCTGCTTTCCTCCGTTTGGTGCTGTGTGGCTGTGTGGAGTAGCATCGGCTGTGCGCCGAGTACTCGTCTGAACGACGCGCCATCCGACGAGCTCGAATCTGGTTCTGCAACCAACGCATCCGCGCACTCGCCAACCCGAAGAACAACCTGCAAGCAACGGCAGCGTGATGCTGCGCGGTGTCCAAACCAAGGACCGACTGCAGGGGAGTGCGCAGGACGAAAGCACAAACGACAATCGCTTCAACGCGGTGACGGGACAAGCGACGACGTGTGTATGCAGGTCACTAGGACCAACTAGGTCAACTGGTTTTGGAGCTGGTTGTCCGCGCAAAGGGATTGTGACTGCACGCGTTGGTTAGATTTGCAGTTCTCGCGATGGGATTGGTGAACGGAGAGGAAGTGACGGGAATCGACCTGACGGAGTGAACAGATTGTTTGTTGGGAACTTG
>JAKSCK010000096.1 GCA_022360655.1 Spirochaetales bacterium | reverse complement strand
GCAATCCTGGGGAAGCTGAGAGAGGGCATGGAAAAGGTTTTCCCCTCGGGCTTCCATTCCCCCTGGAACCCCGAGTACCAGGTCAAAATGGAGATGAGCGGGCAGGAGTCCCTCTTTATTGAGGCGTAGGGCATTGGCTACATGGCCCATTTCAAAGCATTCCAGTTCCGGAAGAACCCTCTGCTCCTTCATGGCTTGAGCCAGAGCTCTCATGGTGGGGAAGTCGCTGAGAAAAACATCCTCCCCAAAATTCAAACTTCCACAATCTAAAGTGGCCATTTCTGGAAACAGAAAGAGGGGCTGCATACGTTCAAGCACGCTCATTCCCACGGCTCCACCAGTGCTGGGCTGGATGATGGCCCTCACCCCATGCTCCTTCATCAGAGACATGGCCCTTTGAAAGACTTCTCGTGATTGGGTGGGGGCTCCCATCGCATCACGGACATGGAGGTGAATGATGGAGGCTCCTGCATCCTGGCATTCCTTGGCTGCAATGGCCAATTCTTCAGGGGTGAGGGGCAGGGCTGGGTTGTCTTGACGGGAGACTTCCGCACCGCAAATAGCGGCTGTGATGATGAGTGGTGTCATAGGTGTTTCTCCCGTTCTACGATGGCTTGGGCAATGTAGGAGGCCACATGGTAGGGAAGGGTTCCGGCTCCAAACCCCGCATCAAACCCCAATTCCAATGCCAGGGCATGGTTGATGCGGGGTCCTCCTACAACAAGAAGAAAGTCATCCCGAATCTCTTCGGCTTCTAACAATTCCGTGAGGGCTGTGAGATTGTGGATGTGGGTGTCTTTTTGAGTCACAACCTGACTCACTAAAATGGCATCGGCCTTCATGTCCAAAGCCTGGGCAATGAGCTCCTCATTGGGCACTTGGCTTCCTAGGTTCCGGGTTTCAAAACCACTGTAGCGCTCTAAACCGTATTCTCCGGCATAACCCTTCATGTTCATGATGGCATCCAAGCCTACGGTATGGGCATCATTCCCTGTGCAGGCTCCCACAACACGGATGGTTCGTTGGAGTTTTTCCGCAATGTAGGCATTGGTGGCATAGAAATCCATCACAGGGTGTTCCACCTCCGCCACATGGATGCTACTGGCATCAACGCTATGGCTCACTGGTCCATAGAGCACATGAAAACTGAAACTTTCCCCCAAATCCTGCATGTGCACAGCCTCAGGATTCTTCATCCCCATGGCCTCGGCCAAACGTTTCGCCGCTTCTTGGGATTCCTTTGAGGCCGGAAGGGGGAGCGTAAAACTCAACTGAACCTTTCCATCATTTTTTGTATCCCCGTAAGGACGAACACAAGTGAGATCAACGTCCATGGACAGCCATCCTCCCAGAGAAAATTTCCATAAAGGGGTTTTGATATTTGTCTGAGCAACGCACCACTCCTTGGTGACCTTTCCCACCACGAAGAGGCCGTTTAATCCCAGCAAACAATCCTTCTTCTAGAGCATGCTCTAATCCTTGTTCTGCAAGGTTTTCAAGCATTGTGGTGGCCCGGCTCAGCAAATCATGGGCGTGGCTTTGGATTTTCCCCCCTGGCTGGAATTGAAGTTCTTCCCCCAAGGCGCGGGCATTGTTCATCACATAGCGGGCATTCTCCAAACTGAGGGCACGGTCTTGGACAAAGGGGGTGTGAATGGCCTCCGTCATCATGCCCAAAAGCTGAATGCTCTGGTTTGTGGTGATTCCCACCAGATTGAACAGAGCATCTTGAATGTGCCCCCGGAAGATGTTCCCATTCATGTACTTGGTGGGAGGCATGTATTTGATGGGGCAGTGCGGGAAAAGCTGTCGCACCAGTTGAGCACTGGCCAGCTCAAGAAGAAAACCATTTTCAATCTGGGGATTGATTTCAAAAGCATGGCCCAAACCAATGAGCTCATCGGGCATCCCTGACCGATGGGCCAGTTCTTGGTTGATGAACTGGCTGGCCAAGACGGTATGTCCCTCGGTTACTGCATCGGCTGTGGTGAGGTAATTGTCCTCACCTGTGTTGATGATGATGTTGGCATAGCCATTAATAATGCGGGAGAAATGCTGATCAATCAGTGTGCGGTGTATGGCAATGTCGCGGAAGAGAATCCCGTACATGGCATCATTGAGCATCATGTCTAGGCCTTCCATGGCTCCCATCACCGCAATCTCTGGCATACAGAGTCCTGAGGCATAGTTCACTAGCCGAACATAACGCCCCCGCTCTTCTCCAGCCTCATCCAGAGCTCGGCGCATGATGCGAAAGTTTTCTTGGGTGGCATAGGTACCGCCAAATCCCTCTGTTGTGGGACCAAAGGGCACATAATCCAGGAGACTTTGGGCTGTGGAGCGAATCACTGCCACCACATCCGCCCCCTGATGAGCCGCCGCCTTGGCTTGGCGGGCATCCTCATAAATGTTTCCTGTGGCCACAATCACATAGAGCCAGGGTTTTGGGCCTTCCCCCAGCTGTTGGATGTGCCGTTCTCTTTTTGATTTGGTGGTGAGAATGCGCTGAACTCCGGCGTCTAAGAACTCTGCCAATGCCCGTTGCTGCGTTTGTTTTTCCACCTCTGGAAAGGTGGTGATGGAGAGTTCTTTTTCACCCACAGCCAGGGCCAGTTCCTGCGGTGTGCGCCCGGTGGCCACCACCGCATTCCCCAAAATATGAAAGGCCCCATCTTGCAATTTCCCCGCCTCTCGAATCTGATTCACCAACACATTGGGAAGAGGCACATTGGAGGCATCCACACCATCAATACCCAGGAGACGGAGAATGGTTCGTTCCACAGAATCCGTGGTTTGACCATGTATCCGTTCCATGACACCATCGGCTATCTGTTGAGCCGAAGAATGGCATCGACGGACAAGGTCCTCATCCATATCGAGTTGCATCATGCCCGTACTCCTTTCTCACCTCTGAGCAACCCATGTGCCAGGTTCGATGTGAGAGAGGAAGCAGAGGGAAAAACACTCCTCTATGGCCTGTACCCTCAACAGCAAGAAAAAAAGGACCACAATCGAGAAGGAAAAAGTGTGCAATGGCTCATTAAACGATTCATTTCTGACTCAAATTGAGTCAATATTGACTCAGATGAACCCTTGGATTGCGGCCGCAAAAGGGCTTGGAATGCTGCAATCCCAACAGAAAGGAGGCCCCGGATGGGCAGAGTCCTCCCCTCAACGTCTCCCCCTCAGCATTTCGAAAAAGAGATGGATGCCATATTGGATTCGGTTCAAGATGGACTCTACATCACCGATGGTGATGGACTCACCCTCCGGGTGAATCGGGCCTTCGAAGAACTCTCCGGCCTGGATGCCCGCCGCCTCCTGGGCCGCAGTGTCCAAGACCTGGTTTCCCAAGGTGTCTATGACCGTTCTGTCACCTTGGATGTGCTTCGCCATGGTCGCCAGATGAGCCTCAGAGAAATCCTGCCCAACGGCCAAGAGGCCCTTCTTACCGGCACCCCTGTGCGGGATGAAAAAGGCCACATCATTCGGGTGGTCACCACCCTGCATAATCTTCGGGCCCTCCAAGAACTGGAAGCCCATCTGGCCCAGTCCGAGGGGAAGCAACAGCGTTACAAACAAGAACTTTTACGCCTGAAACGGTCCCATCAAATCTCTCCAGCCGTGGTGTGCAGTCCCCGAATGCAGGAACTCTTTCTCTTGGCCAACCGGGTGGCTCAGGTGGATTCCACGGTTCTCATTTCTGGAGAATCGGGGGTGGGCAAAGAACTCATTGCTCGGGCCATTCACCAAGAAGGACCCCGGTCCACTGGTCCCTTGGTCACAGCCAATTGCGGGGCCATTCCTGAAACTCTGTTGGAAAGTGAACTTTTTGGTTATGAAGAAGGTGCCTTTTCCGGGGCCTCTCGGGGCGGAAAATGCGGATTATTTGAAGCGGCAGAAGGTGGCACCCTTTTTTTGGATGAAGTGGGAGAACTGTCGTTAAACCTTCAGGTGAAAATTCTTCGGGCCCTGCAGGAACGGGAAATCCTTCGGGTGGGGGGGCTTCATCCCCGTAAAGTTCATGTGCGCATCATTGCCGCCACCAATCGGAATCTTCGCACCATGATTAAGAAGAATACCTTCCGGCAAGATCTCTACTATCGCTTGGCTGTGGTGCCCATGCATGTTCCACCCTTGCGGGAACGCCGGGAAGAAATTCTTCCGCTCACCCGGCATTTTCTGGATGTGTACAACCGTCGCTTTGACGCCAAAACCTCCCTGGATGACGCTTCTTTGCGTTGCCTTGAAGACTATCACTGGCCTGGCAATGTTCGGGAGTTGGAAAACACCGTGGAACGCCTGGTGGTTCTGGTTCCCCACCGTCCTGTCACACCGTCTGATCTTCCCGAAATGGTGCGTACACCCTCTCTTCCTGAAGAGAGCCCCGTTCCCTTCATGCCCCTTGAACAGGGTGTGGAATGGGTGGAACGTCAGCTCTTGAGTGAGGCTCTCAACCGTTATCAGTCCACGCGTCGCATGGCTGCCGCCTTGGAGGTGAGTCAGTCCACCGTGGTGAGAAAAATGGAGCGTTATGGTTTGTCTTAGTCATACCGACCCCTCCATTCCCAATCCTTCTTTCTTGGCCATTCACTCAAGCGGGGTGGGGAGGTCATTCTCAAACGGCATGATTCTTGCTTTTCATCTCTAAAGATAAACTTGGAGGAATCTCATGAGCACATCCACAGAAATCCCTGCCCTGAATTTGGAAAAGAATCTTGTCGAATGGGAGCGGGCCACATCCCTCATTCCTGGAGGTGCTCTAGGAATCCGTCGGCCCTACAATTTTGTGGAAGGAGAATTCCCTATCTTCATAGACCATGGGCAAGGTGGCCAGATTGTGGATGTGGATGGGAACACCTTCACGGATTTTCTCTGCGCCTATGGTCCCATTATTCTTGGTTATCGGGAACAAGAAGTGGATGAAGCCGTGATTTCCCGGATTCGGGAAAAAGGTTTTTGCTTCTCTTTGACTCAGGTCTTGCAGAATGAATTGGCTGAGGTACTGCGGGACATCATTCCCTGTGCTCAGATGAGCCTCTTTGTGAAAACCGGTTCGGATGCCACCAGCGTGGCCGTGCGTTTGGCCCGGGCATTCACTCAGCGAACCGGCATCATCCGTTGTGGTTACCATGGATGGCATGATTGGTGTGTGGAGGTAAAGGGAGGAATCCCAGCCAAACTTTACGAGGATGTTCGGGAGTTCCCCTACAATGATTTGGATGCTCTGGAATCCCTTTTGAAACAGCATGGAGAGGATACAGCCGCCATCATCCTCACACCATATGGGCATCCTCTGGCCGCACCCATGGAGGATCCTGCTCCAGGATTTTTGGAAGGAGCCAAAAAATTGGCTCATTGTTATGGAGCCCTACTGATTTTTGATGAGATACGCACCGGATTCCGTCTTGCTCTGGGAGGGGCCCAGGAACGTTTTGGCGTTACACCGGATGTTGCTGTTTTTGGAAAGGCCATGGCCAATGGTTACGCCATAGCGGCCGT
>JAKSCK010000052.1 GCA_022360655.1 Spirochaetales bacterium | reverse complement strand
TTGCATAAAGGCAAAATGCAGCACTAAAAAGCCAAAAGTCAATCATTTCTTGTAAACATGTAAAATGCAAGTGGCAATGGAATAATTGAGAACTTACATTATTCCCATTTTATGTCATACAAATACATTTTTGCTGAAATTATGTTGGACAATTGTGTAGTATGCAACATCAAGCTATTCTGTAGACATTAAGTTCATTGTGCTACTCTTCCCTAGAGTCTCAGTCATATAATTACTACTTTGCTCCTATTTTGCACGGTGAACTTGCAGTATGTTTGTTTTGCTCTTGTCTTCTTCTTAAGCCTTTGAATTGTTTTAGGACTTCCAACAATGTTGCCATTGTACCTATTTCCCACATTGCTTGGGATAATGCAACAGTCATGTCCTAGCCTGATTCCCTCCAACATTCCCTTAACACATCACAATTCTCATTTCTAATGCACACATGCCTGCCAAGAGCTTTGCACCTCCATGTCACCACATTTGTAGACACTATTGTGTAGCCATCACAATGGTAAATCATAGTGACAATTCTAGTCCACACCACACCCAGCCCCACCAATAAAAGAACTATGAATAATAAATCTTTGTAGCATTAGGAGATCGCTGAACTAGTTGCCAATAAAACCATAATATATTGGGCATAATACCTTTTGTTGCAATTGGGGATTCATTCATTTGAAGCATTTTGCACCCCAAAACTTGGTCGCTGACCGAATACTATTATGAGCATACAAATAAGTACCAAGTCACAGAAGCTAGAAATTGGTATCATTAAATAGTAGCCTTCGATCATGTCTACAATGACATCCCTACAATTGCAGATATAATGGACAAGGCTTGCATTCTGTGCAAAGGCATATAGCTTTCCAGAGTGTTGATATACACAACAGAAGAAGAAGTAGCAATCATGACAAGATATTATTTGTTTCTAATTCAAGTGAAAGCTGAAAGCTATTGAAGTTAGTTCCCTAATGCATTTGATGATTACATTAGCTTATTGGAGGACTATGATCCTATAGCAGGGATGTGGACTTGTAAAGACAAATCTCTATATAATGGCGGAATTATTGCTTAATCAATCAAAGCAGGGTATCTGCTTCAAGGGCAAATGTTGTATTGAAGCAATGTGTGTGTTGTCAGGGATACCATGGGATTATTTGCGGTGCTTGTGATGATACCCACGGCAAGGCAAAATCAGGAAGCTGCATAGATTGTAGTCCAAAATGGATGCACATAGTTATGGCTTTATTCTTGGTCCTGTGGTCAGCAGCAATCACAGCATTTGTCCTCAGAAGAGCTTTGTCATTTGGTGAGATTGATAGCAATGGCCACAAGGATGAAAAGACAGTTTGGAGTTCTTCCATTCCCCAAGCTGATCAAGTAACACATTCAAGCACCAAAATCCCCAGAGATAGCAAAGAAGAACACATGAACACCAAAGATGCTATCAGCGGTATCAAGATGGCACCACTTTCAGAGAGTTCTATGGCCATTGTGGAAAGCTCAGAGGAAGGTGCATCTTCATTGACAAAAAAGGCCTATGTCTCTGAAATTGGAAAGGTGATCAACACAATGCAAGGACATATATATATTTTCTGTCTGTATATTATTTATTTTTTCCTTATTTATTTTCTGAAATTAAAAGGACTAACGTATTAAGCATGTGAGTTGCAAGCATCTCTCTTGCAATATTCTCAAAGGCAAAGTGCATCATTGTATCTGTAAGTTCTAGGAGATTGATATTTTGGTGTAAGTTGAACTCATGTAG
>JAKSCK010000251.1 GCA_022360655.1 Spirochaetales bacterium | reverse complement strand
CTTCAACATCATGGGATAAATCATGAGCCAGATGAGCACTGCAATGGGGAGAGACACTCTGGCCACTTCTAAGCGCCCCAGGGTTTCTGGAACTTGAGGAAACAGCACTCCTATGATGACTCCTGCCCCAATGCAAAGAAGCACCCAAAGGGACAGATAGCGTGCAAAGAAACTCATGCCTTGATTTGAGCTCTTTCCCGATTTTTTCATTGCATCTCCATTGATGGCATGTCTGGTCCCGTCTGTAAGGATGGGATGTGCCAACATTTTAAATGTTAGCAAAACACCATACATTATGCTCTACTTCTAAAGGCTCAGAAACACTTTTTTGCTAGGACAGCATTCCAAAGATCCATCCTGCCAATGTTGAAAATCCAACAACAAGAAGGGCGTAGGTGCTGGTTTTTTTCCATCCCAATTCGCTTTGGATCACAAAAAGAGAGGGAAGAGAAAGAGAGGGACCTGCAAGCATCAGAGCAAGGGCCGGACCTTCTCCCATGCCTGCTCCCATTAATCCTTGGAGTATGGGCACTTCCGTCAGTGTGGCAAAGTACATCAGTGCCCCAGAAACGGCGGCCACGCTATTGGCCAACAACGTATCACCACTGAGATAACTCATGAGCTTCTCAAGAGGGAGTAATCCTTCTGAATTGGGTCGGCCAAAGAAAAAACCCACCACCAGAACACCCAGCATTAGAAGGGGAAGAATTTGAAGGGAAAAATCCCGAGTCACCGCCATCCAATTGGAAATCTCTTCTTTTTGAAAGCGGAAAAGAAGGAGAAGAACAAGAAGTAGAACAAAACCTGTGGCAATGAGGAACCGAACTTGGAAAATCTTTCCCCCAAAAGATCCGGCACCACCAAGGCTTTTCCAATTGGCAAAAATCAGAATTCCAAGAAGAGACAGGATCAAAAGAGGCACGCGGTATGACGAGGATTGGGAAGACTGGGGTGGGGCAAACATGGCGGCATTGGTTTCACGTTCATCGTCTGAAAATAAAAGGTTCATGATGAAACCAATGACGATGGCAAAGAGTATGGATGCTCCCAGACGGGCTGTTCCCAACTTCCAACCAAAAACCTCAAAAGTGAGCGTGGCGGCGAGCACATTCACCGCTGGGCCAGCATACAAAAAACTCACTGCAGGCCCAATTCCAGCCCCTTTCTTGTGAATCCCCTTGAATAAGGGAAGGACCGTGCAGGAACACACGGAAAGAAGAGCCCCTGAAACGGACGCAACAGAATAGGCTTTGATTTTTGGTGATTCAGGACCTAAATGCTGAATGATGGCTCCCTTATTCAAAAAAAGGGATATTGCACCCGCAATGAAAAAGGCCGGAATCAAGCATAGCAACACGTGATCGCGGGCATAGTCGGATAGAAGCAAAAAGGCTTCAGATAGGGCCCGTGAAAAGGAGGGGGAATCAAAAGGAAGAAGGGCCGCCGCCAGGAATAGTAGAGCAAGGAAACCCAATTTGATATTGGCTGAGTCCTGAAATATGCGCTTCATCCGTTACTTCTGTTTCTCTTGAAGAAGGGAAATGATGTCTTGGACAGAGAGAATCTTTCCACTGCTTAACACTTCATCATCCACAGCCAGGGCTGGTGTGAGCATCACACCCATTTCCATGATGGTGTTCATATCAGCCACCTTGGAAATCTCCACATCATTCCAACCAAGAGTGGCAATGGCCTCTTGGGCATGAGCTTTGAGTTTCTGGCAGCTGGGGCAGCCGGAACCAAGAACTTGAATGGTCATAAGTCCTCCATGTACCAATGGTTTCAAAATATGGAAACATTGAAACATGGTAATGATGGAAGGTCAAGGATTGGACTGCATTTTGTTATGGACAATGGAAGAAGGGATGATTCAATGAAAACGAGACGACTTAGTTCTCATCACCGGATGGTGCTAACCCTAGTCGCTTTCTCTGATTTTCAAGCACAGCCTTTTCGGCGCAGTTCATCATGGAAATGACACAGGGGGCCATGAGGCGGTATTCCACCCGGGTTCCCTTCCGTTCATCTTCCACAAATCCCGCCATCTTGAGTTGAGTTAAGTGTTTTGAAGCCGCCGATTTTGGGATTCCTGCTTCTTGGGCCAATTCGCAAACACACCAGGATTTTTCCGCTAACTTCTGAAGAAAGAACACGCGCATAGGATGTGCCAGAGCTTTAAACATGTGGGCACGGTGGTCAATTTTTTGTCGTTCTGCTTTGGTCATGGCTTTTCCGTGTTTCCTCATTCCACGCTATACTGTCATGATTTTCTGGTCAATTCCTTGTGAAAGATCGACCCCTCGGGGCCCCTTCCCCTCGGGGTGTTGGAATTGACAGCAACTGAATCACTCGTCCTTCATGCCTCCAAGCTTCTCACCAATTCGGATTAATCGAAACACATGATGGTTCCCTCAGGGGTCACCTCAATCACCATTCCATGCTCTACCGCATCCAGAAATTCTTCTCCTAATCTATCAATGGTTGGGATGCTTTTTCCCATCCATTCCTCTGCAAGTATCACTCCCGCGGCGGTCACTGGATCTATGGGACCGGCAAACAAGAGAGCGGCCGGGGCCATAGGTGTTTTGCAGAGAGAATGGAGTACTAACCCAGCTGTTGTTGCTCCCACGATGGCAGGAAGGCAAAGAATCCTTCCATCCAATCGTCGGCCAAAAAGATCGGGATTGTCTTGGTCAGCACAATATACACGTCGTTTGCCTGCTAGCACGGAGGCTTTGAATGAGGCCGTAAGATTCACATTGCGCCGGCTCACCACACAAGTGGTTTTAATAGAACCGGAGATGACGCAGCGTCCACGGAAGCTGTTCATGCAGACTGGCCTCCCACTATTTGGTTCAACAAATCCCAATCGGAATAGTACCGTGCTGTAGAATATCCTCGGAGTTTATTGCTATTGGTGATGATGCGTTTTCGTGCACACAAGGGATTGCTCATATAGAGCAGAGGACAGATGCTAGATATGTGAATTCCTTTTAAGGCCCAGAGGGAACGGTCATGGCTGGGAATACTTTTTTCAATAGCTGGAGGAACCGTGAGCACCACTGGGATGAGACAGGACTCGTATTGTTCCTGCTCTAGGCGATGAAGAATGGCATCAAGCCACTCTTGAAGCTGCTCTTGTGAAAGATGAGGACAGCCCACAAAGGCCATATGGGCCTGGGCCGCTGGAGCACTCCAGAGAACGGGAAAACCGTGGTACAAACCCTTGAGATCATCATCTTCAATAACCGAAAGCGGTGCTCCTTTTTTCACCAATTCAGATCCGTAATTCACGGCTTCAGGGGTGAGGTTTTCCACATGGAATAAACCTAAAGCACCGTTGACACCAGCGGCGGCTCCAAGGTCTTTGAGATAATCACGGCAATCAGCATCAAGGCCATCAGGAAAAAACACATCCAGTCCACGAATGAAGGGAACTTGATCCATCATGAAGCGTCCAATTGCCGAACCCAGAAGTTGGGCCTCAGGACGCCTCGAGCAACGAATATCTATGATGCAATCCGCTCTTCTCCCCTCATCAGTGAGAAAGCCAAAAAGAGGTGTTTTTCCTGCAACTCCTGAGAGTAGTTCAATCATGGCTGCATTTCGGTTGGTTCGCGCTCCTATTACAGAATTGGCATAGGTGACAGCAGAGGATTCTGACCAGGCCAGAATCTCTCCAAACTGGGGCGTGTTCCCCACTTCTTGCAGAAAGCAGGAGCAGGTGTAGGCATCTGAATTCTGAATCCCTAGGGACTGGAGCTGAGCTTCATAGGATTCTTGCTTTCTATACAGCAAATGGAAGGCCAGTTTTTCTGGGAGTGTGCAGGGCACATTCTTAAAATCCATGGGTCTAGGGTTTACTGTAAATTTTTCTGCTGGAATGAGATGGGCGTCCAGTAGTTCATCAATGATGTCAAAAGTTGGTGAAAGAAAAGGAATCCCAAAGGACGTGACTAAATGCACTGGACCATCCAGTGTGATGAGCTTTTGTGCGCCAAAAACTTCTCCGTAGCGCACTATGGAACTGTAGACCTTTCGAAGAGTCTCGCCGCCTGCACCCTGGAGGATGGCCTTTTCAGCCTCAGTAAGTGAGAACCGGGAATCCATCGGGGGCTCCTTGTTTTAAATATGTTATCGTTCTTGCTGAATGGTACGCGGAGAGTCTAGAAAACGTCAAATGAATTCGTGTTTTTTAATCCTTTTGACATAATTTTTTCAGTGATCTTCCGAGACACGATTTGTTGAATCATTGAACAATGGAAAACAATGATTTGTCAATAATGGTGTCTTGTTCTCTAAAGAAAGGCCTTTATTGATAGATCCATATCATTGGTTTATAAAAAGTTAAGAGGTGGAAATTCCAACAGTGGAATCGCGATTGTTCTTTTTTAGCGGAAATCCATTTCCCATAATGGATAGGAGGCTTTGAGCTGGTTAAAGTCCATTGGAATATCCTTGAGGTGTTCATCAAACCAGGCTACAAGGAGTTTTTCCAAGGCCATTCCCATGTCATGGCCATCAATATCCCCAGTGATACGATCGCGCAAAATCTCAATGTAGGTTAAATCGGAAAAATTTGCATGAGTGGATCCATGAAAAATGACACGAAGATCTGTTTCATCAGAGGCGCGAAGAATCCAGTCATTACATTCGGACAAATTCACATCAAAGGCTCCGGTGTATGAGCCTGTACTGTAGGCCATGAGGAGCGGTACTTTGGGAATTCGAATGGGAGCCTGAGGGAAAAGCAGGTAGGGACCATCCAAATTGGCGATGGCTCGAAGGTTGACCGGCAAATTCTCAAGCGATGCGACATCAATGCAAACATTTCCACCCATGGAATGGCCATACAGTCCAACACGGTCTAGGTCCAAAGTTCCTGCAAATTGTCCTTCTTCATTCAATTGAGAGAGCTGATGCAGAAGGTTCACGATGTCCTGGGTGCGTTCGCGGATTGGTAATTCCATGAGGCGGACATGGGCATAGGAGGAAAACTGACGCATAGAGGCCACCACAACACCATCATCTTTTTGTTCTCGGAACAAATCAAAATAGGTTGTGGTAAGGTCTCTTCGATATCGCCGTTCTCTTCCTGTACGCCCTCTTAGGGATGGATAACGATCCGAATCAATGGTTTGGACACTTCCATCTGGATAGAGGGTCACAAAGCTTTCACCTGGATGATTGACGGCAAAAACAATGTATCCATGGCTGGCCAATTCTTCCATTTGGCTCATGTTTTGTTTTTCAAAACCCTCATATCCATGATCAAAAATGATGACTGGGTGAGGTCCTTCTTCCACACGAGCATCAACATATGAGGAGGAAATGAGCCGATTTTCTAGTTGCTCACGGCTGATGGGAAATGGTTTGAAATAGGCCTCACCTTGCTCTAATTGGATGATGGGATCGATGCGTCCTGACCCAAAGTCCGTGGCTGGATACCAGGCCTGAATCACAAGTCCACGAGGATCATCCAAAAGAAATCGGGTGGTTCCCAAGAGGCGATGATCACCATCTTGGGGTGGAAGAAAGTCTGAAGAAACGCAGGAAGTCAAAAACCAGAGGCATACTCCAAGGAGTATGCAGAAAATCCGATGGGTGTGATGTCTCATCTGAACCTTCTTTTGAAAGAATTTTCCTGCGTTTATTCGTGTCATTTTCCCGAGGTTGCGGCCCAGAGTCGCCAGCCTTTCTCACTCAGCTTCAACTCTTCAATGTGTTTTGGTGCAATCTTTGGTGCAACTGTGAGCTTTTCTGGATTCTCAACATATTCTTTAACAAGTTTCATGGCTCGACCTGAATAGATCCCGTCCACAATTCGGTCATCAAAGGTGTAACGCACAGTGATGGCTCGGCGTTCAACAAGATTTCCAGATGCATCCAGGCTCCGCTCAGTAAACTTCTTCCCAAGGGCCATGAATATACCGGTATTACCCAGTTCAAAATTGTGATGATAGGGAGCATCCAATTTCAAAGATCCCACATTGGTTAAAAACACTGTGGCATACATTGGGAACATTTTGATGATGGCTGCAGGGATCCAGTTTCGCCGATCAATGAATTTAATGAAATTCACAATGAAACGAAGAATAGGAACAGGGAGACGCTCAAAGAAATCAACGTCTTCATCGGTTTTATTCCCTTCATCGCCTTTTGCAGCACCAACATACTCCGCAAACCGTTGGTTCACATCGTCCAGGGTGTCATAGGGACGGAAGGGCATGATGACATTTGTTTCTCTGCCATCATCAGAAAGGGTTTTTTTTGTCACAAAGGAAACGGAGATATTGTTCCTTTGATAGTGGCGATAGTTGGACACAAATCGGTTTAAGCGTGGGCGCTGTGCAACGGTACGTCCAATTGCGGTGAGAAGAACCTGCATGACAGACATGGCCCATGGGGCATCTGGATTGTTTTCATTCCATTCAGCAATGAATGGTTCTGTTTTATCCAGATAAACAATCTGATCCATATAAATTGCAGATTCAGTGCGGCTTCCGAGAAGGACTGGAACAATTTTTGTGTAACCGGGAACCTTGGCCCGAACCCCATCGGGTCGTTTTCTAATGAGCATTCTTTCTCCTGAAGGCAGGGGGCCCCTGCGAACATTATGTTAGTATGACCAGTCATTCAAGAGGGTTCAAGTTCCCGTCTCTACTGGTTGTGGTGACTAGATTACCGTAGTATAGGTTAGCATGCCCCAACAATTTGTGCGCAATCTTGCATTTGGTTGTGCAAAACACCCGATTTTTGTCCTCATTGTTACATTGGTTCTCATTACCATTTTTACTTTTTTTACATTTCAATTAGAAATTGAACCGGATGTTGAGCGTCTACTTCCCTCATCACAATCTCTTGATTCCGTTGCGTATTCCTCAAACTATGATCGGCTTGCCCTTTATGTTGATGCCCAAAATGTGGAAACACTTCAGGGTGTACAACGATTCTCCCAACTGATTGAGCAGTTGCGTTCAGTTCTGGATGCGGAAGTGGTTATGAGTCCTTTTTCAACAGCAACGCTTTTGCGAAAAGATGGACGTTTAGCTGTGGAAACCATGGCACCTCAAGGCATTGTGCCTCAGAATCCTGAGGATCTGAAAATCTTTTGGAATCAGCTTTCTCAAAACCCCTTTTCTCCAGGATTGTTTCAATCTCGGAATGGTGAAGGATTGGCAGCGTCATTCCTCATTCCTAAAGCACATGATTACCTCCAAACACAAGCACTCATAGAACATGTTCTTGACGACTTTGATGACTTAGCCCCCCTTGTGACAGGTTCCATACCCTTTTCTGCAGAAACACAGAAATATCTCACCCATGATGCATCCCTCCTTTTAACCCTTGCGATTCTGACCATACTCGTCATTTTTTTTCTGGGATTTCGAAGTCTTCCAGCCATGATTCTCCCTTTGGTGAGTGTCCTCATTGGAACCGTGGTGTCTTTAGGAGTTATGGGAGCCTTTTCTTGGCGTCTCACCATGGTGGGCATTGTGACACCTCCCTTGGTTCTGGCTTTGGGGAGTTCGTATGGCATCCACATTCTCAGTGAGTATTTTCGGAAAAGCAAAGACCGTCCCCTTGATGAGAAAGAGGCCATTGCTCAGGCCATTGGAGAGGTAGGAGGAACCATCCTATTGGCTTCACTCACAACAGTGACAGGATTGCTCTGTCTTCTTGGTGCCTCTCTCCCTCATACACGTTACTTTGCCATTGCCTCAGCAGTAGGAGTGGCCGCGGCAGCATTATCATCATTGACGGTATTGCCAGCATTGATGGCTCTGGGGGCGCCTCTCTTACCAGGCCAATTTCAGCATCCAAGATCATTTCGGGGCATACGATTTCTCATGCGGGGAGCGGGATTCCTTATTCATAAACGGGGATGGGCTCTCAGTCTTTTTATTTTGTTGCTTGCAGGATTTGTGACTTTGGCTCCTTCCGTGTCCTTTAATACAAGCCCTACAACCTATTTCCCAGAGGACTCAAAAGCGCTGAAAGACCTGCGAACCTATAGTCAAATCATGGGTGGATTGGATGAGCTCACTCTGACCCTAAAGGCCCCTCAGGGCAAGCCACAATATTTCCTGCAGGCAGATGTTCTCAAAAAAATTCATGAATTTGAATTGGAGCTCTCTCATCTTGCAGGAGTTTCTCATTTGACTTCTTGGCCATCCTATCTCCACTTTGCCTATGCCACAGTCTTTCCTGAATCCAACCAGAATGTCTTTGAATCAAAAGGACTGAACTTGATGATGAGTCGGCTTTTGAATGCCGCCACCACAGGTGTCTATGCCAATGAGGATTATTCTCAAATTTATTTACGGCTGAGAGTGTTTAATGAGATGGAATCCCGTCCTATTGATGAGGAAGATACTCGAGTCATTCTTCAACAGTTGAGAGATCTTTCCTCCCAAAGTCTCTCATCGGAAATCACCATCTCCATCGATGGAATGAGCCGTGACTTTCTAAAACTTTCGGATGCCATGCAGAGGGATTTCTTTACCTCGACTCTTATGGCCCTCGCTGTCATTGGTATTCTGTGTGCTCTTGGATTTAAATCGCTTGAATTTGGCTTCTTTGCCTTGGTTCCCATGGTTGCGGGCATTGCATCATCCTTTCTGTTGATGGTGTTTTGCCGCATACCATTAGATATGACCACCATCATGGTCAGTTGTGTGGCTGTGGGTGTGGGGGTGGATGATTCTATTCATCTCCTTCTGGCCTTCCGACGACACCCAGGAAGTGATGGTTCTGATTCTGTACGAGCCGCTCTTGTTTCATTATTCCGAACAGGAAGACCCATTGTTCTGACTTCTGTCTCCATTGTTGCAGGGTTGTTTTGGCTGGCCTTTGCGGATTTTCAACCCGTTCGATACTTTGGGCTTCTGATTGTTTTTACCTTGGCCTCTGCTTGCCTAGCCACCATTCTTATTCTCCCACCTCTGTTAGCGGCCTTGCCCTCATCGCGTCGAAATCGTCAATCTCAAGGAGATTCTCATGTCTGATTTGCCCCATCGTTTTCCAGTTGATAATGCGGCACAAATTTTTGTGAACATTGTTTCTGAAGGTGAAACCACCCTTTCTCGAATTGCCTTTGAGATGACTGAGACGGTCGATAAGGACCGTTTGCAGCAAGCTCTTGAAAATGTTCTTCCTCACCGCTTTCCCTATTTTCAAGTGTATTTACGTCCAGCGACCTTCTCGTATGTTCTGGAACGAACCACCGACCTTCCCCAAGTGGAAGAAGATTCTCACTACACGAATCGCATGGTGGATTTTCATTCAGATCGATTTCTTTTTCGTGTTCGAACCAATGGAAAGAACATCGCTTTAGAGCTCAGTCATATTCTGAGTGATGGGTATGGAACCTTAGTGCTCCTCTATACCCTTTGTGCAGAGTATTTGCGATTAGGTGGAGTGAAGGTGGATGATCATCCCCTGATTTATGATGTGAACGGCGGGGTAAACCCTCAGGAATGGGAATGCCCCTACACGCGTGAGTTTTCCTCCAAAGGTCCCCATGTTTCCACACCAGGATCAGCCTACTTGCCCACGGGAGAGGGTATTCCATTGAGTCGGTATTACAACACGCGCTATTCCCTCAATCTTGAGGCCGTGCGGGAAAAGGCAAGAGGTCATCGGGCCACAGTCTCAGTCTTTTTATCCGGCCTGTATTTTTGGGCACTCCAAGAATTGCGTTGTGAAGATGTGCGAAACGGGGTGGTAAAAGGATTGAGACCTTTGCGTTTGCAGGTTCCTGTCAATCTCCGGAAAGATTATCCCGTCATTTCCATGAAGAACTTTTCCTATGTCTATACGGTGGAATGGAAGCCTCAATCAGCGGAGGACACTCTGAGCCTGGAAGACTCCATTGCCAAAGTTGCAGAAGGGATTCGTCATGAACGACATACCCATTCAGTAGAGAACCAGATTCGCCGGAATCTTCGTGCTTCCCAGAATTTTTTCTTTCGATTCTTACCAAGGTCCATCAAAGAATTCTTTTTAGGTGTGTTTTATAAAATTTTTGCTCGTGAGCTTTTCTCTGGAGTACTCACCAGTTTGGGTGAAATTCGTTTCCCCTCTGGAATGGATGAAGCCATAGAACGAGTTGATATTCTGGCATGCAACTCCCCTGTACCAGGGAGAAATAGCACCTGCTTTGGATTTCGAGGAAAACTGGAAATGAGTATTGGGAGCACCATCAAAGATTTGCGCTTGGAGCAGAAGATCGAAGAAGGTCTTCATCAATTAGGCCTTTCATTTGATGCCGATTATAAACGCGAATAATTCATTGGATGCAGTCTATTTTCCTTGTGTTATCGCCCTTGATTGTGATCTGAGTCGAGTATGAGATAAATTGATTACAAATCAACTTTTTGGTGGTTTTACGCTGGAAATGAGGAAAGAAAACGATATAAGGCCGTTCTTCTCTCAGGTTGACGTTCCTGGATAGATCGTGTTCAATGCATATCGCTCCAGTTGATAATCCCTAGATGCCCATTGTGTACGATCTATTTTGGAGCTGGGGAGGACTGGTCCACGAGGAGGACTCCTATCGAAAATCAAGCCCCCCCAGAAAAAATTAGCAAGAAGAAATGGTATGATATACATCCTGTCGTTTTCTTTGTTTCTGCCTTTCTCATCATTGGATTTGTTGTAGCATCATCCCTTTATAGCAAAGCTTTTGGCGATATTTTCCCTTCCATGCTGAATGGAATCTCATCCAATGCCGGATGGTTTTTCACCCTCACCATGAACATCATTCTGGCCTTCATTCTCTACATCATGTTCAGCCGCTATGGAGACATTCGGTTGGGTGGCGAGGATGCTGAGCCTGATTTTAAGACCCTTAGTTGGTTTGCCATGCTGTTCTCTGCTGGCATGGGTATCGGGCTGCTCTTCTATGGTGTTGCCGAACCCATGTTCCACTTCACCTCTCAGCCTCTTCCTGCAGCAGAGCAGGCCGATGCGGCCCGCCAAGCCATGGCCTACACCTTTATGCACTGGGGACTTCACCCCTGGGCTGTTTATGCTCTTGTGGCTCTTGCCTTAGCCTTTTTCAGCTTCAATAAGGGCCAGCCCTTGTCCATCCGATCCATTTTCTACCCCGTGTTGGGAGAGCGGATTCATGGAGCTTGGGGCAATGTGATTGATATTTTGGCCACCGTGGCCACTCTCTTTGGCGTGGCCACATCCCTGGGATTTGGTGTGAAGCAAATCAATGCTGGATTGTCCCATCTCTTTGGTTTAGAGCAAAACACCACCGTGCAGATGCTTTTGATAGCGGGCATCACCACCATTGCCACCATTTCTGTAGTGAAGGGCTTGGATGCGGGAATCCGAAAACTTTCGGAACTCAATATTTGGCTGGCTGTCACCCTGATGGTGTTTGTGTTTATTGCCGGTCCCACATTGTTTATTCTCAATGGATTCTTGGAAAACCTCGGGGCCTATTTCCAATCCTTTGCCCAGATTTCTACCTGGAATGAAACCTATGAGAACACCAGCTGGCAGAATGGCTGGACCGTGTTTTATTGGGCCTGGTGGGTGGCCTGGTCTCCCTTTGTGGGCATGTTCATTGCCCGGGTTTCGCGTGGTAGAACCATTCGGGAGTTCCTCATGGGAGTTCTGGCGGTTCCCACTTTAGTAACCTTTATTTGGCTCACAGTCTTTGGGAACTCCGCTCTCTATCTGGAACTTTTTGGAGGTGGATTTGCCGAAGGTGTCACCAAGAATGTGCCGCTTTCCCTCTTTCTTCTTCTTGAGAAACTTCCCCTTTCTTCTGTGGCATCCATTCTTGGTGTGTTTGTCATCATCAGCTTCTTTGTCACCTCATCGGATTCCGGTTCCATGGTGATTGATATCATCACAGCCGGTGGAAACCCCGATCCTCCCATCCCTCAGCGCTTGTTCTGGGCCATCTTGGAAGGTGTGGTGGCCGCTGTCCTTCTGGTGAGTGGCGGACTTGCCGCCCTACAGTCCGCAGTTGTGGCCACGGGGCTTCCCTTTGCTGCGGTTCTTCTTTTGTTGTGCTACAGCTTGAAGAAGGGCTTGAATGAATACACCGGGGCACAAACCTTCTCGGTACGAACCGGTCGACTCAAGCCACGAAAATTCCAGATTGAAAGTGCAGAAGAAGCTCCTTTGGTGTTCTTTGGAAAGAAAAAACGTCCGGCTTCACCCAAAAAGGAGTCTGATCATGCATAGTGATTTGAGTCAGAAATTTTCTTCTGGAAGCTTTCTTCTTGTGCGGAAAGTGGATGATTCCGTGGTGTTTCTTGGTACAGCCTTTTTGGTTCATGAAGAAGGATATTTGCTCACAGCAGCCCATCTTATTGGAAATGAAAGCGATGATTTGCTTGTGGCTCCTGCCAAAGATCCCGATGAGTTCAGTGCATTGAGTCTGGACCAAGTGGCCGCCTTAGCGGTGACCACCGTGGCTGTTGACCGGGTGCATAATGTGGCCCTGCTCCGTTTTGTTCGCAACATTCAGGTGGATGCTCCAGACCACCTTCTGGGTTCCATTGACAATGTGTCTTTGGGAGATTCTGTTTTGGGCTTTGGTTTTCCCTTTGGTCATCAGGATTTGCATAACCTTGCTGTTCAGCGGGGAATGGTGTCTTCCAAGGCCTCTTTAGGAAATGGAACTCGTTTGCTTCTGGTGGACTGCATGATTCATGATGGCATGTCTGGTGGTCCCTTGGTGGCGGTCCAGGATGGACGGGCCGTTGGGATTCTTGTGGGACGATTCACCCCCGATGATGAAGGGGGGGATTTTGCTCGTGGCACAGATCATCCAGATTATCACACCGCTTTTAGCTATGCCGTTTCCATTGAATATGGGATTCGTTTGCTAGAAGATCAGGGTGTAGAGATTAATTAAGTTTTCTTATTAACAGCCTTTAAATCGACCCCCGCCTCAGGCGGGGGTCGTCCTCAATTCTGAAAACTAGAGATAACGGAATCGGACGTAGAGACTGGCAATGGCCAGGGTGATGCACATCACAATCACGCCGTATTTTGTGAATTCCAAAAAACTGATTTTATAACCACTGCGACTGCTGATACCACAGCTCACCACATTGGCGGAGGCTCCAATAAGGGTGCCATTTCCTCCTAAACATGATCCTAGAGCCAAAGACCACCACACGGGTTCAATGGCGGCTCCTCCCAATTCATTGCTCATATGCTCCACTAAAGGAATCATGGTGGCCACATAGGGAATGTTATCCAGCAGGGAGGAGAGCACGCCGCTGAGCCAGATGATGGATTGGGAGGTGAGGGTGATATCCCCTGCTGTCCAACCCAGATAGGCGTTGGCCATCATTTCAATCACACCCAATTCTACTAATCCCCCAACCATGATAAAGAGGCCAATGAAGAAGAAAATGGTGCCCCATTCTACTTCATGAAAAAACTCTTCAACCTCTTCACCTCCTACTAAAAGCATCAGGAGAGCGGCTCCCCCAAGGGCAATGGTGGCTGGCTCAATCTTGGTGATTCCATGGGTGAGGAAGCCAAGGATGACAAGACCCAGAACACTCAGGCTTTTGATGAGAACGGTGGTATCTGTGAGGGCCGCTTTTTCATCAAAATCCATGACACGGGCCCGACGTTCCATGCTGACCTTCATTTTCTTCTGGAAGAACAGGAGGATGAGGGCACAGTGCACAACAAGCAGAATCAGAACCAGTGGGCCAAGATTCACAAGGAAGTCTGTGAAGCCAAGCTGGGCCGCGCTACCAATCATGATGTTGGGTGGGTCGCCAATGAGCGTGGCGGTGCCACCAATGTTGGAGGCCAGGGCCGAACTGATGACAAAGGGAGTGGGGCTGAGTCCAAGTTCTACGGCAATGAGAATCATCACAGGCGTGAGGATGAGAACGGTGGTGACATTGTCTAGGAAGGCGGAGAGCACAGCGGTGAGAAGGGAAAAGAGTATGAGGATTTTTACTGGATCTCCTCCCACGGCTTTGGCCGATTTAATGGCAATGTACTGGTAGAGTCCAGAGCGTTTTGTGACTCCCACAATCACCATCATTCCTATGAGCAGGAAGACAACGTTCCAGTCCACTTCTTCAAACGCTAAATGCTGCTCAATAATGCCCATCCCAATAAAAAGGGCGGCTCCTAGGAGGGAGAGAACGGTTTTGTTGGCTACCTCCAGAGAGATGAGGATAAAGAGCACAACAAAGAATGCGGAACCAATAATCAGATGAGTCACTCTTACCCCCGAATCACTTTGTCAAGAATGTCTGTTTCACTCACCAATCCCACCAGTTTTCCAGAATCGGTGACAGGGATGTGACGAACTTGCTTACCAGTAATGATGGTAGCGGTTTCAATGATGGAAGCATTGCGCGTGATGCTTCTGGTGGGTTTGCGCATGATTTCTTTCACAAGGATTCGGTCTTCTTCTCGGAGGAGGGCTTCAAAGGGTTCTAATGTTTTGAGGAATCGAGCATTCCCAAGACGACGGACATAGTCTGGAATGCCCCGTGAAATGAGATCTTTGATGGTGACTTCCCCAATGAGCTGTTGCTGTTCGTTTACAATGGGGACATAGCTGACCTTATGTCGTTTAAACGTATCCGCCAGTTCGGCAAGGGTGGATTCTTTGAAGCAGGTGATGGGGCTGGGGTTCATGATGTCTTCCACCGTTACTTCTTGCTTGAGGGTGGTACGATCCAGGACCTCCTGAGCTTCACTTCGTGTGGTGGCGGAGAGGAGACGGCCAAACTGCTCTGTGTTTGTGGACAGAGCGGAAAGGGCAGAAAGCACGGGGAGGTACAAAGCGGTGCCAGTTTTGGATGTTAGAGAAAAGAACAGGGCTTTCACAACACCATCTGGAGTTTCCAGTGGTTTTGGTGGAATCCATACGCCAATAAGGAGGTCATGAAATCCGTCTATTCGTCCATGGGGAATGGCCACACCAGTGGGAAGCACCAAACCGCCAAGGTTGGCCCGTTCTTGATGTATCTCCATGATTCGCTGGGAGGGAACTGGAAGTTTCCTGCGCTTTGCAAACAATTCAATCAGGGCGGTGACGGCTTCATTCATCGAAGCAAATTCCTTTCCAACAAGGATGAAGTCTTTATCAATGAGAGATCCCAATTTCATTATGCATCCTCCAGAGCTGTGGCTTTATTTTTCAACTGGGCAAGTTTCCGTGCCACATGCTGCTGCATTCTCCTGTATTCAATCATTCCCGTCACCTGGCCTTTTTCATTGGTCATGGGAAGGGACGCAATACCAGATTTTTTGAAGAGTTCTTTAACTTCTGTGGCCGGTGTATTGTACTGGCAATGAAATTCTGAGGGTTCCATGATGTCATGGGCCACAAGGAAGGGGGCAATATCCGTGGCCACAAAGGCATCCTTGAGTTTTTCTATGGGAAGAATCCCTGTCAGATTTCCTTGTTTGTCCACCACGGGATAGTAGAGATTGTCCCTTTGAGCAAAGACGTTCAGGATGGATTCAAGAGTATCCTCTTCTTTGATTTGAGGGATGTTTTCATCGGCAATGTCCGAGGCTTGGCTGCGTCGAATCAGATCTTCTTCTGTGATATTCAAACCCACTTCACCGGCCTTAGACACAGCATGTTTGACAAGTGGTGGACCCATGAGCTGCACCACAAAGGTGGTTGCGGTCAGAATCAGAACAATGGTGTCTCCTAGAGGTCCTGGGAAATTCTGTCCTGCCACAATGGAGAGTCCTATGGCCACACCGGCTTGACTGAGGAGGCAGAAGGGAAGATAACGCCGAACGGAGGCCGGTGCTTTGGAAAGTGTGGCTCCAAGCATGGCCCCTGCTGCTTTGCCTCCGATTCGACCAAAGAGGTAAAGAGCTGCGAGAACCAGGGAGACCGTTCCTAGCTGCCCCACATCCAATTTTGCGCCAACCAGCACAAAGAAGAGAACAAAAACAGGAGGAGTGAACCGTTCCACAAGGGAAAATGTTGTTTTGCTTCGACGGGGGGCAAAATTGGACAGGGTAAATCCCATGGTCATGGCTGCGAGGATGATGTCCACCCCAAGATATTGTGCCAAACCAATGAGCAGGAGGATGGCGCCAATGGAAAACACCAGAATCCGATCATCCTCAAGGAAGCCTCGAACAATGCGTTTCAAACCAAAGCCGGCCCCACATCCCAGTGCAATGGCTCCTCCTATTTCCCAGAGGAGGTCAAGGAGACTGGCCCCAAGGGAGCTGTTGCCACCACCTATCAATGCCCCGGCAATGCTGGAGGAAAGGGCAAAGAGGAGAAGGGCCACAGCGTCATCCATGGCCACAATCCCCAGTATAATGGTGGTGAGAGGACCTTTTGTTTTATTCTCCCAGAGCACGTCGGTGGTGGCAGCCGGAGCTGTGGCAGAGGAAATGGATCCCATCAACAATCCCAAGGCAATGGCAAAGGCTATGTCTTGAAAAAAGAGCCAGGCGGCAAACCCTACCAGAAGAGAGACCACAAGGAAGGCTCCAATCGATTCCATCAGCAGTATGGTGATGAATTGGCGTCCGTATTTCTTGATGGTTTTGGCCTTGAGCTCACCACCAATCATGAATCCTATCAAGCCCAAAGCAAAAGTGCTAAAGGGTTGAAGGGAGGTCATGGTGCTCCCATCAATCAGTCCAAGTCCTGTTTTTCCCAGGAGGACTCCAAGACCAATGTATCCCACGACTTGAGGGATTTTGAGTTTTTGGAATGTCCTTCCAACCCATCCCCCGCCAAAGAGGATGACTCCCAAAAGAAGCAGGGCATTCAAGGCATCTGGTGCCAGATGTTCTGAAAGAAAGAGGTGAATGGCATTCATGAATCATTCTCCTTGAGGATTTTAGCAATGGTTTGAGCCGCATTTTCTTCTTGAGCGGCTGCATGAAGTCTCTGCCGGATTCCAGGCGTTTTGAGCTTGGAAACAAGGAGGGAGAGGAGGCGAAGATATTCTTTGTGACGGTCTGCTCCCACAAGAATGAGGAAGATGAGGCACACCGGCTCATCATCCAGGGAGGCATAATCCGCAATGCCTTCAGGATGAATCCCTACAATCAAAATGGGCTCTTGTATTCCAGGATATCGCACATGGGGAATCCCAATCCCTTGGCCAATCCCTGTGCTCATGATTTGTTCCCGATAGAAGATTTCCTTGGCCACACCGTCGAATTCAGGTGGTTTGATTTCATTCTCAAGGAGAGAAAGGAGTTCATGGAGGGCTTCCGTTTTTGTTGCACTTTTTAATGCCGTGCACCGTTCCACTTTGATGTGGTTTGCTAATTCCATCCTATTCCTCCTGTTGTCACATTACGGTTTGAAATTCTGATGCTTTTCCACCCTGAAAACCAAAGGGTTTGGGGTTGATCCAATCCTGATGCAGGAACATTGCATTCCGAATTTGTTTAGCATTGTCTCAAATGACCATTAATGTCCGTTGTTGTCTTGTTGTGTTTTTTGTGAAGAGGAGTTCTTCTGCATAAAGTGTTCTTCATCGGAAACCCCGAGTCGCTCCGCGAGGAGGGGTCGTTCTAAAAAAAGGGACGGAAAATATTTGCAGATGAGAAAGTTCTTCAACAAGAATGGAATATGTGAGTAGAGCTTCTGTCAAACAAAAAAAATCAGGCAAAAACCATGGTGATCCATTTGAGGAAATGACACTTTATCTTCCTTGGAATTCCCGGGGGTTGAACTTCCGTCGGTGGCAATCATGGCTCATCTCCATGCCTGGGATTCATGCGGTATTTGGTGGAGGTGAGGACTCTGTTACCACCATTATTTATGATGGCCATCAATGCTCAGAAGAGGAAATTTTGCATTCTGTGGGTGGACTTGTGCGTCAAGAAGCCAAAGAACGGGCCCAAGAGATTCGCCATTCTCTTGAGACCGATGGAAAGCCTGTCCCTCTGTGGGGAGCTTTAGGTGTTCTTCTACCGGTACCGTCTTGCCCAAGAAATAGACCGCGTTTTTCTTGGGCGGCCAAGTTGGGGTGATTCACCATCATCACCCCGCGAGGAGAGATGATGGCGGTGTTTTCCATGCATTCTTTCATGCATGGATTTTTTGTTTAGTACAAGTCTATCCAATGATTTGTTTTGTTCGATTCAATTCATCTCCAAGGCTTCCGGAGAGTGCTTCTACATCGGCGTTGGCTTGGCGTATATCTCTCACTCGAGTCTGAATGGCTTCTGCGGCTCCTGAAGTGTCTCGACTGATGCCGCTCACTTCTTCCACATGACGTTCCAATTCCTCTTGGGCTTTCTGGATGCGTTCAACACTGGCATTGACAGCTTGGGAGACCTGAGTCAAGCCAGAGACGCGTTCAAGTACCTGAATCCCACCCACATCCAGTTCGTCCATGTTTGAGGAGATTTCTTCAAAGGCGGCGGAGACAATGCGCACCTCTTGGGCAATTTTGGTCATGGCCTCCCGTGTTTCATCAACCGCGTTATTGGTATTTCGAATGGATTCCACCACTTTATCAATGATGCGGGCAATGCCGCTGGCATTGCTGGCGGTTCCTTCAGCCATGCTTCTGATTTCTCCCGCAACAACAGCAAAACCCCGTCCGGCTTCACCGGCATGGGCGGCTTCAATGGCGGCATTCATGGCAAGAAGGTTGGTTTGGGAGGCAATCCCATCAATGATGGTGGAGATTTGGGAGACCTGATCTACATTTTCAAGAATGATTTTGAAAAGATTTTGGGTGTCTTGGAGTTTTCGTTCGCCTTCATTGGTGAGGGTGATGAGGCTTTCTGCGGCCTTGTTCTTTTCGGAGGAGATGGTGTTCACCATCTTGATGGACTGAGACATTTGCTCCATGGCGGCCGAGGATTCACTCAGGGCCTCATCTTGGTTGGTCATCTCTTCTTCAAGAGTGAGGACTTGCCCTCGGGTGTTGCGAACGGCCTCGGAGGATTCTCCCATTTCCTTTTTCAGATGATTGGTGAGTTCCACAATTCGGTCGGCTTCGCTGGAGATGGTGGTGATGCGCTCGGAGGAAATGTCCACCTGTCCTTGAAGCTGTTTCCCAATATCCATGGTTTCCAAAAGCCTTGTGAGGACAGACCGGTTGGTATCCATGGTTTTCTGATTGATGGCCAACTGATTTTCACTTTCATTAATGATGGAGGCATTGGTGCTATAAATTTGATAAAGGGTGATGAGGGCCACAACCATGATGCTGTTACAGACAATGATTTCACTCCAAATCATTGTGTTGGATAGAGTTCCTCTGACTTGTGGGTAAATGAAAAAGACATTGAATATCACCGATGCTAACACATTGATTCCTGCAACTCCCCAGACTTGAGATTTCCTGGCTGCCACAAGGCTGATGATGATGACCGGGGGAATGCAATAAAGTGCCATCTTATAGATGCCAAAAATTCCTTCTGCTGATTCAAGAAAAATGGATGCCAGCAACACCACATCCACAGTGATGATGGTGATGTTGGCGGCCAGCGTAAAACGCCCCTTGAATAACATCACCAAGGAAAGGAATGAGAAGGTAAAAAAGGCAAACTTCAGAGCGATGATGAGGAGGGGTTCACCATTGATGAAGTCCATGAGGATGGGGATGGGAAGGAAGGCCAACAGGGCCATATCCAAGACCATCATAATGCGTGATTTTTTTTGAATGCTGATGGGGGCGTTTTGGTAAACCTTGCATAAGCGTTCGAACATTTTAACCTCTTTTTTTGAGCTTCTCATCCTAGGTGGCTCTTGAAGGAGAATCAAGCATTTTAGTAATGATTCCTTATTTTACAACCAATATTCAGAAGAGAACTTGAGAGAAGAATGGGATTCCGCAATGGGGGGATTGGAGTTCCATAGGCCAGAGAGAAGAAAGCAAAAACTAGCTTATGGTTTGTTTTGTTCGGGCCAACTCATCTCCAAGGCAACCGGATAAGGATTCCACATCACAGTTGGCTTGACGAATGTCATCCACTCTTCCACGAATGTTTTCCGCAGCAGCTGTGGTTTCTGTGCTGATGATTCCCACCTTGTTGATGTGCTGTACCAGTTCATTTTGTGTTTCTTGGATTTGTTGTATTCCGGTCATAATGGCAGTGGAAATGGCACTGAGTTGAGAGGAGGCTTTGAGGATTTCCTCACTGCCAAAATCCAGCTCATTCATTCGAGTTGTGATTTCCTGGAAGGCTTGGGTGACGGTATGGGTTTCTTGGGCAATCTCATTCATGGCATGACGTGTGTCTTCCACAGCGGTATTGGTATTTCGTACTGATTCCACAACACGGTGAATGATGCGGGCAATTCCACTGGCATTGGAGGCTGTGTTCTCAGCCATACTACGAATCTCTCCTGCAACAACAGCAAAGCCCCGTCCGGCTTCACCAGCATGGGCGGCTTCAATGGCAGCGTTCATGGCAAGAAGATTGGTTTGGGAAGCAATGTCATCAATCATTTCGGAAATCTGAGAAACCTGGCTAACATTTTCCAGAATGTCAGTGAAAAGGGTTTGCGCACTCAAAAGTTTTTTTTGCCCCGTGTTGGTTAGGGTGCTCAGATTGGATGCTGCTTGAACCTTTTCCCGGGAGATATGAGAGACGGTTTTGATGGATTGAGTCATTTGGTTCATGGCCGTGGAAGATTCCTGAAGTGCATGATCCTGTCCGGTGATTTCGTTGGTGAGGGAATCAATTTTTCCACAGGTTTCATGCACAGTAAGAGTGGATTCTTCCATTTCCGCCTCAAGATTTTTAGTTAAATCCACGATGCGATCAGATTCGGCCACAATGGTGGAAATTCGAGAAGAGGATCGATCCACCTGCTCCTGAAGTTGATGGCCAATGTCCATGGAACCAAGGAGTCGATTCATGATGGATCGGAGAGTCTCTGTGTGGTGCTGATTTTCCTTGAGATGGTTTTGCATTTCCTTGAGGGCCGTTTGATTCGTCACAAAGATTTGATAGAGAAGCACTGTGGTGACGGTGAATACACTCATGGTCACCACCAATTCACTCAAAAATTCCACAAAGGGAGTGCGGTCACCAAGGCTGGGGAAGGTGTAGGCCAAGGCAAACACAAGGGTGAGTGCACCATTGATGAGAGCTAAGGTGAGAACATGGCTTTTTCGAGTGGCTATGAGACTCATCAGAATCACAGGAGCTATGGCAAAGAGAGCCATTTTATCCATGCCATAGAGTCCTTCCGCTCCTTCGATGAGCAAGGTGCTCATCACAACCACATCCACACTGGTGATGGTGAGAATCACGGATATGGGGTACTGGCCTTTGGAAAGCAAGATGAGAGCCCCTAGAGTGGCCAGGAGAAAGAAACATTTGAGAGCAATAAGTACCAGGCTTTCGCCCATGAGCACATCAAGAACAATGGGAAGGGGAAGAACTCCAGCCAAAACAATGTTGAAGAGAAAGATGATCTTGGATTTCTTCTGAATGCTCAGTGGTGCCGTTTCATACACCATTGTCAGTTTCTTGAACATGGGATTCCTCTCTCATCATCCTAGGATTGAGAGCAGAGGAAGCGCAAATTTTCTGGAGAAAAAACGATCAGATGTACAATTTTGAAAGGCGATGCTAACTCCCTTCGAGCGAGTGTGCTTTCACCCTCCGATTCTCTGAGGTTTATTGGGGATTCTCTTGAGATTCCTCAAAAGGAAGATCCAAAAGGCGTTTCCCAAACACTTTGATGCCCACCAAGCCCAATGGGGCTGTGAACAAGATGGACAGCACAGCCAGAGCCAAAATCACCTCTCCTTGGGCCACGCTATTTTGGAGAGCCACTCCCCCCAATGCGGCCTGCACTGTGGCCTTGGGAAGGTAGGCAATGACACAGAACCATCGTTCCTTTTGATTGAGGGGGGAGCCCATGGTGGCCACAAGAACACCCAAAGACCGAAAGACCAAGCCCAGGCTAATCACAGCCAAACCTTTCAATCCTGCACCCAAAGCGGTTGGTACATCCACCGAAAGTCCAATCAAGACAAAAAGGATGATTTCAGCAAAAATCCACACCTTGCTCAGTTTCTTGGCCAATTCATGAGCCGCTTTCTCGGCCCGTTCTAAGAGCACAAAGCCCACGGTCATCACACCCAGTAAGGTTGCGCTGTGGAGCACTTCACCAAGTTGAACTAGGAATACCGCTCCCACAAGGAGCAGAAGCATCTTTTCCGTGGCTCTCAAACTCTCATGCCGCTTTTGGAACCATGCGGACATGAGCCAGCCGAGAATTGCCCCCAATGCTATGCCACCGCCAATAGAGAGAGGAACAGAGAGAAGGGACGTTGCAACCTGGGTTTCGCCAGTTCGAGCCAGGCCTAAAAACACAGAAAAAAGAGTGATGGCCAAAACATCATCCACGGAGGCACCCGCCAAAACAATGGATGGAACCCCCTTTTGTTCCCCATATCCTCGTTCCTTTAGATTCAGCATGGAAGGGACAATCACGGCAGGGGACACCGCAGAAATCATAAAAGCAGTTAAGCCAGAAACATTCCAATCAAAACCAAACATCCAATGGAACAAGAGGGTGAGGGCCGCGCCTTCAAAAAGACAGGGAATCACCGCCATCAACAGGGCTGTCACACCGGTTTTTTTGAGCGTGGCCTTGCTCAATCCCAATCCGGCCCTCAAAAGTATCACCACCAGGGCCAGTGATTTGAGCATGGGTTCCACCTCCCAAAGAAGAGGCGGAATCAAAGGGCTTGCAAAGGCACCGGCCAGAATCCCAAACACCACCATTCCTAGGATGTTGGGAAGCCGGAGCATTGAAAAGATTCGAGAAAAGAGCCAACCACCCAAAAGAATGGCGGCAAGTGTGATATTGAAAGACATTCTGGAATTGAGAATCCTCAGTCTTCAGGATTCTGTCAACGGGTCAAGTCTGGGAAATCTTGTTCTCTCTTTGGGCGTCCCCCCCGGCAGGCCGGGGGGCGGGCTATTCGGGGGTTCCGTCCTCGTTCCTCGGACCGGCTCCGCCGCCCCTATTATCCCTGACGCGGCCTGAGCGCCGTGGAGGAGTTTACTCATCCATGGCCGAGACAAGGAGAGGGACACCGAAGGTATCTCTGACGCAGCCCCTTAGTCACTAACGGGAATTCCAGCCTCTCGAAAGTGCTGCCGCAGCTTGTCCATGAACTCATCCTGGGGAGCGGGTGTATCGGAAAGCTGATAATCCTCCTTCACATCCACCCATTTTTCTTCTCCCATTTTATGGAAGGGAAGAAGCTCAAAGCGTTCCAAACAAGGAATCCCCTGAAGAAGTGGAATGAGTCTCTCTAAATCCTCTTGGGCATCCGTTAAACCGGGAACCACCACATGGCGAATCCACAAACGCTTGCCCTGGGATTTCAGATATTCCAGAACTTCCAATGGCAGAGCATCTCCAGATCCACAGACCTTTCGATGCAAAGGAGACCCGGCAGCTTTGATATCCAAAATCACTAAATCGGCAGCATCAAGACAAGCTTTGGCCTTCTCCAAGGGTGCAAAGCCGCTGGTGTCGAGAGCTGTGGAAATTCCCAGGGCATGAGCCCTTTTGAGAATGTCCTCAGTGAAAAGGGGCTGGGCCAGGGGCTCTCCGCCGCTCACGGTGAGCCCCCCACCAGAAGAATCCATCCAGGTTTTGTATTTCCGTGCCTCGGCAACCACCTGGGCAGAACTCATTTCCAGGCCACCTGAACGCTCCCAACTGTCAGGGTTATGGCAGTAGAGACAGCGTAGCGGGCAACCTTGGAGGAAGGCCACAAAGCGTAAGCCTGGGCCATCCACCATTCCGCAACTCTCAAAGGAGTACACTCGTCCCATCACAGGAGCGTTCATCACTGGCTCCTAGATGATGGTGTGGAAGGTGCGAGTAATCACATCTTCCTGCTGTTCGCGGGTGAGCTTGATGAAGTTCACCGCATAGCCAGAAACTCGAATGGTGAGCTGTGGATACTTCTCTGGGTGATCCATGGCATCCAAAAGAGTTTCACGGTTGAGAACATTGATATTCACATGATGTCCACCTTGGAGGAAGTAACCATCCAAGAGGGCACTGAGATTGGAACGTCGCTCTGCATCCGCTTTCCCCAATGTTTTTGGAACAATGGAGAAGGTATAGGAGATTCCATCAATGGCATGCTCGTAGGGAAGCTTGGCAACGGAGGCAAAGGCGGCCAAAGCTCCATTGGCATCCCGGCCATGAATGGGGTTTGCTCCAGGACCAAAGGGAACACCGGCTTTTCTACCATCTGGAGTAGAACCGGTTTTCTTTCCGTACACAACATTGCTGGTGATGGTGAGTATGGATTGGGTGGGTTCTGCATTCCGGTAGGTTTTCTGCTTTCTCACCCGATTCATGAAGCCTTCCACCAAATCCACAGCAATCTGATCTACACGATCATCATTGTTGCCATAGGCGGGGTAATCCCCTTCCACTTCATAATCCACAGCCAAGCCTTCTTCATTGCGAATCACTTTGACTTTGGCATGCTTGATGGCTGAAAGGGAGTCTGCGGCTACAGAAAGACCGGCAATACCACAGGCCATGGTCCGGTGAACATCCCGGTCATGGAGTGCCATCTGAAGAGACTCATAGCTGTACTTGTCATGCATGGAATGAATGACGTTGAGGGTTTTGATGTAGAGTTCAGCAAGCCAATCCTGGACGGCATCAAAGCGCTGCTTCACTTCATCATAGTTCAAGTAGTCGCCAGAAACGGGTAAGAAGGCGGGGCCCACTTGCATACCGCTCTTCTCATCTTTCCCCCCGTTGATGGCATAGAGAAGGGCCTTGGCCATGTTGGCTCGGGCACCAAAGAACTGCATTTGTTTTCCCAATTTCATGGCGGAAACACAGCAGGCAATGCCGTAGTCGTCTCCAAACCAAGTGCGCATCAGACAGTCGTTCTCATACTGAATGGCGGAGGTTTCAATGGACAAGCGGCTGCAGAAGTCTTTAAACCCATCCGGAAGGCGAGGCGTCCAGAGAACGGTGAGGTTGGGTTCTGGAGCTGGGCCAAGATTTTCCAAGGTGTGGAGGACACGGAAGGTGGTTTTGCTCACCAGTGTTCGGCCATCCACGCCAATTCCACCTAAGGCCTCAGTGACCCATGTGGGATCACCAGAGAACAAATCATTATAGGCAGGGGTGCGGAGGAAGCGCACCATGCGCAATTTCATCACAAAGTGATCGATGATTTCTTGGGCTTCTACTTCGGTGAGAACACCATCAGCAAGATCTCGTTCAAAGTACACATCCAAGAAGGTGGACACCCGTCCAATGGACATGGCGGCCCCATCTTGATCTTTGATGGCAGCCAAATACGCAAAGTAGGTCCATTGAACCGCTTCTTTGGCATTAGTTGCTGGAACAGAAATATCAAAACCATAGGAGGAGGCCATGGCCTTCAAATCACTGAGGCTGGCAATCTGCTCGGTGATTTCTTCTCTCCCCCGAATTTCTTCTTCGGTGATGGAGGAGGTGTCATAGGAGTCTTTGGCCCGCTTCTTATCCTCTATCAACCGGTCTACACCATAGAGGGCAGCGCGACGGTAATCCCCAATGATGCGTCCCCGGCCATAGGCATCTGGAAGCCCTGTTAGAATTCCGGACTTACGAGCGCGAAGCATTTCATCTGTGTAAGCACTGAACACACCATCGTTATGGGTTTTTCTATGCTTGCCATAGATTTCAGCCACCTGAGGATCCAGTTCATAGCCATAGGATTCCAAGGCTCCTTGGACAACACGCAAACCACCTTTGGGCATGATTCCTCGTTTCAGAGGAGCATCGGTTTGAAAGCCCACAATGAGTTCGGCATCTTTGTCCACATAACCTGGACCATGAGAGGTGACGGAAGAGGGGATGGCCGTTTCAGCATCGAGGATGCCTTTTTGCCGTTCTTCCTCCATCAGAGCGGAGATTTTCTTCCATAAATCTTGAGTGCGTTCTGTGGCTGGTGCCAAGAATGCTTCATCCCCTTCATAGGGGGTGTAGTTCCGTTGGATAAAATCCCGTACATCAATCTTATATTTCCATGCGCCATCGGCAAAGCCGCGCCATTGTTCCATCGCTCAACCATCCTTTCGATAAAATGATAACGATTCCTTCTTTTCGGGGTTACACTATCGATTCGTTTTCATATAATCAATACCAAAAAAGTATCAGAAGCAAATTCCTTTGGGTTGTTCGTTCATCCGCGAACAGATGCATTCAGGAGTAACCATGAAAACAGAGATATCACGCCCTCTCACTGGGGTTGCGGCACAATTGTGCACCCTTGGAGAGAAAAAACTTTCCCGTTCCTCTTGGGGAATCCTTTTATCTGGATTTCTTGCTGGAGCCTTCATTGCCTTTGCCTGTCACATTGCCACTGTGGCAGGAACGGGCTGGGTGTTGAATGACGAGGCCGTGTTCTATGGTGTGAAGAAGCTGGTGATGGGAGCCGTTTTTGGCGTGGGTCTCATGCTGGTGATTATTGGAGGAACAGACCTCTTTACTGGAAACTGTCTTTTGCCGGCTGCCCTTGCAGAACAACGGATTGGTTTGGGAGCCATGCTGAAGAATTGGGCTCTTGTGTGGGTGGCGAATCTTTTTGGCTCCCTTTTCATCGCGGTTCTGATTGCGGGGCTTTCTGGACTTCTTGATGGGAAAGTGGGCCATACAGCAGTAT
>JAKSCK010000044.1 GCA_022360655.1 Spirochaetales bacterium | reverse complement strand
GGGATCTAGTAGCAAAAACATTAAATCAGATCCTAAACAGATGGTTTCTGCAAAGAGATTGTTGAAATTGCCAACATGTTGCTATGCTCTCCAGATTCCCTTATGAAATACACAGAAGCATTCAATCGAGGCAACATTTGATAAAATCATGATGACCCTGACCTGCAAACACAACATCTCCAATTTGGAACGTCATGTTTTATTGGAATTATCCTTCCAATGGAGTTGGCAAGTCACTTTACACAATATAATTGGCATTTCCATGGAGCAAAAGCATCAACAACAGAAGGGTCATGTAGACATGCCATCCTCATTAGAATCAGATGCAATTATCTCAGTGCAAATAAAGTTGTAACATGTGAGTGCAGACAACACCTTGAAAATATCAGAAACAAAGCTCCGTGGAAGCTGATGCTTCGAAGGTGCCTCTTCATTCTCCACTCCCTCTTTTCCTTCATCATCTTCGACTCCCACGTCCATTGTCACATCTTGGAGCTGCTCTGATGGCATCTTACCACCATTCACATAAATACTTAGAAACTGCATTATTTTCATCGAATTCCTCTCCTTTATTTCCGTGTCGAACCGTCTTAAGCTATTTGTTCCATGGTTGGATCCATCCCACCATTGTCTTTGTTGATTTTTACGCAAAATTGGTGAATCGTTGACAAATATTGTAGATTTCAGCAGAAAGAGCACCAGAAGGGCGGTCCAAAGCACTATAAAGAGGAAGAAAATGGTGTGCTTCATTTTTGCACCGCATTTTATACATTTCCCAGATCTTACTTTGCCATGGGTATCATTGCAGACAGCACACAGAATGCCATGGTTCCCCTGGGCACAAAAGCAAAGAGATTCACTTCAGCACAATGTGATCTGATTCAGTGCTCATTTGAAGTGCTTCTGTTGAATGTACACAATTGAAGGACAATAATTTATAGAGTTTCCAGGGCTGTGTCACACAATGACAGTGGGAAAACTGCAGCATGACTCATTCACAAAGTACCGCATGGGTGCTGACTTTGACACTGTTCTTGAAACAGATTCCGACTTGATATAAGAAGCCAATGGGGATTCATGTGACTTTTTGAATATAATGATTTCAACAGGCAAGGACTACAGG
>JAKSCK010000030.1 GCA_022360655.1 Spirochaetales bacterium | reverse complement strand
CGATTTCAGACGTGCAGATGTGCATGGTGACGTTGGTGGTGGTGATGCCATTGAT
Organism: Spirochaetales bacterium; assembly: GCA_022360655.1. Classification (GTDB taxonomy): domain Bacteria; phylum Spirochaetota; class Spirochaetia; order DSM-2461; family DSM-2461; genus UBA2779. Next base: position 1,195 of record JAKSCK010000030.1, on the reverse strand, counting down.
GATACTGATGATTTTGAGGAGGGTAGTGTTGTTGTTGTTGTTGTTGTTGTTGTTGTTGGTGGTGGTGGTGGTGGTGGTGGTGGTCGTGGTGGTGATGATTATGATTATCATTATGATGATGGCAGTGGTGAGGATTTGATGAAGATAATGATTGGTAGTCGCCGTTTGAGACTACATATAATCCTCCGCAGAAGCTTGTGGATCAAGGATATTCAACAACAACAAGAAGGAACTCCAACGATGTTATTGGGGACAAAACAACGAAAACCTCCTCAAAATCATCAGTATCATCAGTGGCATCACCACCACCAACGTCACCATGAACATCTGCACGTCTGAAATCGCATGTACGTAGGTGTATAGATGTAGGTACGAACGCACCCCCTGCTGCACAGGAGCCACGCCCGTCGACAAAACCCACAAGGTATAGTTTCGAATCTCGTGCGCCGAACATGTGTTGGAAGTTTCTACATGTAAAAGCTGCTGTGCGTAATGTGTGTAAAGGTTGTGTCACTTGTCTTGTGTGTAAAAGCACTCTGTGTTTCAAAACGCATGTCTGTGACTGCGTATGAAAGCGTTCTGTGCGTCAATACGTGTGTGTGTGCCCGTGCATCAGAGCTGATGTGTGAAAGAGCAACTGTGGGCGACAGCATCTGTGTAAAAGCTTCTGTGTAGAAGCACCTGTTCGCGCAGGTGTGTGTAAGAGTTTCTGTGTGTAAACACACCGATGTGTAAAAACTTTAGGGTGTCAAAATGCCTCTGTTGTTTGTGCGCGCAGTTTCTTCTCTGTGTAGAAGCTGTCGCGTGTTAAAGGCACTTGTGCGCAAAAACGTGCGTGCAAACATACCAGTGTGTGTTAATTAAAATCTGTCGGTATTTTTCTGTGCGTGTAGAGTTTTCTTGGTTTAAAGGCATCTTTGTGTAAAAGCTGTTGTGTCTAAAGGCATCTGTGCGTAAAGGCGCCTGCGTGAAAAAGTTTCTGTATGTAAAAATATCTGTAGAAGCTTCTGTGTGCAAAAGTTTCCTTGTGTAGAATCACCTACGTGTAGAAGTTTCTGTGTATACAGGCGTTCGGTGCTCAAAGTTTCTTCTGTATTTGTGTGTACAAGCAACTATGTGTAAAGGCACACCGTGCCAAAGCCTGTGTGTCCCAGCGCCTGTGTGTAAAAGTTCCTGTGTGTAAACGTTTCTGTGT
>JAKSCK010000035.1 GCA_022360655.1 Spirochaetales bacterium | reverse complement strand
TTTTTTTTGGTTTAATTTTTTGGAGGTTTCATGTCCCAATCCATCCCGGTAGACGTCCGTCCCCCTCTGCGCCAGTGGATTCCCCTGAGTTTGCAGCACGTTTTCGCCATGTTCGGCGCCACCGTCCTGGTGCCCATCCTCACCGGCCTGAGTCCGTCGGTGGCCCTGTTCACATCCGGCATTGGAACCTTGCTTTACATCTTGGTCACCAAGGGTAAAGTTCCGGCCTATTTGGGCTCTTCTTTTGCCTTCATTGCTCCCATTGTGGCGGTGAGCACCAATGCTGCCTTTGGTGTGGCCTACGCCATGGGCGCCGCTTTTTGTGTGGGTTTGCTCTATCTGGTGGTGTCTTTCATCATCTCACGAGCAGGAACCGCCTGGATTGACCGGGTTCTCCCCCCTGTGGTGATTGGTTCGGTGATTATGGTGATTGGGTTAAAACTGGCTCCTACTGCCATGAACATGGCCATGAATGCCGGTGGTGGAATTGAGAATTACCACCTGTCCTACCTGCTCATTGCTGGTGTTACCCTGGGCATTGCCGTCGTGAGTTCCATTGTTCTCAAAGGCTTTTTCAATGTGATTCCCATTCTTATTGGCATTGTGGGCGGCTACCTTTTCACCTTTTTTATGGGTTTGGCCATGCCCGAAAGCGCCTTTGCTCTCATCAGCTTTGATGGTGTGAAAGAGGCGGCCTGGTTTGGATTCACTACTCCCGTTCTGCCCAAGTTCCATTGGGTACCCATTGTGAGCTTCTTGTTGGTGAGTTTGGTCACCATGTCGGAACATTTAGGTGACACCATGGTTCTTTCCAAAGTGGTGGGCAAGGACTTGTACCGAGAACCCGGCCTGCATCGCACCATGATGGGGGACGGTCTGGCCACCAGTTTGGCCGCGTTCTTTGGCGGTCCTCCCAACACCACTTATGGGGAAAACATTGGTGTTCTGGCCATCACCGGCGTTCACTCTGTTTGGGTGACGGGTGGGGCCGCTGTGGTTGCCATTCTCTTGAGCTTTATTCAGAAGTTTGGTGCTCTGATTCAAACCATTCCCACTCCTGTGATGGGCGGGGTGAGCATGATGCTCTTTGGCATCATTGCCAGTGCCGGTATTCGCACCGTGGTGGAAAGTGGCGTGGATTACGGTGAAAAGCGCAATCTCACCATCAGTTCTGTCATTCTTGTGATTGGAATTGGGGGTGGTTTGGTGCGCTTCCCCATTTCCAATGGTTTGAACTTTGAACTCACCTCCATGGCCTTGGCCGTTTTGGTGGGAATCCTTTTGAATCTGGCCCTGCCCAAAACCCTCAATGATGTTTCAGAAGATAGTTCTGAAGAAATGATTGAGCATGAGTTGGAGAAACAGGCTCAGAATTCCTAAATCTGTTTATATCGACCCCTGGCCGCTGAGTCGTCCAGGGGGACATGCTTCTCTGAGAAATATGCTAAGCTTTCCTCATGACCACAGAACGAGAACAGAATCTCAAAGCTCTGCTTCACACCTCCGAGGTTCTTGAAGCATACACTTCCCTTCCTGAGGATGCTCTGGATTTTCGTCCCTTCCCTGAGGCCTGGACCATACGGGAGCATATTGCGCATTGCGCGGATACGGCGGTTGTGAACTTTGGTCGTTGCCTTCAAGCTTTGGCCAATTCTGGTGCGGAATGCATCACATCTAATCCCACTTGGCCGGAAGTCTTCGATTATTCAGCAACATCTCCACAGGATGATTTGGCCCTACTCAAGATTGTGCATCGTGGATTGTACCGTCGCTTATGGGCAGAGGCCGAAAAAGATTGGTCGGACGGTCAGATTCATCATACGGTGCATGGTTTGATTCCCCTGGAGCTTTTGCTGGAGAAGATGTCGGTTCATGAGCCCTTTCATGCCGAGATGATGGAGCGAAATCTCACCGCATGGAAGGAAACATCATCTGCAAGTTGATGCACCGCAGTCCATCCCCTGAAAACAGCCGCTGTTTTCTGGGTCGGTCTAAGTCTTTTTTTTAAACAATGGTTCCAAGCGGGCCAGAGACTCTTGGGCCGTGGACTCTAAATCAAATTCGCCTCGGTGAAGACACCAATCATAGATGATGCCTCGGGAAAAGCGGAGAAGATACTGGCAGATGTATTGAGCGGAGGGGTGTTCTGCCAGTTCCCCCTGGTTCTGCCCCTCTTCCACAATCTGTCGAAGAATAGAGGGAAGGGATCGTTCTGGAGAGGTAAAAAATTCTGTTCCATATTGGATTTGACTTTTATAGGTTTGGGTGATCAAATCAATTCCTAAGTTTTGGGCATAGAGCATCTGATGGTGAATGAATTCCATGATGCGATCCCATGCTCGCTTTCCCTTGAGTTTGCCCCGGACATGGTTTTCAAAGTAAGCATCACATTCGGCATATCCCACCACAATCAAATCATCTTTTGATTGGAAATAATGATAAAACAGTCCCTTTGAAACACCGGCTTTTCGGGCAATTTCCGTGATGGTGACTTTGTCAAAACCCTTTTGCTCCACAAGTTTCAGAGCCGTTGTTAGAATCTGGTGACGGGTTTTTTGGGCCTGGACCTGTCTTCTGCCTGTCATCCGGGGTGCATCCTTTTTCATTAGACGAATATACCATGCCTGTGGTACCGTGATTAGAGTATTGACCGTGGTCAATGAACTTGGTCAGTGAAAAATCGAAAGAAAAATGACTCTCTGGGCTGTGCATCCCGGGAAGGAGCATCCATGACGTATCAGGAACGCGTTGCCACCTTAGTAGAAAGTTTTGATGATTGGTCTGGTGAGGAAGAAAAGAGGAAATCGGGAAAGATGACCGATTCTCTTCATCCTTACACGGCCATGTTTTCCTCTGTCATGATCAATCGCTTGAAATTGAAAAATCGCTTGGTGATGGCTCCAATGGGAAACATCTCTATGGCGGATGAAACCGGTCGCCCGGCAGCAAAAATGACAGAATACTTTGCTCGACGTGCTGAGGGTGGTGTGGGTCTCATCACCTCTGGACTCGTACCGGTCAGTCAGGATATTGATCCCACAGTCACAGAACTGGGGGATCGGTCGTACTTTCCCCGGATTGATAAAAGCCGCTCCGTTTTTGCGGGATGGCGGGATATTGCTGAGAAATGCCATGCCCATGGTGCGGCCTTTTTTATTCAGCTGACTCCCGGCTTGGGGCGGGTTGGTTCTCCAGAATGTCTCATCAATAAGAAAAAATTTCCCCGTTCGGCTTCATGGAATCCCAATTTTTACATTTCTGCTCTTCCTTGTGCTCCCTTGAGTGACCGTGGAGCAAAGGCCATTGTGAAACGAACGGGTCAGGCGGCCGCAGATGGAAAGGCCGCCGGAATTGATGGTGTGTATCTCCATGGCCATGAAGGGTATTTGCTGGAGCAAATGACTAACCCCGCATTCAACCGCCGCCGCCTGGGGCGCTATGCGGATTGGAAGGCTTTTGGCTTGGATTTGGTGAAGGAAATCCGAGAGCGATGCGGAGCCCATTATCCCATCATGTATCGGATTGATTTGTCCTTGGCTCTCAAAGAAACCTATGGAGCCAAAATGGACGAAACCCGTTCTCTGAAGAAATTCCGAGGGGAACGTACCGTGGAGCAAACTCTGGAATACATGAAGGCCTTGGTGGAGGCTGGAGTGGATGTCTTTGATGTGGATTTGGGCTGCTATGACAACTGGTGGCTTCCCCATCCTCCAGGATCCATGCCCCCTGGATGCTTCTTGGATGTGGCCGCCATTGTGAAAGAGTATTTTGCGGCCCACAACATCCAATCCAATGCAGGCCTTCCTGTGCCCATTGTGGGTGTGGGAAAACTGGGATATCCCGATGTGGCAGAAAAAGCCCTTCGGGATCAGCAATGCGACATGGTGATGTTGGGACGTCCTCTTCTGGCCGACCCTGACTGGCCTCGCAAGGCTTTTGCAGGACGTGTGGCTGACATTGCTCCCTGCATTGGTGATCAGGAAGGATGCATCAATGAATTTGTGGAGGGAGGACATCCTCAATGTGCGGTGAACCCGGTCACGGGTTTTGAGGACATTTTGGATGGTTCTGAACTGCAGCCGGCCAGCCAGAAAAAGAAAATTGCCGTTGTGGGAGCTGGACCGGCCGGTGTGATGACCGCCGTGACTGCAGCTCGACGAGGGCATCAGGTGGTGCTTTTTGAGAAAAAGGGGCGCATTGGCGGCATGCTGATTCCCGGTTCACAACCCAGCATCAAATTTGATGTGGCCAATTATGTGAACTACCTTGAAAATCTTTTGTCAAAAGCCTGCGAGCAGTATGACATGAAGCTTGAACTCCATTCTGCTCCCACCCCAGAGGAATTGAAAGATGCTGGATACGATGCCATTGCCATTGCCATGGGTACTGGACAGAGTAAACCTCCCGTGAAGGGCATTGATTCCTCCCATGTTCATTTTGCTGTGGATGTTCTTCGCCAACCAGAAATTCTAGGAATGGCCAAAACGGCCGTGGTGATTGGTGGTGGAGTTGTGGGGTGTGAAACGGCTCACTTCTTGGCCGCAGAGCATGATCTTCAGGTTCAGGTGGTGGAGATGCTTCCTCATTTTATGGAGGGTGTGTGCACTGCCAATCGCGGTCATCTGATTCATGTTCTGGAAAAACTCCATGTGCCGCTGCATAACTGCACCGCTGTAAAAGAAATCAAAACCGGTACAGTGCTTGTGGATAAAAATGTTTCCAAAACGGTTCCAGATCCCTACAACACCTGGTCTCCCATTCTGCCAGAGAATGTGGAAAATCCCTTTGCAAAGGCCATCAAAAAACAAATGAAAGCGATGGAACTCGAAGCCGATGTGGTGATTCTTGCCGTGGGAGCCCGGCCTCAAGATCAGTTCTACTTTGATTGCCAGTCTCTGAATGCGGCTCCAGATGTTCGAAACGTTGGGGACTCCTTCCGGTGTGGCCGGGTGTTTGAAGCGGTGAAAGCGGCCTATCAGGCGGGAATCACGCTCTAAGTTATCAAAGACCTTCCAATGTTTTCCTTGTATGGATGAGTGCATTGGAAGGCTGCATCACAGAAAACCATTGCTGGAGTATCCAGCAGATTGGAGGGACCCATGATTTGGATCATCATTGTTGGGGTGATTGCTCTTCTGACAGTCACACTTATTTTTTCGGCTCGAGCCAACCTCAAGAAAAAGGCGCAAGAGGCCCAACTCTGCCTGGAGGAGCTGAACCGTCAGGCTGGTGTGGATGAGGTGATTCCCACCCAGTTTTCCGTGAATTGGAAACGAATTCCTCAATTCTTCTTTGGAAGTTTTGCTCGTAACCCCTTGGTGCGATTCAAAATCGTTCTGTTGTTCATCCGTTTACGGGCCATCGTGCGTCTGTTTCGTCAGGAAAAAGTGCGTCAAACACCTGCGGCAGCAGCGGCCTTGGCATCCATCAGCTCCCTGGCCTCACGTATCGGGTTGCTCCGAGGCATGAAAGAAGAAGCCGAAACCAATTGTGATGTGGCTTCGGCTGGCCTCCAGGCCCTGCGGTTGTATTTTGCTCATACAGAAGATTCGGAATTTTCCCAGAGTCGATTTGATTCCTGCTTTCGCGTGAATAATGCCTTCAATGGATCCTTCCATAAGTATCGCACCCAGGATGGGCGACATTTCTCCTTCCACGTGTATTACCAGCATCAGAAGGAAAAGATGGTGAAAGCCTTGAGCATGAAAAAGGATGCCAAAGACTTCACCATGGAATCGGCCAAGAAGGATATTCCGGTTCTGGCGCAGACGGTACAAAATCTTGAAGGAGAGCAATTAGAAGAGTTGGCCTTCTCTTGTGGAGCTTCCGGCTGCATGCTTCGTAGTCGAGAGGAATGGCACACCATGGATGTGGGAAGAGCCATTCAAGACATGCCCCTCATTCGAACCGAAAAGCAATCCTCCAGTGCGCCTCGAACCAATCCTCTTCATCAAAATCAAAGAGGGCCTCTTGCGGGAATCCGTGTGCTGGATCTCACCCACATCATTGCTGGTCCTGCCTGCAGTCGCCAATTGGCTGAATATGGCGCCGATGTACTTCTTGTTCGTCGAAAAGATTTCCGGAGTCAGGAACAGGCCTTCCTCGAATTGGATGGCTGGGCTGGAAAACGGGCCATTGATTTGGATTTCAATCGGCCAAATGATTTGGCACGAGCCAAGCAGCTGATTCGAGAAGCCGATGTGGTTGTGAATTCCTACCAGACTGGTGCCCTGGACAAATTTGGCCTCTCCGAAGCCGATATTCGGTCCATGAATCCCCAGGTGATTTTTGGAACTCAGATGTGTTTCTCCGATACCGTTTGGAAAGACCGACCCGGTTGGGCTCCCTTGGCTGAAGACATCACGGGTTTGAGCATTCGGAATGGATCATTAGAGAAACCTGTGAATCTCAATGGCGTTCCCCTGGACTACATCCCAGGTTTTATTCTGACCGTTGGTGTGTTGGAAGCCCTTCGACGCTCTTTTGAAGAGGGCGGCGGGTATACGGTGCGTGTGTCCTTGGCTCGAACTGCAGAATGGCTTCATGAGTGCACCGATTTGGTGGAACAGAATACGCATTCCCACCATCAGAAGGTGGCTCACCAGAATAGTCCGCAATGGCATTCCCTATGGGAAAAAGCCGAGAACACAGCCTCTGGAACCGTGTATTTTCCCCAGTCTGCTGTGGCCAATCCAGTGATTCCACGGAAAACCAATCGGCTGCAATTTACTGATGGTGTGGATGATTGGGCGCATCCCCTCTCTGTTGAGGAAAAAGACAAAGAGAAAATTCCCACAATGTAAATTCTCCGGAATCCAGACCGACCACGGCACGCGGTGCCGTGGTTGTTTGGAAAATTGGCACCATGGCCCCTCTTCTCCTAACCTTGCATTGGAGGAACGGCGATGAAACCCTTGAGAAAAACTTCCCAAGTGCTGGTGCTTTTGATTCTGATCCTTGCAGGAACTCTAGCGGCCTTTGCTGGTGGTGTGATGGCCCGGGGAGGACAAGCAGAATCTCCAGAGAATTCAGTCCCTGATGTTATGGTGGAAAAGCTTCCCCCCATTCCATCCCATCCCATGGCCATAGAACATCTTCAAAACCGCTCCTATCCCGCCAGCCCCTTCGTTCTTGTTGAAGAGCTTCCGCCCCGAGAGGCCTATACCCAAAGTGTGGTGACATACCAATCAGAGGGTTTGAATATCCGTGGTTTACTCACCATTCCCACTGGTCCTATGCCACCTGGCGGATTCCCTGGGGTGATTTTCATCCATGGATACATTCCCCCAGCGGAGTATTCCACAACACGCAACTATTCCACCTATCAGGCTCGATTGGCGCGTCATGGATTTGTGACGTTCAAACCAGATCTACGGGGGCATGGGAAATCAGAAGGGGAGCCAGTGAAATCCCATTATTCTGAAAAATACTTGGTGGATACCCTCTTTTCCATATCCGCTTTGGCAAACCATGAAAAAGTGAATCCTGAGAAACTCTTGTATTGGGGGCATTCGAATGGGGGACAAATTGGGCTTCGGGTGATTGTTCTTGATCCTCGTATACAGGCCGCCTCACTTTGGGCTGGAGTGGTGGGGAGCTATGTGGATCAGCTGGAAACGTACAACTCCCAGATAAGTTTTTTGCAGGATGCCAAGGATTCAGATTTGGTTCAGACTCATGGTTGGCCCAGTGAAAATCCAGAATTTTGGAATCAAATTGAACCCTATGCCTATCTAGACAGGGTGAAGGCTCCGGTCCAAATTCTTCATGGAACAGAGGATTACAGCGTTCCGATCATTCTTTCGCGCCAGCTGAGAGCGGCTCTTGAACGAGCCGGTGTGGAAGTGGATTACCGGGAATATCCAGGTGATGACCATAACCTCTCTCAGAATGTGGACGCTGCCTTTGCCCGGACCATCCAGTTCTATCGGCGGTCTCTAGGAGAACAATAAAATGGATGGGTTTTTTCAGCTATTGTACAATGCCTCATGAGACGCAAAGAACGGGATATGGAATTGCTTCGGTTGGCCATTGCAGCCGCACACAGTGCTCGAGAAAATGGAAATCACCCCTTTGGGGCTGTCCTTGCCGATGCTGATGGCCAATGGTTGTTGACGGCAGAGAACACGGTTGTAACAGAACGAGACTGCACAGGCCATGCGGAAACCAATCTCATGCGCAAGGCCTCGGCCATCTATGATGCGGATTTTCTGTCTCAATGCACCCTCTACACCAGCACAGAGCCCTGTGCCATGTGTTCTACAGCCATTTTCTGGGGAAATGTTCGGCGAGTGGTGTACGCCCTGCCTGAAACGGGTCTCTATGACATTGTGGATGAGTCCTCAGAAGAGGTGATTCAGATTCCCTGTCGAGAAGTGTTCCAAAAAGGCAAGAAAGCGGTAGTGGTGGAAGGGCCTTTCCTAGAAGAAGAGGCTGCACTTGTCCATCAAGGCTTTTGGACATGATGCCCAAGGACTCAGGTCATCTTTCAGTGCGTTGAGTGTGCGTTGTTACAGAATCCAGAGGTTTCATTCGATTGATTTCTGCGCAATGCATTCATCAATGGCCTGTTTTCGATAGTCCATGGGGCTCATTCCGGTTTCTTTTTTGAACTGCTTGGAGAAGGAGTACACATCCTCCACTCCCACCAGTGTGGCAATTTCTCCCACTTTATAATTTCGGTTGGCCAAATGATTTCGGGCAGCATTCATTCGAATGGACCTGAGATCGGAAATGATGGTTCGGCCAAATCCTTTTTTGTAGAGCGTACAAAGATGAGATTCTGAGTAATGCAACCGCTGAGCCAAATTGGAAAGGGATATTTTCCGATGGTAATTTTCCTCTAGATAGCTGCGAATCTCCTGGGCTGGGTGACGGTGGGAACGGGGATCAGAACCTAATTCTTGGTTTAAAACACGAAAAGCAGTGGAAAGAAGGGCTCCTATCACCTCAGTATCTCGTGACCTGCGGTTCATTTGATCATCAATAAGTGCCAGAAAGGGTGCGAGAATGGAAAAAGGGCAGGGGCGTGGAATTCCTGGTTTCAGTTGAAGTTGAGCACTCAGGGATTGGGCTTTGGGGCCTTTAAAATGAATCCAAGAGTGAGACCATGGCAGAGATTCACAAGAGTAATAATGTCCCATACCAAGACTCCAAAGAATCACAGACGTTTCTGTTGTCTTGTGGAGAGCATCTGGTGTTCCACAAGTCATGGGAGTATCAAAAAACATCAGAAGAATATCACCCGTTCCGGAAGGGCGATCAATTTCATTAACATTCATGGATTCATTGATGCCAAGTGCACGAATCTCAAGATCCTGACTCTGGGCTGTTTCGGCATACCATCGAACAAAATTGGTTCTCATCTCTTCATCTCTTCTCATCAAATCATGGGAACTATCGACGTTCTGTGCAATCCAAAAATGATGGAATCCATGGTTGTTTAAGCATCATAGATTTCTCTTAGAAGAGTTTTTTGTGTTGAGTTAAGAATGACCGTTGGAAGAACAAGATTGGACAAAAAAAACAAATCTGAGCCATTTTGTCCTCATCAAACTCCCAGTATTTTCTGAAATCAAGGAGTCCACAATGCTTCATGATTTGATACAAACTCAAGCCGGAGAAAGTCGGTCTATTTCCGCAGAAAATCGAACAGGAGAAAAGGCCGGGGGCGGACGAGACATGCCTGAATTTGATGTTGATCAGTATTCCCCTGCTGAGCATCTTGGGCAGGGGTGGAAATGTCATCCTTTTGATTTCATTAATCCTGGTGAAACCTATGTCATGGCTGATATTGAGGGGCCAGGCTGTATTAATCACATCTGGTTGACAGCAACAGGCTTGTACCGTTCTCTGATTCTTCGGGTGTACTACGACGATAATCCCAATCCAGCCATAGAAACTCCGTTGGCAGACTTTTTTGCTAGTGCGTACACAGACTTTAGAGTTTTTGCTCAGATTGATTCCATCCCCGTGAGTGTGAATCCGGGGAATGCCTTCAATAGTTATTGGAAAATGCCGTTTAAAAAACGAATGAAAATGACCTTAGAGAACAGAAATTTTGAGCGATCTGCCCTGTATTATCAGGTGGATTATGAGCTCAAGGATTTACCGGAGAACACAGCGTATTTTCATGCACAATTCCGTCGTGTACATTCCATGACACCAGGTGAGGCCTATGTGGTTTTGGATGGAGTTGAGGGCGATGGCCACTATGTGGGTACCTACATGGCCTGGCAAATGAACAGCAATAAATGGTGGGGAGAAGGGGAGATGAAATTCTACCTGGATGGCGATGCCCACCCTGATGTGAGTGATGGGAAAGTTGTGGGAGGAAGCACGGGATTCCCCACAATTTGCACCACAGGAACAGAAGATTATTTCCTTGGATCCCATAACTTTGAGAATAAAGTGGAACAGAAGTATCAGGAGTACACGACGGCTTATGCCGGTGTGCCTCACATTGTTCGACCGGATGGCCTTTACAATGCAAATCTTCGTTTTTCCATGTACCGTTGGCACATTGAAGATCCCATTCGATTCCACAAGGACATTAAAGTGACATGTCAGGCCTTGGGTTGGAGAAAGAATGCCAAATTCTTACCACTCCGGGATGATATTGCCAGTGTGGCCTTCTGGTATCAGAGTACCCCCACACAACCCTTCCCTCCTTTGGGAAGTGATGAAGAATTAGAACTTTGCTAAGAGGCAAATTTTTCCTCCCCATTTGGGCGTCCCCCCGGCAGGCCGGGGGTCGGGCTATTCGGGGGTTCCGTCCTCGTTCCTCGGACCAGCTCCGCCGCCCCTATTATCCCTGACGCAGCTGAGAACAGAGGATAAGTGCAAACTTGTCCTTTGCCGAAGCCAGGAAGGGACACCGAAGGTATCCCTGACGCAGCTGCAAAGTAAAACAGCCCTTCTGCTTATTGGTGAGCATAAAACAGTTTGAGAACCTCTTCAGGGTTCGTGCACTGCTGGGCTTGGGGGATGAAATCTGGTTTTCCAGCTAATGAGGCAATTTCTGAGAGGGCTTCAATGTGCGCCATGGCTCCATTCTGACCTGTCAGAATGAGAATGATGACATAAGCCAACTGCCGGTCTAAACAGTCAAAATCTACTCCATGGGGAGCCACTCCAATCACCAAATGGAGACCTTGAATTTCTGATTGTCGAGCATGAGGAATGGCAACGCCCCCCCCAAGCCCCGTTGTCCCTTGTTCTTCTCGTGCCAAAATGGTTTGCACAATGGACTGATAAGCAGCGGGAGGAGCCGTGAATTCATCAAGAGTCCAACAGTGCTGAGTCAGTTCTTCAATGATTGCCCTTTTATTTGTGCCTTGGAGAGGAATCTTGATGGATTGTGTTGTGAGAGTTGAGAGGTGTCCCATGGTTCCACTATCGGCAATTTTGCATGGAGCAACCTCTCATATTTTACGAAAGAAGCTGAATCTTTCCAAAAACGAGAGGATGGAATTCCTTTGCCCCCGTTGTGGTAAACAGGTTTTAAGATGTGATGGGATTCTCAATTGGGGGATCAGACCAAACAGCCTGCTTGTCTTGTGCCCAAATGTCCTCAGCATCCCAGGGATAGCAAATCCACCGATCTTCCATTTTTAAACCACGGTAATAGCGGGTAATCTGCGGCGGAATCTCTCGGGTTTTGGGCTTGTCTTTATCATGAAGAACGGCCACGGCAATTTCTTTGGGATCATGGGTGAGAAGCTTTTCTAAGCAGTATCCAATCGTGCTACGGGTATCATCCACTTCATCCACAAGTAGAATGCGACGTCCTGTGATTTGATTTTCAGGATCATCAAGCCACTGAGTGATGACCGGTACATCCATTTTGACATCGTTCAAATCATAATAGGCCATTCCAACCGTAAGAATGGGACGGTTGATGAAGGTTTTTAGCATGTGTGCCGGAATAAACCCTCCCGTTCCTATGGCCACCATATGATCAAAGGCAAAGCCGTCGGATTGGATTTCCTGGGCAATTCCCTTAACAGTTTCATGAATTTGATTGTACGAAATGAACAGCTTCTCCATGCCAAAGATTACCGTGTTGCCCCCCTTGCAATCAAGAACTCTCACAGGGGAAATCAGAAAAGTTCTATTTGGTATAAAGTGATGCTACAAAAGAAAACATAAGTTTGTGAGACACAAAATAAAGAAATTGCACTCTGTTGAAAAAACACACCCAGAGAACATAACCAATAAGTGTCTTTTCAAAAAAAAGAAATAAACTTGTTGCGCAATGTGTTTCTAGAGCATATCGGGATCAAGGCAACAACAAGAACGATTCAATTTTCAGTTGCAAGGCTTGACTTGAGCCTCTTGCCAGGGTATGGACCAAAGATGAGGCCATGGATATACTAGCTCGACTCTTTTTTTTATCTACGGAGCTATGTTCCAAAAGAGTTGTATGCATAGTTCACGATTGAGTCGAAATCATAAGAACAAAAAATTATGATTTCTAAAGCGTAAGATTATGATCGCAATCGTTGATTTATGGTCATAATCTTCGCATCCGAGACATTGTCAAAAGTCGTTGATTTTTGAGAGTTGTCCAGGTCCTTAGAATTGCTAATTGCTTCTATAAGAAGTGATTAACAATTTGACTATATATCTTGAGCCTCTTGAAAAACCATTTTGAAAGAGGTTCAACCATATGTTTTTTCAGAAACTACGAACCACCCCTGCGAATGCCGGGTAATCCATCGAGGAAGGAACTCATGAGTCAGGATATCAACTTGATGCGGAATATTGGAATCTCCGCCCATATCGACTCCGGTAAGACAACGCTTTCAGAACGGATCCTGTTCTTCTGCCAGAAGATCCATGCCATCCACGAAGTCCGCGGTAAGGACGGCGTTGGTGCCACCATGGACTCCATGGAATTGGAGAAGGAACGGGGCATCACCATCGCATCTGCGGCCACCAATGTTGAATGGAAAGATCATCCCATCAACATCATCGACACTCCGGGTCACGTGGACTTCACCATTGAGGTGGAACGCGCCCTTCGAGTTCTTGATGGTGCTGTTTTGGTGCTGTGTTCTGTTGGTGGTGTTCAGAGTCAGTCCATCACCGTTGACCGCCAGCTCAAGCGCTACAGCGTTCCCCGGGTGGCCTTTGTCAACAAAACGGACCGAACCGGTGCTAACCCCTACAAAGTGCGGGATCAGCTAGAAGAAAAGCTGGGCCTCAACTCTGTGATGATGCAGGTTCCCATTGGCTTGGAAGAAGCTCATGAAGGTGTTGTAGACCTGGTCACCATGAAGGCTCTCTACTTCGATGGTGATGAGAACTACGCCGTCCGTGAGGCTGATATTCCCGCCGAATTGGCTGATGAAGTGGCTGAAAAGCGCGAAATCATGCTTGAGGCTCTTTCCATGTTTGACGACCAGCTCATGGAGCTGGTGATGGAAGGCGACGACATTCCTGAAGACCTCCTTCACAAAGCCATCCGTAAGGGAACCCTCGATAACGAGCTTGTTCCTGTCTACATTGGTAGTGCCTACAAAAATAAGGGTGTTCAGCCCCTTCTTGACGCTGTTATGCGTTATCTTCCCGCTCCTCCCGATGTGGAGAACCGGGCACTTGATTTGGACAACGATGAAGAGGAGATTGTTCTCCCCTCCGATCCCTCCAAGCCCCCCGTGGCCTTGGCCTTCAAATTGGAAGATGGTCAGTATGGTCAGCTCACCTACATTCGTGTGTATCAGGGTGTGGTGAAGAAGGGGAGTGAGCTCTTCAATGTGCGAAACAAGCGGAAGTTCAAAGTGGGTCGATTGGTGCGTATGCATGCCGACTCCATGGAAGACATCTCCGAGGCCAGCACTGGTGACATTGTGGCTCTCTTTGGTATTGACTGTGCTTCTGGTGACACCTTCTGTGGTGGTGACCTGAACCTTTCCATGACCTCCATGTTTGTGCCTAACCCCGTTATTTCCCTTTCCGTGAAGCCCAAAGACAAGGCTGCTGCAGACCGCATGGCCAAAGCTCTCAACCGCTTTACCAAGGAAGACCCCACCTTCCGCACCTTTGTTGACCCTGAAACCAACGACACCATCATCCGTGGTATGGGTGAGCTTCATCTTGAGGTGTACATCGAGCGTATGCGCCGTGAGTACAAAGCGGAAGTGGAAACAGGTGCTCCTCAGGTGGCTTACCGTGAAGCCATCAGCAAGCGGGTTGAGTGGAGTTACACCCACAAGAAGCAGACCGGTGGTAGTGGTCAGTACGCCAAGATTCTTGGAATCATGGAGCCCTGGGAAGAAGAGAACTACGTCTTTGAAAGCACCGTTAAGGGTGGAAACATCCCAACCGAGTACATTCCTTCCTGTGACAAAGGTTTCCAGACCGCCATGGAGAAGGGTAGCCTCCTTGGCTTCCCTGTGGTGAACGTGAAGATGACCGTCACCGATGGTGCTGCTCACGCCGTGGACTCCTCCGACCAGGCCTTCCAAACAGCTGGTCTTATGGGATTCCGTGAAGCCTACAAACAGGCCAAGCCCATCATCCTGGAACCTGTCATGAAAGTGGTGGTTGAAGGCCCCACAGAA
>JAKSCK010000235.1 GCA_022360655.1 Spirochaetales bacterium | reverse complement strand
CATCATCTTTCCATTCTTGGGTGGCCTTATCATTTTCACCATATAGTTGGCCCTTGGTGACTGATTTGGGGTTTATATTGCGAGTGTGGATTTTGTTGAACAGCGTCCCTGAGAGGGCCTTTTCATGCAGATATGTCAGAGCACCAGCCAAAACTTTCAGGGAACATGTCTTTCCAGAGAATGGGAGTCCCACCACCATGAGGCCATGCCGCACAATAATCATTTCATATAATTGAATCACCTGAAGCAAGCAAAACAAGGCCAGCACAAGCACCAGTCAGGCATCTCAAACAACAGCAGATGGCTGACACTCATGGCAGTTTCATTGTCAGTCCTAGAGGGCATCGTTACAGAGATGGTCAAGCTGGAACACACCAGGCTCTCTTGTGCTGGGGTTGTGGACCCCTTGATGCCTTCATAGGGAAACAGAGATTGCCACATCAACAATCATACCAAGAAAACTTGTGGAAGTGGTTAAGGGAGTTGGGATGGCTGACAAACAGGACCACAGATACGCAAATGCACAAATGCTGGGGACATACACATCTCTCATGCATTCGAACAGCAGACTTGACATCTAGCTACATACGTATGTGACAGTGACTGTACAATGCAGGATGACTTTGATGCACATATCCAACATCCATTCACCTAGCACAGACCAAACAGCCCAGATCCACACATCTTCCCCATTTCTCCTTGCACAACCTGGCAACCTGAGCCATCTACTGCCCCTCTAGTTCCCCCAATTCTTTTCAGCAACTCATCTGCAAAATGAGATGCCAGTTTTGTCATTTGGCCATCACCACATATGCACTCGAGGGCCTTGCCTTGGTGAAAGTAGCTCCAAATTTTCAGGAATATTTGTCCATTTTGAACCCCAAACTTCACCCCTCTAGATCAGCATTAATCATCTCCTCGATGGCTTTGCTAGCTGTCTCTACCTTATCAAACCTCACATTTCCATGCCCCTGCATTAGTGAACAAAGCACTCTTAACACTCATGCTTGGCCATGGGACAAAAAACTGTTTTG
>JAKSCK010000205.1 GCA_022360655.1 Spirochaetales bacterium | reverse complement strand
TTTGCCAACACCTGACCGCGCTCGACCTCTTCCCGTTTGGTACCGCGCAGCAGGGCGCCGATATTGTCACCGGCAACGCCTTCGTCCAGGAGCTTTCGGAACATCTCGACCCCGGTACAGGTAGTCTTGGTGGTTTCCTTGATACCAACGATTTCAACTTCTTCACCAACCTTGATGATACCGCGCTCAACACGACCGGTAACAACAGTACCACGGCCTTGAATCGAGAATACGTCTTCGATCGGCATAATGAAGTCACCGTCGATCGCACGCTCTGGCTCAGGAATGTAAGAATCCAGTGCTTCTACCAGCTTCTTAACAGCAGTAGTACCCATTTCGTTGTCGTCTTCACCGTTCAGAGCCATCAGGGCAGAACCTGGGATGATTGGCGTGTCGTCACCTGGGAAGTCGTATTCGGACAGCAGGTCACGCAGCTCCATGTCAACCAGTTCCAACATCTCAGCGTATTCTTCGCTGTCAGCGCCGCCACAGTCTTCGGCCAGCAGGTCAGCTTTGTTCAGGAATACGACGATGTAAGGAACACCTACCTGGCGAGACAGCAGGATGTGCTCACGAGTCTGAGGCATAGGACCGTCGGTCGCGCCACAAACCAGGATTGCACCGTCCATCTGGGCAGCACCGGTGATCATGTTCTTAACGTAGTCAGCGTGTCCTGGGCAGTCTACGTGCGCGTAGTGACGATCGTTGGAATCGTATTCTACGTGTGCGGTAGAGATGGTAATACCACGCTCACGCTCTTCTGGAGCGTTATCGATCTGATCGAAGGCTTTCATTTCGCCGCCGAATACTTCTGCACAAACGCGAGTCAGTGCAGCAGTCAGAGTGGTTTTACCGTGGTCAACGTGACCGATGGTGCCGACGTTTACGTGCGGCTTTGTGCGTTCAAACTTTTCCTTAGCCATTTTTCACTTACCTTCTAGCGAGTCTAAGAACTTCTGATTAACCCTGGTTTGCCTTGATCACCGCTTCTGCGATGCTGTTCGGAGCTTCTGCATACTCTGCGAATTCCATAGAGTATGTAGCACGACCCTGAGTAGCGGAACGCAGATCGGTGGCATAACCAAACATTTCACCCAGAGGAACCTGAGCGTTAATGGTCTTGCCTGCTGGGGTATCGTCCATACCCTGAACAAGGCCGCGACGACGGTTCAGGTCGCCCATCACGTCACCCATGTACTCTTCAGGTGTTACCACCTCAACCTGCATCATGGGTTCCATCAGCACAGGCTTAGCCTGCGGCGCATACTTCTTCAGAGCCTGAGATGCGGCGATTTTAAACGCCATCTCATTGGAGTCAACCTCGTGGAAGGAACCATCGAACAGACGAGCCTTCAGGCCCAGCAGAGGATAACCGGCGATAACACCGTTCTGCATCTGTTCTTCAATACCCTTCTGAACGGCAGGAATGTATTCCTTAGGAATAGCACCACCAACGATTTCGTTGATGAATACCAGACCTTCTTCACCGTCATCAGCCGGAGAGAACTCAACAACAACGTGACCGTACTGACCACGACCACCAGACTGCTTGGCAAACTTGTGGTTAGCCTCAACGCTCTGCTTGATCTTCTCACGGTAGGCAACCTGCGGCTTACCGATATTAGCTTCAACCTTGAACTCACGACGCATACGGTCAACGAGTACGTCCAGGTGCAGCTCACCCATACCGGAGATGATGGTCTGACCAGTTTCTTCGTCAGTCTTCACACGGAAAGAGGGATCTTCCTGAGCCAGCTTACCCAAGGCAATACCCATCTTCTCCTGGTCAGCCTTGGACTTAGGCTCAACCGCTACGGAGATAACAGGCTCAGGGAATTCCATACGCTCAAGCACAATCGGATGAGCAGGATCACACAGGGTTTCACCTGTAGTCACGTCCTTCATACCGATCAGGGCTACGATATCACCCGCCAGAGCTTCCTTGATCTCTTCACGATTGTTGGAGTGCATCTGAACCATACGGCCGATACGCTCTTTCTTCATCTTGACAGAGTTAATCACGGAGCTGCCAGAAGTCGCGATACCGGAGTAAACACGAGCAAAGGTCAGCGTACCAACGAATGGGTCGGTAGCAATCTTGAAGGCCAGAGCTGCGAAAGGCGCATTATCGTCAGCTTCACGAGCTTCCATAATGTGCTCACCGTCAGCATCTTCACCAACAGAACCTTCAATCGCCTTAACCTCGAGAGGGGAAGGCATAAATTCGATAACAGCATCCAGAACGGCCTGTACGCCCTTGTTCTTGAATGCGGAACCGCCGAAGACAGGAATAATTTCGTTAGCCAGGGTCCGCTGACGGATACCGGCCTTGATTTCTTCCTCGGAGAGTTCACCTTCTTCCAGGTACTTCTCCATCAGCTCTTCGGTAGCTTCTGCAGCGGACTCAACCAGGTATTCGTGCATTTCAGCACACTGGTCAGCAATCTCTGCAGGGATATCTTCGTAGGTGAAGGTCATACCCTGATCAGCTTCATTCCAGATAATGGACTTCATCTTGATCAGGTCAACAACACCCTTGAACTCATCTTCTGCACCGATAGTCATCTGCAGAGGTACAGCATTGGCACCCAGACGGTCCTTCAGCTGGTTTACGACCATCATATAGTCGGCACCAGTACGGTCCATCTTGTTTACGAA
>JAKSCK010000028.1 GCA_022360655.1 Spirochaetales bacterium | reverse complement strand
CCGAAGCAACAGATTTACAGTCTGCCCCCTTTGACCACTCGGGAACCTCCCCGGTATTTCCTGATGCATCCCGTGAGGCATGCATCAATCAACGAATGGGAAGATGCCACAAAGCCCCACTCTTCGTCAACGGGTTATGAGAAAAAAAATGGCCAGCCCCCCAGAACCCGGGGGCCATGGTCTTCCAAAACAATAGTGATTTCAAAATGTGCTGTGGGAGAAGCATCCAAAGTCTGCACACTTCCATCCTCATTCCATAGCAAATCTGAATTCCCAGCCGAAAAAACAGGTTCCACCGTATAAAAATGCTGACCAAGAAGCTCTTCATGAAGACGTCCATCATAGGTAAGGGAGGGAGATTGATGCAGACGTCGACCAATGCCATGACCAGCCCCTTCCCGAATCAATGCAACCGAATAGTGCTCACAAATTCCTTGGAGAACCTCAAAAACCCTCTTCCCTTTCGTCCCAACACCAAGAGCACCAAGAGCCGCAAGGGTACCTCGTTGGGCGGCCTCCAGCAGATTCAGCCGTTTTTGATTCACCAGGCCAATGGGAAAAGTGCAGGCCATATCCGCCCAAAAACCACCCACATGACAGGCCACATCTGCCGTGACCAACTCCCCATTCTGAAGCACACGGGCTCCACCCTGCCCATGCCAGGCCACTTCCTCTGGGGAAATTTGAACAAAAAATCCCCCTTCCGCTCCTTCTTCAAGCAAAACTTGGGAGATAAAATCGACCGCTTTCGCGGTGGTCCACCCCGGTTGAAGTTTCTGTTGAAAACGTTTGAGGCTTTTCTGAATGATGCTGGCCGCTTCATCCATGCATGGAAGGGCTTCGGCGAAAGAGGGTTTGACGTCGAGCTCTTCGATAGAGGGGAAAATATCCGCGTACAAGGACTTTGTTCCAGTTTCGCCGTTCATAGATGGTATTTTCGGCCCTTTTTCGCATCCTGGCGAGGCGCTTGGGGTGAAGTTCTTCATCATTGAGGGCTTTTTTTAACCAAAATTCCAGTCCTTCAGGTCCTTCTGAGGAATAGGAATACCCATCCCTTTGATGCCGAATCTTCTTCAGTCCTCCCACTCCCCGTACAATAGGCAGAGCTCCCAGGAGTTGACCGGCCATGTCCACCTGTCCACAGGGTTCCCAAAGAGAGGGAAGCAACACAAAAGAAGAGGCTGCAAGAAGATCCTGGGCAAAATCGGGCGCATAGCCCTTGAAAAAAGTCCAGGGACCACCGGACTGGCATTTTTCCATCAGCTGGGCCTCGTATTCCGCCTCTCCCTGGCCATACACCAGCACATGGACGGGATGATCCCCCGCTGGATGGTCATCATGGAGCAAAAGAATCTCATCCACACCCTTTTGTTCTGTGAGTCGGCCATGAAAAAGCACCCAAGGATGGTGAACAGAAGGCAAATCCCCATAGCGTTGCAGCCCAGGAATGGAGTATTCTAAACTTTGTCGAACACGAATCCTCTCCTGGGATTTCTGCAGACCTGGCGCATCGGTTGTGGTGAGCCAAAAATCGGTATCCAATCCATTCAAAACCCCAGGTAAGGGAATACGATTCTGTTGAAGAAGGCCTCCAAACGAGCCACTGGAGGAGTCTTTTTTCTGGAGAACTTCCTGAGCATAGCCAGGAGAGACGGTATTGATGGCCCCTGTGCGCGCCGCAATGAGCAGCGGACTCACCATGGAATCCATGAGTCCAAGAGCAAGCCGCGGAGAGGTAAGTCCGGTGATGGCAACGGCTTCTTCCAAACTTCCCATGCATTGCTGATACACCACTCCCGCATTGTGAATGGTCAAGAGAAAACCGGTCGCATGGAAAAACGAGGGATACCGTTCCATATACAAAGGAAGCAATCCGCAATGGCCATCATGACCATGAATCACATCCACATGCTCCCCTCGCTGAAACAAATCACGAATCACCGCTTCTTGAAAAAGGGCATTCATGGCTAGGGCATCCTGATGTCCACATCCTATGAGCCGAGGATGGGGTGCATCTCCTTCTCGATAAACATAGACATCATTTTTTTCTGCAAAACATCGATGCTCAATCAGTCGCAGTTCTATTCCTTCCAGAGAAACATCATGGACCCCAAGACGTTCTCCAGATCGCAGAGAAAGCGATTTCATGGGTGAGGATGGAACGGAAAGAGATCCATAACGAGGAAGATAGCAGATGGTCTGAGCCCCTCTTCGAACGAGGGCGTTGGCCAATCCTCGAACAACATCTTTCAAACCACCCGCGCCAACCACTCCTTCCATTTCACGGGCAACCAGGCAGACGCGGCGAATCAAGAATTCTCCTCAAGATCAGGACGGAGGGATCGGGCTCGTCCAAGATACACGGGCTGTGTGTTTCTTTGCTCACCGCGATACATCACCAGAACTCGCACCATCCGTGGTGCACTTCCCTTCACCTCAGGTTCACTGGCACAAAACAAAGGAACAGAGCCATATTCTGGCCGACTTTGACGAAGCGCAGCCGCGGCATTTTTTTCTGTGAGATCCGTGGTTTGGGTGAATTGAAGACTAATCATGTCCTGAACGGTGAATTGGTTGGCTTGAGCCAAACAATCCATGAGTTGCCCCACGGCATTCACCATGGACAAACCTTCCTCTTCTCCATCAATGGAAATGGCACCCCTTGCGGCACATACATGAGTATCCATAGTTATAGACTACTCTCACAGGCCCATGAGGAGGAAGCATCTGGCGAAAGAAAAGAATCTGCGTTCTCTCCTCCCACTTGGAGAAACACCACCTGAGGACGGAGAGGAAGAGGTAACAAAAAACGTACTTGTGCAAATCCTAAGGATGGAACTTGGGAGGATAAAAATTCTGGTTCAAAAAATTGTGATCCCATTCGAAGCACCGGGGGAGATTTCCCCAAATCGCCCCGAAGATCAACACGTCCCTCAAGCAGAAGATTCTGTCCCTGAACTTCCATGGCATGAACCACCCACCGACTGGAAGTGAAGATTGCCACCATGAGCACCCGTCCATCTCCTGTGGGGCGTTGGGAAATGGCTCCGCAACGCCATTGTGGTGAAAAAAGATTGTCTCTATGAGAGGGCGATTCCAACCAGGCTGTAAAAACATCCTGCCAAGTCTCCCCCACACCAAGATTCTCACCGGCAGCAAGAGCCGTCCCACCCAGGTTTCGGTACCGGTCAAGCACTCGCTCTGAACCGCTCCAATGGCTCAACACCCGGTGTTGAACAAGATACTTGGCATGAGAATCCGCCGCTTTTTGAGCCACAGGATCAATTTCCAGAGCCAAGAGTCCCTGTTGAATTCGCTGCTGATTGAGGGTCTCCCAAAGGTCTTGAGGATAAGGTTCTCCATAAACAGGGGGCAGGACCATAAGCCCCCCTCCCAAGAGAATCAACAGCAATAGTAGAGGATGTACTCTCAGCCTGGAGGCCATGTGAGGCGTCGTCCTCCCAGAATATGCGCATGAAGATACTCCACTTCCTGCCCCCCATCTTGACCATTGTTCACCACCAGGCGGTAGCCTGGTCCATCCAAATCCAAATGGGCCGCCACACGAGCCGCAGCAGAAAAGAACTGACCCACAAATTCTGGGTGTTCCTGGGCATAGGCACTCAGGCGTTCTACACGGCGTTTTGGAATCACCAGCACATGAACCGGAGCCTGGGGATTGATATCCCGAAAGGCCAAAACATGGTCATCTTCATACACCGTATCGGCCGGAATCTCCCCGGCAAGGATTTTGTCAAAGATGGTATCACTCATGGGTTCCTCCTTTTTTTCACGAATCATAAGAATGATGATGCAGAGGCTATAAAGGCCTTGGGATTCCCTCTTTCCCCCGCGATTCCACATCCAAACTCATGCTCAACATGGTTTCCCCATCAAAAACAAATCGTCCCCGAAAGGGTCGGTCTGCCAACATGTGGGGAATCCAATGGGCGTCGTCACTCCACATTTTGGCATAGGGAATGGAATTTTCGCTCTGCCAAAAGGGCTTGGCTTCCACGGTTTCAATGGCATCTCCACTCCATTGCTCTGTTGTGAACACATAGCCCCGAATGGAATGTCCATCGATGAACTGAAACAGCAAATCACCGGCAAAATGCAGATTCTTCACCTGGAGTCCCACCTCTTCCTGAGTTTCACGGATGGCGGCCTCTTCCGGCGTTTCTCCCGGTTCTATGCGGCCACCAGGCGCATTGATCAGGCCTTTCCCCAGCCCCGTTTTCTTATGGATCAACAATACGCGTTGATTTTTTTTATCTCGAACAAAACACAACACAGCCGATTCCACCGGCTGCCAATGCTTTTCATCAATCTCTCGAGCTTTCAACATGAACTTCAGCCTATCCCCAGACTTCAGGACATTCAAGCATGAGGCATCCTCACGTTGCCCCCAAGCTCTGGTCCATGGTACTCTCCGATTTCAAGACGAACAGAACGGAGACCGATGAATCATGGCAGAGCGGGCGAAAACCGTACGTAATATCGGCATCATGGCACACATTGATGCGGGAAAAACCACAACCTCAGAACGCATTTTGTTCTACACCAACAAGAGCCATCGCATTGGTGAAGTGGACGAAGGCACCGCCACAATGGATTGGATGACCCAAGAGCAGGATCGGGGCATCACCATTGTGTCTGCGGCCACCACCTGTTACTGGGATGATGTCCAAATCAACATCATCGACACTCCAGGTCATGTGGACTTTACCGCAGAAGTGGAACGGTCCCTTCGGGTTCTGGATGGCGCCGTAGGCGTGTTCTGTGCCGTCGGTGGCGTAGAGCCTCAATCAGAAACCGTTTGGCGCCAAGCCGATCGGTACCATGTTCCCCGAATTGCCTACATCAACAAAATGGATCGTATTGGCGCCGATTTTTTTGCTGCCGTTACAGATATCCGGGAAAAGTTTGGGGCCAATCCCCTTCCCCTTTCCATCCCTCTTGGTGCGGAATCCGACTATGAGGGAAATATTGATTTAATCAAAATGCAGGAAGTGCACTGGGATCTTGATCCGGAAGGACAAGAACTCCGTTTCAGCGACATCCGAGAAGAACACCAGGATCTTGCCAATGAATGGCGCGAAAAACTCATTGATGGACTTTCCGCCTTCAGTGACGAAATCACAGAACTCTACCTGGAAGGGGAAGACATCCCAGAAGAATTGATTCACAAAACCCTTCGTCAGGTCACCATGGCCCAGCAGGCTGTTCCTGTTCTGGTAGGCTCCTCCCTCAAAAATAAGGGTGTCCAGCCCGTTTTGGATGCGGTGGTGCGCTACCTTCCCGCTCCAGAAGATTTGAATGATGTGACCGCCATTCAGGTGAAGAAAGATACGGAAGTGGCCCTCAAACGAAATGATAAAGAGCATCTTTCCGCCCTTGTGTTCAAAATACAACACGACCGAGAAATGGGCGTTCTGTGCTACATTCGGGTGTATTCTGGTGTGCTCAAGGCCGGCACAGCCGTGTACAACGCCAATGCTCGCAAACGAGAGCGGGTGAATCGCCTGCTCCGCATGCATGCCAATCACCATGAGCAAATCACCGAATTGCGCGCTGGTGATATTGGTGTGGCCATTGGAATGAAAATCGCCCGAACGGGAGAAACACTGGCCTCCGAAGGGCATCCCGTGGTGTTAGACACCATGGAATTCCCCGAGCCCGTGATTTCCGTGGCCATTGAACCCAAAACCATGAGCGATCAGGACAAGCTCAAAACGGCCCTGGAAAATCTTCAAAAAGAGGATCCCACCTTCACCGTACGGGAGAATGATGAAACCGGACAGCTCATCATCTCCGGCATGGGCGAGTTGCACTTGGATGTTCTGGTGACCCGCGTCCTGGAAGAGTACAAAGTGGAAGCCAATGTGGGAAATCCCCAGGTCACCTATCGGGAAACCGTCACCACCACCAAAGAACATCGGGAAAGCTATGAACGCACCCTGGCCGGCAAAGACCATGCCGCCACCGTGACCATTCGGGTGGAGCCCCAAGAACGAGGTGCTGGAAACAGTTTTGAAAGTGACCTCAGCACCGGGAAGTTGCCTCAAAACTTCCAAGAAGCCGTCCGTCGAGGTGTGGAAGCCTCCTTCCCCTCCGGCATTGTCATGGGATATCCCTGTGTTGATGTGAAGGCCACCCTGGTGGATGCTCAATGGCAGGAGACCACAGCCACAGAAATTGCCTTTGAAACCGCCGCCGCTCTGGGATTTGATTCAGCCTGTCGTGAGGCCGCCCCAACCCTCTTGGAACCCGTGATGGACGTGGATTTGATGTGCCCAGCAGAACAGGTAGGCGATGTCATCAGCAATCTCAGCCAACGGGGAGGACAAGTGGAAAGCATGGAATCCCGCCCCTCCTTTGAGCTGGTGAAGGCTAAAGCCCCCTTGGTGAGCATGTTTGGATACACCACCACCCTGCGAAGTCTCACCCAGGGTCGGGGATCCTTCTCCATGGAATTTAGCCATTTCGCAGAGAAATCCAGCCGCTAATCCCGCTTCATTGGTCCAGAATCCACACACGTGAATGTGGTTATTGGGCGAATCCCCAGGGGGTCCCCCCTGGGGTCGGGCTCTCCAGGGCTCCGGCTCTCGCCTCCGGAGTTTCTGGCCCCTAGGTTCCAGAAACTCGCCCTTCGGGCCCCTTCCCATCCCTTTCGCAGCCAAAGAAACAGCCAAGAACCCCATCATCACAGAACCAACCCCTGCCCTTACCTTCCCCTCAGGAGCTCATGCAATCATGCTCTCAGAAGTGGCATAGGAACAGTTTCTTCGAATTTGTTTGACGACTGAATAGGGCTGTCGTAGGATTTTCCTGTCTCTGAATCCTGCGTCAACGAGGAGGTTCTTTCATGGCCCTATCCATGAACGCCATCCGTAACGTCGCCGTTTGCGGACATGGCACCACCGGTAAAACCACCCTGGCCGAGCAAATGCTCTTCCGGGCCGGCATCATCTCGAAGCCTGAATCCATTGGTTCAGGAAAGACCGTCAGTGACTTCTTGGAGGATGAAATTGAGCATCAATTTTCCCTCCACACCAGCCTTCTGAACATGATGTGGAAGGACGTCAAAATCAACGTCCTGGACACCCCCGGGTCCGCGGATTTCGTGGGCGAAGTTGTGGCATCATTCCGAGCAGCAGAAACCGCTGTGATGGTGATCAGTGCACCCGCGGGTATCCAAATCGAAACCGTCAAGCTTTGGCGGAGGCTGAATCATCGCAACCTACCACGGGTGGCGTTTGTGAACAAAATGGACCAAGACCGTGCAGACTTCCGCAAATCCCTGGCGGAAATCAAAGAGGCCTTTGGTGTCACCGCGGTTCCCCTGAATCTTCCCTTAGGAGAAGGGGCCAATCACACCGGTATTGTGGATTTGCTTCATATGAAGGCCATTGAGGCCGGTGGAAAAGAAGCTCCCATTCCCGCTGAACTCAATGATGAAGTGGCCCAATGGCGCGAAAAACTCATTGAGATGGCTGCAGAAGGGGATGATGAACTCACCGAAAAGTTCTTTGATCAAGGAACCTTAGAAGGTCCAGACATCATCAAGGGACTTTTAGAGGGCATGGCCGGAAACACCTTTGTACCCGTGCTCTGCGGTTCGGCAGAAAAAGGTACAGGCATCAGTGACCTGTTAGACATTCTGGCGGAACTTTGCCCCCCTCCTGGCCGGGAAGAGGAACCTCTTGAGGATGGGAATGCTCTGGCTTACAGCCCAGAGGGAGATTTTGCGGGTTTTGTGTTTAAAACCTCCATTGATAAATTTTCGGGCAAAATCAGCTACGTCAAGGTGGTTCAGGGCTGTTTGAAGGCCTGTGAGGTTCACAACACCCAACGGGACCGCAAGGAACGGATTTCCAAGGTGTTCTTGCTCAATGGAAAAACGCTCAAAGAAACACCCCAACTCTGTGCAGGCGATTTGGGAGCTGTGGTGAAGTTGGATTCCGTGCGAACCAATGATACCCTTGTGGCCGGTTCCGGTGATATTCACTTCAAACCTTTGGCCCTCCCCGCTCCGGTTCATGCTTTGGCCATCAATGCAGAGAACCAGAAAGAAGAGGATAAAATGAATGACTTCTTGCACCGTGTCTCGGAGCAAGATCTCACCTTCACCATCCGGTTTGATGAGGAAACCAAGGAAACCGTGATTGCGGGCATGGGAGAGATGCATGTGAACAGCATTTTTGAAAAACTCTTCAAAGAGTCCAAAATTGCTGTGAAAACTCGCAAACCCCGGGTTCCATACCGGGAAACCATCACCAAATCGGCCGATGCCGAATACACCCATAAAAAGCAGACCGGTGGGCATGGTCAGTATGGCCGAGTTTTGCTCAAGGCCCGTCCCTTAGAGCGAGGGGAAGATTTTACCTTAAGCAATGACATCAAGGGTGGCTCCATCAGCAAAGGATATTTCCCTGGCATTGAAAAGGGCCTCCGGGAAGCCATGAATGAAGGATTCTTGGCGGGGTATCCCATGGTGGACATTGGCGTGAGCATCTATGACGGCAAAGAACATCCAGTGGATTCCTCAGAGATGGCCTTCAAGCTTGCGGCCAAAAATGCCCTGCGTCAGGCCTTTGAAAAATGTGGTCCCACCCTTCTGGAACCCATGGTGAATCTGACGGTTTTTGTGGAAGACCAGTACCTGGGGGATGTCCTTTCTGACATGTCCACCAAGAGAGCCCGGGTGCAGGATCAGGTGAATATTGGTGGAGGAATCCAGTCCATCAAAGCTCTGGTTCCCCAAGGAGAACTTCTCAACTATGCCATTGATATGAAGTCCATGACTTCAGGAACAGGGGCCTATGAAATGGAGTTCAGTCACTATGAACCGGTATCCGGAAAGGTGGCCCAGGACATTGTGGCGGCCAGCGCAAAATCTTCTGAATAATCTTCAACGGGCGGCTTTCAACCAGGCCGCACGCTGAAAAGGAGTTTGGGGCCAGCCTTTGGGCTGGCCCCAATTTTTTCTCCCCCAAGGGCCATTGGCCCGCAGGGGTCGGTCTAAGTTTTTAGCGTTGAGCCATGGGAGTGTAATCCCGGTGACGTGTGATGCTCCGATACGCGGGACGGATGATGCGTCCACCCGAAACAATTTCCTCCACCCGGTGTGCACACCAACCGGCAATGCGGGAGATGGCAAAGATGGGAGTGAACAATTCCATGGGAAGATTCAAGCAGTCATAGACAAAGCCTGAATAGAAGTCCACATTGGCACAAAGAGCCTTGGGTTTTCCCGTCACCTGAGCAAAAATGGCGGGGCTCAACTCCTCTATCAAGGTGTAGAGTTTGTACTCATCCAAACGGCCATTGGCCTCAGCAAGGGCTTCCGCCTTCTCTTTGAGCACCTCCGCCCGGGGATCAGACATGGTGTAGACGGCATGGCCCATTCCATAGATGAGGCCTTTCTTGTCATAGGCTTCTTTTTTGAGAATGCGGGTGAGGTACACCGAAACTTCCTCCCGGTCATTCCAATCCTTCACATTGTCCATCACATCCAGCATCATGCTGCGCACGCGATTGGCCGCACCACCGTGGAGGGGACCTTTAAGGGAACCAACGGCAGCGGCAATGGCCGAATAGGTGTCGGTTCCAGAGGAGGAGACCACATGGGTGGAAAAGGCGGAGTTGTTACCACCACCATGCTCGGCATGGAGCACCAGACACAGATCCAAAATCTCTGCTTCAAGACGTGTGTATGACTGATCTTCGCGGACCATGCTCAAGAAATTCTCGGCCGTTCCCTTATTGGGATCTGGAGAATGGAGGAAGAGACTGGCGTTATCGAAGTAGTGAGCCTTGGCCTGGTAGGCATAGGCCACAATGGCTGGGAACCGACTGAGAAGCAACACGCTTTGCTTGAAAACGTTGGGAACGTCTGTGGCATCGGCATTGGAATCAAAGGAATACAGGGAAAGGACGGAGCGGGCCAGTTTGTTCATGATGTTATCACTGGGTGCTTTGAGAATCATGTCCTCTGTGAATCCATCTGGAAGCCGACGAATCTCTCCGAGTCTGTCGGTGAAGGTTTGGAGTTCATCCTCTTTGGGCAGGTATCCAAAGAGCAAGAGGAAGGCGGTTTCTTCAAATCCAAAACGGCCGGAGGTTTGGAATCCTGCCACCAAGTCTTTGACATCAATGCCCCGGTAACGCAGCACGCCAGGAACAGGAGTTTTTTCCCCTTCATCCATGATGTAACCATGAACCTGACCAATTTCAGTGAGTCCCACCAGGACGCCAGTTCCATCAGGATTACGCAGTCCCCGTTTCACCGAAAATTTCTCGTAGAGCTCCACGGGGATCCGGTTTTGACGATCAGCAATGTCGGCATACTTGGTCAAAAACGGATTGATGTTGTCCTCGTTCATAAGGCCTCCTTCTCGAACACAATATCCCGGATCACCCGGTCTGCCGCCACTCCTCGGGCTTCAAACTTGGTGTCCGGACGGTATTCCGGCTTGGGTGCCCAATCCGGATATTTATTCGACAAGCCGCTGACCGATTGGAGGGTTTCCAGAATATGATCGGCATAGGGTTGCCAATCGGTAGCGGCATGGATGTAGCCCCCAGGACGCAGAATTTGCATCACGAGGGAAATGAACTCCACTTGAATCAAACGGCGTTTATGATGGCGTTTTTTGGGCCAGGGATCCGGGAACCAGATATGGACTCCATCCACGGATTCCGGGGCAATGGCCTTTTGCAGAACTTCCACAGCATCATGTTCGACGATGCGAATATTCTCAATTTTCTCCTCGTCCATCCACCACAGGAGTTTTCCTACTCCTGGGCGATGCACTTCCACACCAAGGATTCCCCAGTCTTTTTGATGGACGGCGAGTCGGCGTGTGGCATCACCCATGCCAAATCCAATTTCAACAACACGACGAGAGGCTTGGGGGAAGTGGTGTTCCCAGTCAAAAACCTGATCATGGGAAACGCACCAGCGGGGAGAAAGCTTATCATAGGCAAGCTTCTGGGCTTCGGACATACGGGCGGCCCGCAGGACGTAACTCTTGATGCGACGGGGATTATCTACCATGAACCCATGGTATCGGTAGGAGGATTTTCCGTCAAAGGGGGGACGAAGAAGGAGGTTGTCCCTGTCAATTTCCGTGAAGAGATTTCGAAAACTGACGGTTTTTCTGATATTTCTCGTTCCCCTGCCCCGCCTGGCCCTGCTGTGAGGACCAGGCTCACTGATCCCTAGACCAATTGCTCCAGACGTTCACGAAGGAATTCGGATTTTTCCTTGAGTCCCACATTCCCTGTTTCCATCAGTAAGCCATCGGGCCGGGCGGGGTCGAGCTTCACTCGGCCACCACTGGAGGCCATGAGGGACATCACTTTATCCACCGAAATGGCAGAAACCTTAGCAAAGGTGAGCTGCACCTTTCCACGTCGTTCCTTCAGGTGGGAAACCTTGAGTCGCCGACACAGAATTCGGATTTCACAAAGGGAAAGTAAACTATGAACCTCATCCGGCATGGGTCCAAATCGGTCATGCAGCTCATTGTGCAGGCGAGACAGATCATCATCGGTGGCCACGGCGGCAATTTTCTTGTACACCTCCATTTTTTCCGATTCCTCACTGATGTAACTCACCGGAATGAAGCCGGAATAATCCAGCTCCAAATAGGGTTCAAAGACTTCTTCGCCATCATCCTGGGTGCGTTCCCGAATGGCCTCTTCCAGAAGACGGATGTACAAATCAAATCCCACTGCAGAAACATCACCAGATTGTTGAGCACCAAGGAGATTTCCCGCTCCCCGCACCTCCAGATCCTTCATGGCAATTTTGAATCCGCTTCCCAGCTCGGTGAAATCACTGATGACCTGAAGTCGCTTCATGGCCAACTCACTGATTTCCCGGCCCTCTGGATAAAGCATGTAGGCATAGGCCAAACGGCCAGACCGCCCCACCCGCCCTCGAAGCTGATAGAGCTGACTGATGCCATACATGTCCGCCCGGTCAATGATGATGGTGTTCACATTGGGAATATCAATACCGTTTTCAATGATGGTGGTGGACACCAGGACCTGGAAGGCTCCATGAATGAATCGATGCATGATGTCTTCCAATTGCCGGGCCGTCATCTGTCCATGGGCAATTTCCACAAAAACTTCTGGCACCAAATCCCGCAAGAAATGCTGGATGCGTTCCAAGCTTTCCACGCGGTTGTGCAAGAAGAAGACTTGTCCTCCCCGGTCCACCTCCCGCCGTATGGCTTTGGCCACCAATTCGGGATCAAATTCCTGAATGAAGGTTTCAATGGGCTGGCGGTTGCTGGGTGCCGTTTTTAATAAGGACATGTCCCGAATTTTCAGCAAGGACATATGGAGGGTTCGGGGAATGGGCGTGGCGGAAAGGGTGAGACAGTCCACACTGGCCTTAATCTCCTTGAGTCGCTCCTTGTCTTTCACCCCAAACCGTTGCTCTTCATCAATGATGACCAGCCCAAGATTTTTGAACTTCACATCTTTGGACAGGATACGATGGGTGCCAATCACCACATCGATATCCCCTTTTTCCAATCCAGCAATGGTGCGTTTTCTTTCTGCTGGGGTTACAAAGCGACTCAGCATGCCCACCGTGACGGGGAAACGCTTAAATCGTTCTGTGAAGCTTTCATGATGCTGTTCGGCCAAAATGGTGGTGGGACAAAGATACGCCACTTGGCGGCCACCCATCACGGCTTTGAACGCCGCTCGCATGGCGATTTCTGTTTTCCCATATCCCACATCTCCACACACCAAGCGGTCCATGGGCTGATGGGATTCCATATCCCCTTTCACTTCCGAAATAGCGGCCAGCTGATCATCGGTTTCCTGCCAGGGGAAGGCTGCCTCAAAACTGATTTGGAAGTCATCATCCTTGGGAAAGGAATACCCTTGAGCCGTTTGCCGACGGGCATAAAGTTTGACAAGGCGGTCGGCCAAATCGGCAACCGATTTTTTTACCTTGTTCTTTTTCTTTTCCCATGAAGGACCACCAATGCGGTCTAAGCGCGGGATACGGCCATCATTTCCGATGTAGCGCTGAACCAGATTCACCTGTTCAAGAGGGATGAAGATGGTTTCTTCATCGGCATAGCGGAGGGTGATGTAATCCCGTTCGGCTCCAGCCACCTTGATGCGCTTAATGCCTTCAAAGCGTCCAATGCCGTGATTGATATGCACCACCAAATCCCCAGGATTCAAATCCACAAAGGAGTCTATGGCTGCACTTTTTGCCTTGGTGACTGAGGCAGGAGCGCGCTTACGCCGGCCAAAAATCTCATTCTCCTGCACCACAAGAATTTTATTTCGGGGAAGGTGGAATCCTTCTGAGAGGGAGGCCGGTCCAACCTGAACACCTTCATTATCCCGCAGAAGATACTCGATTCGTTGGGATTGAGATTCACTTTCTGCAAAAACATAGATGGTGTAGCCTGAGGCCGTGAGGGTGGCAAACTCATCCTTCATGTAGGCAATGTTGCCAAAAAAGGAGCGGCCGCTTTCACTGGCCAATTCATGGGGCTCTGGGCCTTCTTCCTTCCGAAGATCCAGCAAATCCATTCGGCGTAAACGTGCCTCTCGAAAGAGTGTGAGCGAGGTGGTGATGAGCTCCGGACTGGGAACAGCCAATTGGCCCTCAAGGGCTTTGGCATAGAGTTCGGCATGCTCTTTTTGCATCCCTTTTTCGCCCGTTCGCAATCGTTCTGCCCCAGAAAAAACCGTCACAGAGCGCTGGCCCAAATAATCCTGAAGAGTGTACGTTCCTCCTGATGCTAAGGGGTAGAATAACTCTTCACCGCGCCATTCCCGGCCCGTTTTTAGGGCTTCCAGCACCTCGTCATAGTTTCCCTCTGGCAGATGCTCTTCCAAACAGGAAATGGATTCATCATCCCACACCACTTCTCTCAGTGGATGAAGAACTGCATGGTCAACATTCCCTGTAGAGGCTTGGGTTAAAGGATCAAAAGTGCGAATTTCATCCACTTCATCCCAGGCAAAAGCAATGCGGAGAGCCTCTTTTTCACCCAAGGGAGCCACATCCAGAACCTCCCCTCGAAGGGCAAATTCTCCAGGAACGCTCACCCGAGGAACTCTTGTGTAACCAAATCGTTCTAAGCGACTTTCAATTTCCACGGGATCAATGGCACCTCCCACTTTCAGCTCAATCAGTCGTTTTTGAATGGACTGAGGAGAGGGAAGCAATCCTAAGGCCGCTCGAAGCGAGGTCACCACAATGAATCGCTCACCAGATGCAAGATCTGCCAGAATGGAAGCCCGTTTCCCAAAAACAGCCGCCTGAGGCGAAACACCCCGATAAAGCATGGTCCCCCACCAGGGGAAATGGGCCACTTTAGGTGCAAAAATTTCAAGATCCGATGCCAGGGCCCGTGCTTCTGCCTCATCACCGGTGACAACCAGGAGGGGACCACCAGTAACCTCAGCCAGTTTTGAAAGGACAAGAGCAGACCAAGGTCCCCGAGCTCCCGAGGCTTCCAGAGGAAAACGGCCCTCTGTCCATTCTTTTCGGAGGGATTTCCAACCTGGAAGTCCTGCTAAAGCGCGATCGACAGACGATTTGAATTGATTCAACATAGAGACTCACCGATAAAGT
Source organism: Spirochaetales bacterium (assembly GCA_022360655.1). Taxonomy (GTDB): domain Bacteria; phylum Spirochaetota; class Spirochaetia; order DSM-2461; family DSM-2461; genus UBA2779. Next base: position 19,394 of record JAKSCK010000028.1, on the reverse strand, counting down.
ACATGTAAACCACGACCCTCCGGGGGGCCTTATGCAACGAAGGACAATTTGCGCCGTCATCATCACGGCCATCATCACCCAAGCGTCCGTCTTCGCGGACGCGCGCTTTAGCATACGCTATCACGACAAGAATATCTATTATCCAGGAGATGAGGTGTCCTTAAAGCTCACCCTTTCGAATCCCATGGATTCTATGGATGAGGATTTATCCTTCTTTCTTGCAGATGATGCGCGTCTCAGTTTTGGATTTGACGCCCGTAGTCTCTCTGGGCAGCCAGCTCCAGTGGCAGCCACTCTACCGGCCGCACTCTCTCGCTCATCAAGCTATAGACCGGTTCATCTTTCTCCAGGTCAGGAAATGAGTGTCACGGTAAATCTTTCTGATTGGGTGAATCTTTCAGAACCAGGACAGTACCGACTGACCGGGTATTTCTTTCCTGATCTTCGGGGTGGAGAGAAACGGATGCTCAATGCCACCACCGTTTTAGATCTCACCGTGCTTCCACAAACGGGAAAACGTTGGCAAGAAGAATTGGACGCAGAAGTGGTTCAGGCCCTGGCCCTCCGTGACCTTGATCCAAAAAGCGTGGTGATGGAAACCTTTGAATCCCGAAGTTTTTCACGCTACAACCGCGCCTTGGTGTACATGGATTTGGATTCACTGGCCCAAACGTCCTCTGGCAACTTTAACGTGGAAGATCTTAAATCACGACTCCTGGAAGGAGATTGGTCTGCCATTCCAGGCTTTGAACATCCTGCCCTCACCACGGAATTTGTTTCGGCTCGAGTGCTTCAAAATGAGGCCACGGTTCGACTCAATGCCGACTTTGAACCCTTTGGAGAACGATTTAGTCGCCAGCTTCGGGTGTATTTGCATAATCCTGAGGGATACTGGGCCATCCGTCGTGTGGAAGCTGTGGGCCCTCAAGAAATGGATTCTACGCTCTATGGACGTCTGGACTTAGAGCCTCCCACTCTGGTGAATGAACTGCTTAAGGCCATCACACGAGGCGATTGGGATGTGGCCCTGCGCTATTACGATGTGGAATCCATTGTTCGTCAACTTCCTACCCATCGAGACCGATGGAATCGCATGAGTGCTGCTGAGCATGAACGGGCCATTACCGATTACCGAGAAGCTCTTGCCGCTGGCACCTTAGAGGATGGCCAACTCCCCCTCAAAGATTTAGAAGACTGGAGACTCTCGCGGGTTTCCTACACAGAAGAAGAAGGCAGCATTACGGTTGAAAATCAAAAAGTGTATGATGCTGCCGACGGCCCTCTTGCCCGAACAAGTCTCTACACCTTCCGACTCCGCCGGGACACAAATGCCGATGGATTCTGGCGAGTTGTGGGATATGATACCGTGAATTTAGGACGCGATTTGTGATTATTCTCTTGGTTGCGGCGGATTCAAACCGGTCAATCCCCCTTCAAGAGCTGGTCAGACCAGCTCGGGTGATTGCCTACAATCATCCCTTGAAAGCTCTGGACAATTTGGATGAAGTGAATCCCGACATACTCATATGTGATGCGGCTGACTATCCACGACATTGGAAACTGTTGGTTCAGCATCTCAAAGAACGTAATCCTCAAAGCCATGTCCTGCTCACCGTTCCATCTTCGTTTTCGGAACAAGAATCGGAAAAGGCCACATTTTTGGGGGTGAAGGCCCTCTGTGCTCCATGGTGGGATGAGGCTGGACTCACAGAAATCCACGCAATCCTGGAGCCTCTCCTCGAGGAAGAGAAGATGGCCCCTCTTTCAGAGGGAATCCAAAACCTGACGACTCCTAATGAATCGGAAGGCTTGATTCTGCATGTGGAGGAAACAGAGGAGATTCCCCTTGGTAAAGGGGATTTTTCCGATGATTCTCCTTTAGAGGAAACACGTCCCCCTCAGTTTTCCATTCCTGGGAAAATGATCTTTCAGCATCCTGTACAAAAAAACATGATGGCCTGCAACCTCACAGAGGTGAGTTGCCAGGGCGCTCTTGTGCAATCTGGTGGCCAATGGGAGGAAATGGCCCCTGGAGATTGTGTCCAAGGGGCATCTTTGAAGGTGGGACATCAAATTGTGGATGTAGACTTTCTTGTTGTGGAATTGGAGCCATCCCCCCTACTTTCCTTTACGAATTTTCAGGGAACGGGATTCCATCTTCTTCGAGATGCCCTCACTCAGTATCTTGAAGGGGATGACGAAACTCCTCCCATCACAGCCTAAGTTCCACAGAATCCCATTGAAATCTCCGGTATCAAGAAGATGGATGGTGCCGTGAAATTATGGTTTTTTTTTGATAGGCGAAAGGATGATAAAAGCATAGGATTTTTGCGTCACTTCCCCTCTCATCCTTGACCTTAGGGAACACGAAACGTACAGTTCAGGCCATGAACAACCGCAAGGATTTCATTTTTACTTCCGAGAGCGTCGGCGAAGGGCATCCAGACAAGGTGTGCGACATCATCTCTGACGCCATTCTCGATAAAGCCCTCACCCAAGATCCAGAATCCCGGGTGGCCTGCGAATGCTTTTGCTCCACGGGTCTTGTGCTCGTGGGTGGCGAAATCACCACGGAAGGCTACATCGACATCATTCAAGCTGCTCGTGATGTTTTGAGCGACATTGGCTATGACGATCCTGAGGATGGTATTGACAGCCAGTCCTGTTCCGTCCTTTCCGTCATCAAGCCCCAATCTCCAGACATTTCCCAAGGTGTAACGGCCGGTTCTGGTTTGCATAAAGAGCAAGGTGCCGGAGACCAAGGCATCATGTTTGGCTATGCCTGTCGTCAAACCAATGAGCTCATGCCTGCTCCAATTCAGTTCTCTCATGACATCATGCGCAAGGCTGCTCAGGTGCGAAAATCTGGAACCCTGGATTACCTGCGCCCCGATGGCAAATGTCAGGTTACTGTTCGTTATGCTGAGGGCAAACCCCAGGCCATTGAAACCGTGGTGCTCTCTCACCAGCACCGGGATGGAGTTTCCCACAGTAGCATCAAGGAAGGTCTGATTGAGGAAGTGGTGAAACCAGCCCTTCCTGCTGAACTGCTGACAAACTCCACGGTCTACCACATCAACCCCACAGGTCGATTTGTGACCGGTGGTCCCAAGGGTGATGCCGGCCTCACAGGGCGTAAAATCATTGTGGATACCTATGGTGGATACTCCCGCCATGGCGGCGGAGCCTTCAGTGGAAAAGATCCCTCTAAAGTGGATCGTTCAGCTGCATACATGTCTCGCTACATTGCCAAGAACTTGGTGGCTGCCGGGGTGTGTGATGAAGCCGAAGTGCAGTTGGCCTATGCCATTGGTGTGGCCGATCCCCTCTCCATCTATGTGGACACCTTTGGGACTGGAAAAGTGGATGAGAGCCGCATAGAAGCTGCTATTCCCCGGATTTTTGATTTGAAGCCAGCAGGCATCATTGAAACACTCCAGCTCAAGCAGCCCATCTACCAGAATACGGCCGCCTATGGCCATTTTGGTCGTGCAGAGTTCCCCTGGGAAAAAACAAATCGCGTGGATGATTTGATTTCTGAGCTTCTTTAAGATTGAGGCTGTTGCAAAAATAACAGTAACAGCCTTTTTCCCCTCAGGCTGCGTCAGGGATACCTTTGGTGTCCCTCTCCTTGTCTCGGCAAAGGACAAGTTTGCACGTGTCCTTTGCTCTCTACTGCGTCAGGGATAATAGGGGCGGCGGAGCCGGTCCGAGGTACGAGGACGGAACCCCCGAATAGCCCGACCCCCGGCTTGCCGGGGGGGACGCCCAAATGGGGAGTAAAAAAAAGCCCGGTGCTCACGCTCCGGGCTTTTTCAATTATCAGATGGGTTTATTTCATGTAAGGAAGCTGAGCCGCTGTTGCCGCCACGTTCTCTTTTCCCTCAAGAAGGACCCCTGTGGAATCCCAACTGCCGTCCAACAGTGCATTTCGGTGGGAGGATGGCATTGTGGCCTTCCACTCTTTTCCTTCCAGTTTCACCGTCATGGCATCCACATCGATGTTCACCTCTGTCTGGGGATTTTCTTCAATCACCGTTAAGAGATCCTGGATGTCTTCTGATGACAAGGTGACCGCAGGAATGCCCAAGCTGCAGCAGTTTCCAGCAAAAATCTCAGCAAAAGATTCGGCCACAACTGCTTTCACTCCATAGTCTTTGAGGGCCTGTGGTGCATGCTCTCGGGATGATCCACAACCAAAGTTGGCGTTGGAAACCAACACAGGATGTCCAGCCCAACGTGCATCGTCAAAGGGATGTTTTTTTGAGGAACCATCGGTATTTTGACGCTCATCATGGAAGGCATAGGCCCCCAGTCCGGCAAAGGTCACGCATTTCATGAACCGGGCAGGAATGATGCGATCTGTATCAATGTCATTTCCACGCACGGGAATGGCCGCGCCTTTGATTCCTGTTACATTCATGCCTCACCCCCTGTTTGACGGATGTCCACAACCTTACCAGCAATGGCGGCAGCCGCGGCCATTCTGGGACTCATCAAAAGAGTACGTCCCACAGGTGAGCCCTGGCGGCCAATGAAGTTTCGATTGGAAGTACTGGCCGAAAGTTGACGGCCCTCCAGTTTATCGGGATTCATGGCCAAACACATGGAACATCCAGCATGCCTCCACTGGAAGCCTGCCTTTCGGAAAATCTCATCCAAGCCTTCTGATTCAGCGGCTTTGGCCACTTCTTGACTGCCAGGAACGGCCAAGGCCTTGATTCCTGGAGCTACTTTCTTTCCTTGAATGACGGCTGCGGCTTCACGGAAATCTGAAAGTCGTCCATTGGTACAGGAACCAATGAACACCACGTCCACATCTTTTCCTGCCATGGATTCACCGGGAGCAAATCCCATGTATTCATAGGCACGTTCGGCTGTGGAACGTTCTTCTTCGGGGAGGGATTCTAAAGACGGAAGCTGTCCATCAACAGGCACCACATGCCCCGGGTTGATTCCCCAGGTCACCATGGGAGCTATATCCTCCGCTTGGAAGACTACCTCGTCATCATAAAACGCATTGGCATCAGACCGAACCTCATCACCAAAGGCTCGCATGGCAGCATCATCTTTGACATAGGGTCGGCCAGCCAGCCAGGAGTAAGTGGTTTCATCGGGATTGACATAGCCCACCCGAGCTCCCCCCTCAATGCTCATATTGCAGAGCGTCATACGCTCTTCCATGCTCATGGCCTCAATGGCTTCACCAGCATATTCATAGGCATAACCCAAGCCACCATTCACACCCAACCTTCCAATGATGGCCAGGATGAGATCTTTGGCACCAACGCCCTCATTGAGCTGTCCCTTCACCAGGATGCGTCGCACTTTGGGCTTAGCAATGGCCATGGTACCCGTGGCTAAAATATCGCGAACCTGACTGGTTCCCACACCAAAGGCAATGGCTCCAAAAGCGCCATGGGTGGCGGTATGAGAATCCCCACAAGCAATGGTCATTCCCGGTTGAGTTAATCCCTGCTCGGGACCCACAACGTGAACAACGCCCTGTTTCCCGGATTCCGTTCCAAAGAAGGAAATTCCATGTTTCTTTGTATTTTCTTCTAATGCCACCAGCATTTTTTCTGCTAAAGGATCAGCATAAGGCCGAGAAACATCTTCTGTCGGAACAATGTGATCCGCCGTGGCAAAGGTACGGTGGGGATAAGCCACCGAAAGTCCCCGTTCTTCCAGCATACCAAAGGCCTGGGGGGACGTGACTTCATGAATCAGATGCAGTCCGATGAGCAGTTGGTCTTGCCCTGAGGGAAGAGTACGAACCTTATGACGTTCCCAGACTTTCTCAAGGAGATTCTTACCGGCCATGCGGGCCTCCTTCACGTGACGCTGTGGTCTTGAATGGCGTCGAACGTTATGTTTTGCATTATATCGGCCATTTTTCAAAAAAAAAGCGCTGGATCTGTCTTTAATTTGTTATATTCTGATACCATGCGAATGAACGAATATATTCGTACTCAAGCGAATCCAACAACTTCTGCCCTCCTTGGTGTTCCGGCTTCTCCAGGCTTGGGACATTTAACGTTTCTTCATGCTGGCCATTCCTCTTGGCCCACCGATGATCCTGGCCCCATTGCTGCTGCGGAACGGGGCCATGCCCATTCTGGATACCACGCCCTCATGTTCACTGGGGAAGGAAATGCCATGCTTCATGATGGCCGACTCCTACCCTGCGGACGGGGAACATTGGTTCTGACCGATCCTCAAATACTTCATGAGTATCGTCCCCAACAGCCTGGTGGCGGCTCTTTTATTGAGGTGACCTTTGATGTCCGGGAGGAGGATGGGACTCCTGTTGAAATGCCCTGGAGAGAAATGCTTCAAAACTGGTTTGGGCAGGTTCCCCGACTCCCCGATTCTGTTCTGCAAATCCCACCCCCTCACTGGGAACGTCTAGAGGGGTTGTTTCTGGAAATACTCGGAGCTCTCACAGAAGGTCGTTCTTCCAATGAATCCTGGGCCGCCCTTTCTTTAGGACGATTTGCTTTGGCACTTTGCGATTATCTTGAATCCGGTGCGGCGAGTTTGGGTGATGGGAATGGGGATCGATTAGAAAAGGCCAGAACCTTGCTGGAACGGGAATTTGCCAGCCCTCTCACCACGGGCCAATTGGCTCAAGAGGCCTGCTTGAGTGAAGGAGCCTTTATTCGTTCCTTCACGTCTCGTTACGGGCTTCCGCCCATGGCCTATAGGAAGAAGCTCCGCATCACAGCGGCCCAACATCTATTGGAAGTGTCCGGCCGCTGCATTGGTGAAATTGCCGCCAATGTTGGGTACCGGGATATTCATGCATTTTCACGCACCTTCAAAGCCGTGACAGGAAAGACGGCCAGTCAATGGCGCAAGAGTCGCATGCGCATCCCGGATTAGACTACTCCTTCCAGGGGAAAATCATTCCCCGGAGGGTTCGTTTCCCCACTCTATCCCGCTCTTCAAGAAGAAGTTCAAACCATGGAACGTCTTTCTTGGAGGCATCGGGATGCTCTTCCATCCAGTCATAGCGGAACAGTTGCAGGCGCAGAGCCCCACTGAGCATCAGCTGGATTCCGGCAGGGCCAAAAGCACCAAAGGCTGTGATGGGCCAAAGAAACAGCTGAAGTGGCACAGCAATGAAAATCATAAACAAGGACAGTCCCAGATTGTCAAACATCAAAATGGCACTTTTCTTGAGCAACTTTTTGAACCCACCATCAAGTCGGTTTGCTGCCGGGAAAAACCAGAGCAAAACCATGGAAACTCCCAGTGTAATCCAAAACAGCAAAGCAGCCGCTCCCAAGCCCAGCATGCCTCCAAGCGAGGTGTAGTAGGTCATTCCAAAAAAGGAAGCCGCAAAAAATGCCGAGGCACAAAGCGACAAGAGAAGAGAAGGTTTCCACATTTTACGGAGAACTTCCTTCAAATCACTCCAGGCAAAACGCCGATAATCCGCAATTTCTCGCATCACAGCAGAAACCACACCAACCACCACAAAGAGAAGTGGTATCGCTGCAAACATGGGAATCAACCCCAGAGCTGATCCCGCTTCCATCAAAGCAAACGCAGGCCAAAGAGCCGCCATGCCAACCAGGAGAGTGGCAATATTGCCCATGATTACCGCGCCAAGATTATCCCATGCATCAAAAAATGATTTTTTGAGTAAAAAGAAGAACATTAGCCCTCCCGGACTTTTCCATTTTCTTTCCAACGAGCCGCCAGATACACCAAAGGCGTATCTGCAGCAGCAACAACCCACTTTAAGATATAGGTTGTGATGGCAATTTCCCAGAACTCTTTTGCTGGAATGGCTCCTGCAAAAGCAATTGTTACAAACACCAAAGAATCAATGGCCTGACTGACCATGGTGGACACATTGTTTCGCATCCAAATCCAACGGCGATCTGGCCGACGTTTCTTCATGGCGGCATAGGCCCAAACATCATGAAGCTGACTCAAACCATAGGCCGTAAAACTGGCCAGGGCGATCCTGGGCAAGAGTGAATACAATGTGGCCATGCTTTCTTGAGCAAAATCTGCAGGAGAAGGCTCAAAAAGAATGGCAAGGTTCATAAAAACCGTTAAGGAAAGAAGCGAAAGAAAACCAATTCCCACCGCCTTACCAGCATCCTTCTTTCCATAGTTTTCGGAAAGAATATCTGTGGCCAAGAAACTTGTGGCATACACAATATTTCCTAAAGAGGCCGAGATTCCAAAGAGCTCTATGGTCTTGATCACCTGGATGTTGGCCACAATCACGGAAATTGGCACCCAGGCATAGAGGCCGACTCGGCCAAAGTACCGATAGATGACGAGGATAGCTGCAAAGTTCAAAAGCAACATTGCAAGCCAGAGTATCTCGTTGCTCACGTTCATGATGGGTTTTCCCCTCCTACGGCCAAAGGAATGCTCCAACGGCTCGTTGTTGATTTGGTAAAAGATCGGATCCGAAACCACACCACAGCGTTTGTTGGAATTTCCACTTCCAACTGACGCCCTCGAACCATCCATGTTCCATCAACATCCTCAAAGGAATTTTGATGAGACATTTGAATCTCATAACCATCAACGGAAGAGGATTCTTCCCATGTCAAAAGGATTCGGTTTAAAGGCCTATCCTCTGGCGCAAGAAAACGGGGACGTGTGGGCTGAAGAGGTTCAAGTTCTTCTGCTGGCTGTTCCGCTCTAAAGGCTCCAGAAGTGCAGGAGGTGAAAACGACCATTGTGCTCAGAAGCCCAATGGTAAAGATGATCAAACGTCGGGTCATAGTTTGAAGCATCATAGACGAAACCCCTCCAGACTGTCGATACAAGAAGGTCCTTGGAACTCGTAAGTCTAAAATCCATGGAACAGAAGAGGAGCGTTTGAAATGCACCAAAGCGTTCCCCTCATCCTTACGATGTGTGGGGAACGCCATGATGAGGTTCACTCCATCATAGAGTGAACCTGTGGAATCAAAACCCTCGGGATTCTACCGTTTACCGGGATCGTAGGGTTCTCCTGCCGCTTTAGGAGCTTGAGAAGATTTTGAGAAGGCAATCAAGGCCACCAAGGTCACCACATAGGGGAAGGCCTTAAGAATCAAACCGGGGATTCTTTCCAGGGCAGGAACCACCTGGGACACATTGGCCAATGTGCTGGCAATACCAAAGAAGAAGGTTGCTCCTAGAATGCCAAGAGGACGCCATTGACCAAAAATCAGAGCGGCCAATGCCAGGAATCCAAGACCGGCAACAGAACCACTGAATTCTCCGGAATAGGTTACAAGAATCAAGGCTCCGCCTAAACCAGCAAAGGCCCCTGAGAACATCACACCAATGTATCGAACCAGCTTCACATTCACACCCGCGGCATCGGCAGCATGGGGATGTTCACCACAGGATCGCAGGCGCAAACCAAAGGGTGTTTTGTAAATCATGTACCAGGAACCCACCAAAAGTCCCACGACAAGCCATGTAGAGGCATAGGTTTGCGTAAAGAAGAGGGGTCCAATCACAGGAATCTTTGAAAGAACAGGAACGTCAAAACGACGCAAACCACTCACAATTTGGATGTTTCCGCTTCCGGTAATGAACCGGGCAAAATACACCGTCAATGCACTGGCAATCATATTGATGGCCGTACCACTAATGACCTGGTTGGCATTGAGATTGATACTGGCAAAGGCATGAAGCAGGGAAAACAGTGCTCCTGCAATCATGGCCACCAAAAGACCAACCCAAATCGCAATGGATTCCTGACCAGCTCCCATCGCAGGCCAAAGGAGAGAAATGGTGAGAGCTCCCGCGAAGGAACCAATGATCATCAAGCCTTCTAATCCGATGTTCACCACACCAGAACGTTCGCAAATCAAACCTCCCAAAGAGGTGATGAGCAAGGGAATGGTGAAGGTGATGGCATATGGGAAAATGAATTCAATTGTGTGCCACATACTAACGAACCTCCTGTTCGGCGGCATTCGCCTTCTTGAAGGCCCGGTTGCCCATGAAGGTTTTGATTTTATCCAGGTAGCGCTCAATCAAAACGCTGGTCGCCGAGAAATAAATAATGGTGGCAATGATGGTGTCACCAATCTGGGGAGGAATTTCCGTCATGGCATTCATAAAGCCCTTACCAGAATGGAGCAAACCAAAGAACAGGGCTGAGAACAAGACTCCAATAGGAGAATTTGCCCCCAAGAGAGATACGGCAATGCCATCAAAGCCCTGGGTGGGCAAAATACCAATCTGAATGTTCACGGCATAACCACAGTACAAAGTCAGTCCACCCACACCGGCAAGAGCACCAGCAATGGTCATGGAAAGCACAATGTTTCGGTTCACTTTCATGCCACCATATTCTGCGGCAAAGCGGTTAAATCCAGCAGCTTTCAATTCATAACCAAGAACGGTTTTCTCCAAAATCACCCAGATGAGCAGAACCGTTAGAATCCCAATGAACACACCTAAATTGATGTAGGATCCATCAAACATCTCTGTTAAACCTGGAACCCGCAGTGAGGCAATGTCCGGGATTTTTCGAGATTCGGTCTCCAGGAACTCCCCCTTAAAATAGGCGGGAATGGTGTAATATACGGTCCAATAGGCCAACCAGTTCATCATGATGGTGGCCACAACTTCATGGACATTGAACAGAGCCTTGAGAATACCGGGTACCAAACCCCACAAGGCTCCGCCAGCAATCGCAGCCAAAAGCATGAGCACCAAAAGCAGTGGTTTAGGAAGCACAACGGTTAATCCCACAGCGGTTGCACACAATCCACCCATGAGAAGTTGTCCGGAGGCACCAATGTTAAAGAGACCTGTTTTGAAGGCAAATGCGACGGAAAGGCCAGTGAGAATCAACGGAGTGGCTGTTGCAAAGGTATTTCCAAAACGTTCAATGTTCATCAAACCACCGCGGAACAAGTACGTGTATCCGGCAAAGGGATTACTCCCGGTTACCAGCATAAACACGGCTCCGGCAAGAAGCCCTAAGAACACGGATATGAGGGCCACAGTCACGGCCCGAGGAATACGGGGAAGTTTTATGGTCATGATGCAGATCCTTTGGCGACACCAGCCATCATGAGGCCGGCTTCGTTTTCGTCAATTTCATCGGCATTGACTAAGCCCACCAGCTCCCCATGGCTGATGACGGCAATGCGGTCAGAGAGATCCATGATCTCATCCAACTCCAAGGACACCAGGAGCACCGCCTTACCCGAATCTCGCTGTTCCACGAGTCTCTTATGAATGTATTCAATGGAACCAACATCCAAACCACGCGTGGGTTGGACGGCAATCAACAATTCAGGATCATGGCTAATCTCACGTCCCACAATGGCCTTTTGCTGGTTTCCACCAGATAGGGATCGAGCTGGGGTGGCCCCACCCTGTCCGGCACGAACATCAAAATTCTCTATAATGGCCTCAGAATTCTCACGAATGGCATCCCGTCGAAGAAAGCCATAGGTGTTGAACCGAGGATCGGCATAATTTTCAAGAATAAGATTATCTTCCACAGAATAGTCCAGAACCAAACCACGTTTCTGCCTATCCTCTGGGATATGCGCCATCCCTTGCTGGATGCGGGCGCGTATGGAACTGGAAGTGATGTCTTGACCATTCAGGAAGATGGTTCCTTCTTCCACCTTGGTCAGTCCGGTTAAAGCCTCAACCAGTTCGGTTTGTCCATTCCCATCCACACCAGCAAGACCAAGAATCTCACCACCATGAACATCCAAGGAGAAATCTTTCACACCCAAAACACCACGTTTATTCATGACGCTCAGGTTGTTGATTTCAAGAACTTTGCTTCCCTGTTGAATATCACCTTTTTCCACAGAGAATGAGACTTCGCGTCCCACCATCATCTCAGCCATTTTCTCCGTCGAGGTTTCAGAAACATCCACAGTTCCAATAAAGCGTCCCCGTCGAATCACAGTACAACGGTCTGCAATGGCTTTGATTTCTTTGAGTTTATGAGTGATGAGGATGATGGATTTTCCCTCAGCAATGAGGTTTCGCATGATGCCCATCAGATCGGTGATCTCCTGGGGCGTCAGTACAGCGGTGGGTTCATCAAAAATCAGAACTTCTGCATCACGATAGAGCATCTTAAGAATCTCTACTCGCTGCTGCATACCCACCGAAACATCTTCAATTTTTGCATCAGGATCAACGTTCAGGCCGTAGTGCTCGCTCAGCTCCTTGATGCGCTTTGAAGCGGAGGCAAGGTCCATGCCCAGGCCTTTTTTGGGCTCCATCCCTAAAACAATGTTCTCAGTGATGGTGAAATTATGGACGAGTTTGAAATGCTGATGAACCATTCCAATCCCAAGCCGATTTGCATGGGTGGGGTTCTCAATTTTCACCTCTTTCCCTTTGACAGCAATGCTTCCTCGATCTGGTGTGTACAGACCAAAAAGAATGCTCATCAGGGTGGATTTGCCTGCACCGTTTTCACCGAGCAAGGCAAGGACTTCCCCCTTCGCTAGGGTGATGGTGATGTCGTCATTTGCGACAATACCGGGGAATTCTTTTCGAATTCCCTTCATTTCAATAATGGGTGTCTCCACTACGGATCGCTCCTCTCTCGTCCTCCTTGTCTCCAAGAGGACGCTATGCGGAAAAAAAAGGGGGACGGAACTCCGTCCCCCTCTCATCCCGCGGGACTTATTTGATCAGGTCGCCCTGCTCAGCGGCAACAACAATCTCACCGGCTTTGAGCTTGGCAAAAACGTCCTTGACCTTGGCCTGGACATCATCACTCAGGTTGGGATTCACAGGAGGAATACCAACACCATCATTGGTGGCATCAAACATGATGGTTTCACCACCAGGGAAGGCGCCAGCCAATTCTTTGACAATCATGTCATAGGCAGCCACGTTGATGTATTTCATGGCAGAGGTCATAACAACAGACTTCTCGCCTTCGTAAATCCCTTCGGAATACTGGTCTACATCCACACCGATCACCCAGGCTTCTTCACCATTTTTGGCACGAGCCTTGGCCTCGTTAATGGCACCAACGCCAACACCACCAGCGGCACAGAAGACAGCACTGAGACCCTTGTCAAACATGGCTGCAGCCAACTGCTGACCAGCGGCAACATCACTAAAGGTGCCCTGGTAAATGACATTTTCTGCATTGATAGCAACATTGGTTCCCATGTTTGCATTGGCATAGGCCAATCCCTGCTGGAATCCCCAGTTGAACTTCTGGACGGCAGGAATTTCCATACCACCAATGAAGCCCACTTCACCATTCTCAAGTTGAAGAGCGGCAGCAACACCAGCCAAGAAGCCGGATTCATGCTCTGCAAAGAAAATGGACACGGTGTTGGCACCAACAACAGGAGCCCAGTCACCAGCATGGGGGTAACCATCAATCAACACAAATTTAGCATCATCATACTTGTCCTGAGCAGCAAAAATTGCTGTTTCGAACTTGAAACCAGGAGTCACAATAAACTTGTAACCGGCATCGTAGAGATTGCCAATTTCTTTGATGTAATCAGCCTCAGTGGTACCAGCAGGCTTGAGGTACTTCTCCATGATGAGTCCCTGACCAGCAGCCTCAAGAATTCCTTCCCAAGTACCCTGGTTGAAAGACTTGTCATCGATGGTACCTGCATCAGTAACCATGCCCACCTTCATTTTGGGAGCATCGCCACCTTCACCTTCACCATTGGCAAAGGCAAAAGAAGCCACGAGACACAGTGCGAAGAGAACGGTAATGGCTCTTTTCATCTAAAATCTCCTTTAAAAAAATTGCATTCGTAATGATGCAATATACCCGATGGAATATGGCCTCCGCAAGGATGGAGGCCTGAGAACTGCACAGCCTTAATAGGCCTGCCCCTCTCCTTTTGAAGGGAGTCCAAACGCCTTCTGCACAGAAGCAGAAAGGTCGGCAAAACTGGACCGAAGTCCTAAGGACTGGTCATCAGCCGCTGAATCGGTTGAACCAACCTCGCGAACCAAAAGAGGAACATGTTCCCGGGTGTGATCTGTTCCTTTAAAGGTTGGATCACATCCATGGTCACCTGTGACCAGAATCAAATCTCCTGGATGAAGCCTCTCCTCTAATTGAGGAAGAAATGCATCAATGGCAGCCACCGCATCGTGATATCCCTTCGGATCTCGGCGATGCCCAAACACCATATCGGTATCCACAAGATTCACAAAAACAAATCGGTTCTGATCACTCCGCTCCTCGGCTATGGCCAGAGTTCGAGCCATGCATGCAGGATTGCCAGCATCGTGGTGGGAAACATCAATGCCTTGTTCATTGAAAATCGAACCAATTTTTCCCACGGCATGTGTTTCCACTCCCCCATCACGAAGATGGTCAAGAAGTGTCTTTCCTGGCAGTTCAATGGACCAGTCATGCCGATCCTTGGTTCGAGAGAAATTCCCAACCTCTCCAATGAAGGGTCGTGCAATCACACGTCCAACGTTGTACTCATCACAGAGTTCCCGGGCAATCTCACACATTTTGTACAGCTCATCTTTCCCATAGACATCATCATGGCAAGCAATCTGAAAAACAGAATCTGCGGAAGTGTAACAGATGGGTTTTCGGGTGCGAATGTGCTCCTCACCCAACTCTTCAATGATGGCCGTACCTGATGCGGCTTTATCACCCAGGATTCCAGGAACACCAGTGCGCTCTACAAAAGCCTGAACCAGCTCTTTTGGGAAGGAGGGGAATTCAGCAGGGAAAACCGGGAAGGCTTTCTCCAATACAATTCCGGCCATTTCCCAATGCCCGGTTGTAGTGTCTTTGCCTGGAGATTTCTCCATCATGGCGCCAAAACGTGCTGTGGTTCGGTCTTGTGCATCACAACCAGGAATGGTTTCTCCGGCCAAAAGGGCCGCATTTCCTAAACCATAGGCCTGAAGATGAGGCCATTGGGCTCCGCCCAAGGCCTCTCCAATTCCAGCCGCAGTATTAGCACCAACATCACCATATTCAGCGGCATCAGGAAGAGCACCAATACCAAAGCTGTCTATAACGAGAAGATAGGCATCCATTTAGGCCTTCCCAATAATGGCAAGACTTGCACTGGCTCCAATACGGTCAGCGCCAGCATCCACCATCGCAATCGCTGTGGCGGTATCTCGGATGCCACCAGCAGCCTTCACCTTGAGATTGGGAACGGTTTTACGCATCAGCGCCACATCTTCCGGAGTGGCACCAGAAGGACCAAATCCCGTGGAGGTTTTTACAAAATGTGCACCAGCCTTTTCCGAAAGTTGGCAGGCGGTCACTTTTTCATCATCCGTGAGGTAACAGGCTTCAATGATCACCTTCACGGTTTTCCCGTTTGCGGCTTCGACAACGGCCCGAATATCGCGTTCCACATAGTCCAGTTCGCCAGATTTGAGCATGCCCACATTGATGACAGTATCCACCTCATCGGCACCTCGTTTTACCGCATCAGCAGTCTCTGCCGCTTTTGCTTCTGGAGTTCCTGCTCCCAGGGGGAATCCCACCACAACACAGGTTTCTACCTGGCTTCCTGAAAGCAGACCAGCCACCAACTCGGTGTAGCCAGCATTCACACAAACAGCCGCAAACTCATGGTCAATGGCTTCCTGACACAGCGTACGCACCTGATCGGGTGTCGCGGTGGCTTTGAGGATGGTGTGGTCGATGTAAGCGGCCAATTGGCCGGGATTTGTGATGGTGCTCATTGTTTCTCCTTCCTTGTGAGTAAACAGGGGTTCACTCGCTATTGTCCGCTTTCAAAAAGCATCTGTCCACTCAGTCCAGACGCCCTTCGCGGCCATTATCCCTCAAACGTCCACTCAAGTACTCTCGGTCAAGCTTGAGTCTATCGGTGAGTAGCCGTAATTGGCTTAGACTCACCAAGTTTTGCTCAACAAAGAGGTACAACAGCGCCTTTTCAGCAAGACAGGGAACAGAAAGAGCATTCATGCACACAGGCTGCGGATCATCTCGGTCCATATGGGCCTCTTTCAACGAGGTATACAAGGCCGATTTCCGAGGATCGCTTTTCAGCAGATGAAGCTCTCGTTCGAGAGGTTCTGCATTGCCTCTAGCCGCGGATTCGCCCAAAGGTTTCAGGGTGAAATAGGTGTATTCCTTTCCTGGCAACCAATGGTGATGATCACAACGTGTACAATAATCCGGTTCTCGCGGATCTTTCTTATCCCGATCGCCTCCAATAACGATGAGGGGGTCGAAGTATAGGGCAGGGCATTCTCTGTCGTCTACTGTGTAATAGCGATAGGTGTACAAAGAATCGGTCAGACAGTCCGAATGTTCGCAATATGCGGTTAAAGTCGTGACATCTGTGGAGGTTTCAAGGAGAAGTCGTGCAGTCGAGTTGAAGATTTCGCGACGAAAATTGAGCACAAGAGTGGGATACACAAAGATTAAGCCACGGCGCTCGGCCTCACGAGCGGTCACATAGGCCAGTCGTTCATCATAGAAAGAGGCTTCATCAATCACCCACGTTCCATACTCAGGATTGTCTGCAATCACCTGTTCCAAATCAAAGGAATCCCGGATTCGAGCAATCCCCTGCCCACAGCGTTCATAGCCCCCACGGTAGGCCAATGCATCCTCAGGATAATCTGGAAATCGGCCAGCATCCAGTTGGGAACGCACAAAGAAAACCTTACGACGATCCGCCCCTTCTTTGGTGGTGGACTCTGCAATTTTCCCCGATTTTCGGAGTGCCACTTTTGCATCCCGCCAAACTCCGGCAGAAAATTCCGTCTTACCAGATCCCATGGGACCAATCACCAAGATCCGTCGATTTTCATGGGTGAAATCAAAATGGTCTCGAGATCCATGCAGACGTATACTTGGAAAACCCAAGCTTTTTAGAAAAGCCCCGGCCTCTCCTTGGGCTGAATTCCCTTTCACTGCTATTGCTCCTCTGCTACAACGGGATTGGAGAGCACTCCAATTCCTTCAATTTCCACCTCAACATGGTCTCCTGGAGCAAGGGGACCAACCCCCGAAGGGGTCCCAGTGAAAATCAAATCTCCCGCCTTTAGGGTAAAATACTGACTGATGTAGGCGATGAGATGAGAAACCGAAAAGATCATCTCATGGGTATGGGCTGCCTGCACCACCGTACCATTCAATCGCGTGGTGATGGCAAGTTGGGAAGGATCAGGACAGGATGAGGTCAGCATAAGGGCTGGTCCGATTGGAGCAAAACCATCCAGAGACTTGCCTCGGAACCAGCCAGAGCGGTCCGAATTTTGCAAATCTCTCTGACTCACATCATTGCCACAGGTGTAACCCAGAACCCAATCCAGAGCCTTCTCTTCGGGGATGTTTTTGCCATCCCTTCCCATCACCACCACAAGTTCTCCCTCATAGTCCGTACGAGGACTTGCGGACACATGGCTTAATAATGTTGGAAGAACAATGGGAGAACCAGAGGAATTGAGTGCATTCTGAGTCATGTTAAAAAGAACCGGTTCTTCTGGTTCCTCTCCACTTAAGCCCCGAATTTTAATGGACTCGCTTTCCTGCACATGTGCACGGTAATTCAGGCCCACTGCCAAGATTTTGGACGGGGAAACCTCATAAGCATCGGTTGTACCGATGATGGGAAGCGTGAGACTCATATCCTCTCCATGTTTTTAGTCCCCCCATTCTACTACAACCTCCCCCCACCGTGTCCCTAGGGTTTGGAGAAAATCCCGGAAGAATGACACATCCTTATTCCTTCCATCCTCGGATTCATTCCATCTTTTCCAAGAAATCGTCCATGATGGAACCGTTAACATGTCCATGGGGCATCACCTTTAAGGAATTGGGGCAATCCGTATTCAAAGTCCTTTCTTTATCAGATCAAAAGCCTGATTTCCAAGCATCCCATGAATGGAGAGTGGTATATTGAGGATGCTCATCCCTCCTCAAGAGCTTCCAAAAGAAAAAAAACGATGGAGAGTAAATTGAGAGGAGGATTCCACCGATCTTTCGGTTAGGAGTGGTATGTTCCATGAAAAAAACCGTGCTGATCACAACCATTGTCTTCCTTCCGGCCCTACTATGGGCAACAGGAACAAAAGAAACCCCTGTTACAGCTCCGCCTCAATCATCGGCCAGCGTGGGGGAACTCCCCCCCTCCGCGGATGATCCACGACTGCTCAAACTCGCAGAAAGTGGAGATGCTGATGCTGTTGAAAAATTGCTGAAAGTGGATGTGAATTTGGATGAACCCGGGGTGAATGGTCGAACGGCCCTTCATGCTGCAGCGGAAGCAGGTGATGGGAAAATCATTCAGATTCTTTTGGCTCGTGGCGCCGCCGTGGATCCCTTGGATGATTTAGGGCAAACCCCCTTGTATTTGGCCATAGGACGGAGCCATACCCAAAGCATTGCTCTCTTGGCCGATGCTGGCGGGAATCCCGCACAAGAGGACTTGGGCGGAAGCAGCCCGGCCACCCTCTTATTGGAGAGAGATGCCACCCTCATCCACGCCGCCCTTCGAACCAGCTCCGTGAACACAGCTCTTGCTGGAGGGAAAACATTGCTCCACCTTGCGGCAGAACGTGGACTGGGCGATCATATTGAGGCCCTTCTAGCCGTGGGTGCCAATCCTGCCCTTCGAGATGAGGAAGAAAAAACGGCCTTGGATGCCCTGTTGGCAGGCTCTGTCACCACGGCAAAAGCCGACAGTGCTGCACGTCTGATTCGAGCAGGTTCTCCTGCTCCCTCCAATCCCCTTTGGGCCTATATTGAGCCCCCACTTTCCACAGGGGATCTCACCATGCGCTTTGATTATGGCTCGACAGCCCTGCACATTGCTGCCGAGCGAGGGCATGAGGGCATGGTGGATTACTTCATTCGCCAGGGAGCCGATGTGGAAGCCCGGGATCAACCTGGCTCCATCCCCCTGCATGGGGCCGTCCGAAAGGGGTATCGCAGCATTGCAACCCTCCTTCTGAAGGCGGGTTCTCCGGTGGATGCCCGGGATTACAACGGAAATGCCCCTATTCATGAATCACTCACTGCTGCCGATGGGGCTGCCATGACAGCGTTGCTGCTTGACCAAGGAGCCAATCCCAACACAAAGAATGGTTCAGGAAGCACCCCCCTCCACCTTTCCGTGATGCTGGATGTGGCCGTGGAGATTCCTCAGCTCCTCCTAGACCGAGGCGCGGAGGTGGATCGACGGGACCGCACAGGAAACACGCCCCTCCTTTTAGCTGTGGATGCACGTAATCAGGAGCTCTCTCATCTTTTTCTAGAGAAAGGGGCGGATATTTTTGCCCAGAACACCCAAGGAGAAACCCCTGCCGAAAATGCTCTGGCCCTTGGAACAGAAACGGTTTCCTGGTTCTTTGACAGCAAGCGTCTGGCCACCACAGACAACGAAGGCCGTAGTGTCCTCCATTTGGCTGTTGCCAAGAAAACCAATCTGGAT
>JAKSCK010000020.1 GCA_022360655.1 Spirochaetales bacterium | reverse complement strand
CCGATTTCCCGATGCTGGTGCTGCTGGAAGATTTCCAGGATGGTGCTTCCAAACCCACCCGGTTCCTGCGGGCCTCGGACCTGGCTGCCGGTCACGGCCAGGATAACAACCCGGAATGGAAGACCATCGCCTTTGATGAACTCAGCAACAGCCTGGTTTCCCCCCAGGGTTCTATCGGTTACCGCTGGGGAGAGCAGGGGGCAGGTAAAGGCAAGTGGAATATAGAAGCCCGTGAAGGCAGCCAGGGTCAGGAAACCCGGCTGCAGCTGTCGCTGATTGATGGCCCACAGAATGCGACAGCCGTAGCCTTCCCCTATTTTGCCGGTGAAGGAACCGAACACTGGAACCATGTTGAAGGTGACGAGATCCAGATCCGCCAGGTGCCCTGCCGGACCATAACCCTGGCCGATGGCCGTGAGGTAAAGGTTGCTACAGTCTATGACCTGCCCATGGCCAACTATGCCATTGACCGGGGTCTTGGAGGCGGCAATGTCGCCGCCAGCTATGACGATGACAGCATCCCCTGCACCCCGGCCTGGCAGGAGCGGATTACCGGGGTATCCCGGGAAAAAGCCATCCAGATTGCCCGGGAGTTCGCCGATACCGCCGACAAGACCAGGGGGAAATCCATGGTGATTGTCGGGGCCGCCATGAACCACTGGTACCACATGGATATGAACTACCGTGGTCTGATCAATATGCTGATTATGTGTGGCTGTGTCGGTCAGTCCGGTGGTGGCTGGGCCCACTATGTTGGCCAGGAGAAACTGCGGCCCCAGACCGGCTGGCTGCCCCTGGCCTTTGCCCTGGACTGGAGTCGTCCACCCCGGCAGATGAACACCACTTCCTTTATCTACAACCACACTTCCCAGTGGCGCCATGAGAAGGTCAATATCCACGATATGCTGTCGCCCATGGCCGACAAGGACGCCATGCCCGAGCATATGCTGGATTACAATATCCGCGCCGAACGGATGGGCTGGCTGCCCAGTGCCCCACAGCTGAACCGCAATCCCCTGGCTATAACCCGGGAGGCCGAAGCCGCCGGTCAGGAGCCGAAGGATTACCT
>JAKSCK010000180.1 GCA_022360655.1 Spirochaetales bacterium | reverse complement strand
TTCCCTATCCCTTAGGCGAAATAGAACCATGCATTGAAATATACAGTAAGAGTCTGCCCAGCTTCGCCTGCAGACTGGTATGGAGCCTACACCACCCTCCACGTCATTTCTGTCATGCTTTCCATGTATCTGTCTCTTCCACTTTGGTCCTGTCATGGAATGTTATTGTAGGATGGGCGTCCGAACAATAGGTGTAGGTCATGGGGGCCACTCTCCGTCTTGGGGTGTTTGTGAAATATGCTTTATGCAGATATATTGGGTTTGATTGGCGTCATGCATTGCCAGGAACGGTCAGTTGATCACAGAATACGCTCTGATGGAATGGTCCGCTGGCAACATATCCAAAACGAGAGAGTTGTTCTCCGAAGGATCTAAGCTGCCTCAACGCCTGTCCCATCCGCCGCTGCTTGATGCTTGGTCGCGTTTTGAGGCACAGCAAGGCGACACAGAGCTGGCCCGTGAATTGGACAGAAAGTACAATGAAGTGTTAAACAAACCTCGGGGAAAGAGACCACAAGAATCTGAGACTCTGTCCATCGATGGCACAGGCAGCAAGGATGGAAAAGATGTGGCACAGGATGATGGCAGACTTTTGTCAGAAGAATTCTGATGCCTGATTGGACTCGTGTCACCGACAGTCTTACAGAGCGGGTATGTTGGTGAACTCGTGCTCATTTGTCGGTAGGTTGTTAGGACGGTAATCAGACGTGGAGATTTAGAGGAATTTAAAGAGAAGAAAAGGCTTTACCGATTCAATCGAATTAAGACAAATGGCTGCATCAGGATGGTGCGCAAAACGCCAAAGTGTCTAATCTCGTTGTATATATCACGGGGAAACGGCATTCGCTGTTTGGCATGCACAAAATACTGCAGATATTCGCCCTTCACTGTAACTGCATCAAGCACGATGCGTAATGCACATGCTGTCAACTAGATGATTTTAGTGCGTTCCTATGCAAAGCAATCCACGTAACCTCCTATGGACATTTGTCATCTTTTGT
>JAKSCK010000242.1 GCA_022360655.1 Spirochaetales bacterium | reverse complement strand
ATCAAGAAAAGCTGAATTTGACCACCATTTCGGGGAAATGGTGGTCGATTCAATTCTGAGAATCCTCCAAGTGATTTTGTCATATGAACCACCACCCCAGTCATGGGATGGTGGTGTGAATATTCTACTCTGCGTCGTAATAAAGAATCCGAATGGTTTCAGATTTGGTACGATGACGTTTTTTGATGTGCAGTGTTTCGGTTTGAGCATCGTAGTACCAACCGGAATGATATCGTTGGAAGTTTGGATCTCCATTCCATCGGATTTCATTCATGATCAGGCGGTTAAAGGGTTTGACTCCCTTGATGGCCATGTGGTGAATGGAACCGGCTGGGAAATCCACCGTGATGGTTGTTTCTCGGGGGGTGCTACGAAGGGTAAATCGTTCTGCTGCAGTGATGGCCCAACTGGCATTTCCTAATTGCTCTGAAAGGGAAATCCTTCGGGGGAATCCACTCACCTTTGCCAGGTTTGCAAAGAATGTTTCTGGGATGATGGTTCCCTGGGTTTGCACCGAGCCATCGCCTTCAAAGAGAAGACGCTGAGGAATGGTCCCATCTTGGTTGGCTTGGGCAAGTCCTGAGATCACGAGTTGTCGTCCAATGATTTGGAGATTCCCATCATTATTCCATTGCGCTTCACGAATAAGAATGATTCCGGCTTGGATGCTGTTTTGAAGATGGATTGAACCATCTTCTTCAATGAGCCAAAGTCCATCTTGCACCCAAACCAAACGGGGGATGAGCACGTCATTCACAATGCGGTTTCGAATGCTTTGGGCGGTATTTGTGTTGGCAATTCCGGTTTCACGAGCATCCTGGAGGAGTTCAATGCGATTGAGAAGAGTTTGGTTTGAGTCTTCTTCATATTCCGATTGGGCCAACTGAACATAACGTCGGGCTGCATCAGCAAAACCAGCATCAAAAAGAGTGGGAATGATTTCGGGCTTGGAAAAATCAACACGGCCTGCATCCATTGCGGAGATGAAGGTACGGGCTCCACTGGTGAGAGAGCGGGCAAGGTTCCGGCTCTGATCCACAATATTGCCTAAATAGGGACTTGGTAACCAACCAATGGATCGGGGGGCCCGGTCGGCCACGGCCAGTACTTCTTGGTATCCTGTGGCATAGTTGCCTTGAGCGACGGAATCAGCCAGTTGGGAAGAGGCAATCACATCATTCCATTGGGCCTGTTCTCCAGGGATGGACCAGAGTCCAGAGCGGGAATCAAGGCGACTTTTCCAACCATTCCGCAGGTTGGTGAGCCATCGATTGACAGCCCCATTAAGCATGGCCTCGCTGGGGGTGTTTCCCTGGGCCAACCAATCTCTGGCTGATAATCCTCCACCGCGTTGATCATCAGAAATCCGAAGGATGGGGTCCGCCTTATCCAGCACCACCAGGTTCAGTCGTTTCTTGTTGGGATTCCAAGAGGATCCACTGGGAAGGCTGGCCTCAAATTCCTGATCATTCACACTGATGGACAGGGTGGATGGGCGGCCTTCATCCATCACAATTTGGGCTTCAGAATCAGCGGCAAATGGGAGTTCCAAAGACCGCACTGGAGGGCGGGTGGCAGGAATGGAGGGAATGATCAGAACATCCGTTCCGCGAGGATCGGCTTGAATACTGAAAGAGGCCCCCTGGTCGAGATAAACGGTGATCCCATCCGTTGTCTGTTCCCAGCGCTCTATGGTCATGGGATGGCGAATCCCATCATCTGTGACCAAAACAGCC
Source organism: Spirochaetales bacterium (assembly GCA_022360655.1). Classification (GTDB taxonomy): domain Bacteria; phylum Spirochaetota; class Spirochaetia; order DSM-2461; family DSM-2461; genus UBA2779. The sequence continues at coordinate 69,201 of JAKSCK010000242.1, read as the reverse complement.
TTATTGCTCTTGTTCATTGTGAGGCGGAGGCCATTGGCCCGAATCCCCAATCGCCGTATTTGGGGAGGAGAGAGGACGGTGCCCACGCTGGCCCGTCCTTCCACAACGATGCTGCCAATGACAGCGCTGAATTCTTTCACACGGGTCAGGTGGAACGTGAGGAAGCCGATGGCGATAAGTGCATAAGCCGCTATGAAAAAGCGGCGGCCAAGGAATTGCCGATTCATCCCCCCCATGATACCGAATCCCGGTCCCTGTGGACAAGGTTCTGTTGTGAGAGAGAAAGCTTGTGTCCTTATGGATGGGTCGGCTATCATAGGCCCTCGGAATCCGATGCTGATACCATGTGCCTTTTTAAGAAGGCTGTTGAAAAAATCAGTGATTTTTCAAATTGCTCAAACTCTTTAGAATCGGAAGGAGTCCATAGAATGCCGCGATTCGTCCGGAATCTTTTCAGGGGGATCCCCCTGATTGCTGTCCTCGTTCTCTTCTCTTGTCAAACGGTTTCTCCACCTCCTTCCGGAGAGCAGAAACCAGGTGTTCCTTCCGATGAAACGGCACCCGAAACTCCAGAGGTTCCAGAAGAAGAGTTACCCCAAGATGTGGCAGGTGTTCTTCTGAATACCTATGAAGATGCCCAAGATACGGCTGCGGCTTTAGCGGCCTTGGAAGCGGCCAACATCACTGAGATGAGTCCCGATGACCGTATGGCCTTTGCCGTTTTATTGCGCTCCCAAGGTCGCCTGGAAGAATCCCGTGAACAACTGAAGATGGTCATTGAATCTCAGCCCGAACGGGAGGATGCTTGGTTTTCATTGGCTTTAACAGAGCATGCCGCCCAGGAGGTTGAGGCTCGAAACTCTGCGCTCAATGAGGCTCTTCGTCTGAAACCAGATATGGCAGACGCCCTCACCATGCGAGGAAGACTTTCTCTTGCGGAGAAGGAGTGGGAGGTGGCGGAAGTTGATTTCCGAAAAGCCATTGTTGCAGATCCTTTGATGGTGGATGCCCTTTCTGGTCTTGCATGGGCTTTGGCCATGACAGACCGAGAGGACAGTGCCTTGGGCTTCCTCAATCAAGCTGTGGCACTGGCCCCGGATTACACTTATCCCCTGGTGGACCGATCCCGCGTGAATGTGGTTCTACGGAACTACAATGATGCAGAAGAGGATTTAAATAAGTGCATTGAGTTAGAACCGGATGTTCCCTGGCATTATTTGGATAGGGCTCGTATACGGCTCCGCCACTTTCGGGATTTTGAAGGAGCGCAGCAGGATTTAGAAACGGTTGAGCGACTTGACCCCAATAATTTCTTTGCTCAGGTTTATCTTGCAGGTATGCATGACGAGCTTCGACATTTTTCTCAATCCCAAGCATACTATTCCCGAGTGATTGAGATGCGTCCAGATTATGAATGGGCCGCTCTTCCCTTGGGAAAATTTGCCTGGATGCAGGGAAACTATGAAGAGGCTGCCCGGCGTTTTGCCCAAGCATCTGATGCCGATTCTGAGGAGTTTTCCTCTGTCTTGATGACGGCCCTCTCTCTGAGTCGGGATGGCAAAAGACAAGAAAGTGCAGCTCTTCTTCAGGAGATGCTGAAGCGTCTTCCCAAAAGTACGGCCCTCTATGAAGTCACACGATTTTGCGCTGAGCGAACCTCTGATTTTTATGCAGTGAATGCGTTAAATCGGGAAAAGAATGAGATGCTCCGGGAGCGGCTGTGGTTCTACATGGGAGCCGTTTACGAAGATGAGGGCAATGCTACAGGAGCGCAGGCTGTCTTTGAGCGCTTGGCCTCTCTCACAGGTACTCTTGAATATGACCTCGCCTGGGCCGCCTTAAATGGCATGGATGGAAATCATGACAGTTGATGCTCTTTCCGATACACAAACCCGAATCACCATCGATGACAGGGAAATCCTTCTCCTTGGAACCGCTCATGTTTCCTCAGAAAGTCTTGAGGAAGTGCGTTCTGTGATTGCCAAGGAAGAACCTGACCATGTCTGTGTGGAGATTGATGAGGGTCGCCTCAAAAATCTGGATGAGCGCAAACGCTGGACTGGCACAGACATCAAGAAAGTCCTGAAGAACGGTCAGGGGTTTATGATGATGGCCAACTTGGCTTTGGCCTCCTTTCAGCGACGCATGGGGAGTGACACAGGAGTGCAGCCAGGAGCGGAGATGAAAGCTGCCGTGGATGCCTCCCGGGATGCGAATATACCCTTTTCCTGCTCAGACAGACCCATTCAGTCCACTCTCCGGAGGGCCTGGCGGAAGAGTGGATTATGGTCCAAACTCAAACTTCTTTCCTCCCTCATAGCCTCGGTGGTGAGCAATGAATCGGCCACAGCAGAGGAAATTGAAGCTCTCAAAAAGTCCGATGCCATGCAGGGCATGATGCAAGAAATGGCAGAGTATCTTCCTGCTGTGAAGACCGTTTTGATTGATGAACGAGACAAATACTTAGCATCCAATATTTACTTGGCTCAGGGAAGAAAAACAGTTGCCGTTGTTGGGGCCGCCCATGTTCCAGGAATCGTTAAACTTATTCAGGCCATGCATGAGGGCAAGGAAAACACGGATATTGGAGAAATCTCCCAAATCCCCCCACGCAGTCCCTGGGTAAAAGTTCTTCCCTGGATTATTCCTGCTTTGATTTTAGGGCTCTTTGGAATTGGTCTTGCGAAAACTGGTTTGAGTCAACTGCTTCAAATGAGTCTTGTTTGGGTGCTTGCCAATGGTCTTTTGGCTTCTCTTGGAGCCCTGTTGGCTCTGGCCCATCCTCTTACCATCCTCATCAGCTTTCTAGGGGCGCCCATTACCTCATTGAATCCTACTGTGGGGGTGGGGATGATTTCTGGATTATTGGAATACACCTTCCGCTCTCCACGGGTTCAGGATATGGAAAATCTGAATGAAGATGTGCTTTCCCTTGGCGGTTGGTACAAAAATCGGGTCACCCGAATCTTCCTGGTCTTCTTCCTCAGTTCCTTGGGAAGCAGCATTGGCACCTTTGTGGCTTTGCCCTGGCTCACGGCCTTACTTGGTTCATAGATAAAATCGACCCCGTCCTCTCCGGACGGGGTTCAAAGGTCTCATTGATAATTTAGGCTGTATGAACCGATTCTGCGGCAAGGTGGGCCACGGCATCACGGAGGCGCTCCACATTGGTTCCTTCCGTTTTTTCATCACCAGTTGCCGCCATCCAATGACTTAAACCTGTATCGGCTGCCGTTTTGATGCGGCGTCTCAGATGAGGAACCTGACGCACCTCTCCAGCCAAAGAGATTTCCCCAATGGCCACCAACTCACCAGGAAGGGGCTTTTCCGCTCGGGCAGAAAAAAGAGCCAAAGCCAGAGCCAATTCTGCACCAGTGTCACTCACACGGAGCCCACCAGCCACATTCACATAGATGTCTTGATCTGATAAACGAAGTCCGGCATGGCGTTCAAGAACCGCCGCAATGCGACTCACTCGAGAGGCATCAATCCGGTCAGAATACACCCGTCCAAATCCCCCCTTCGCAGGAACGGTGAGAGCTTGTATCTCCACCATAAGGATTCGGGAGCCTTCATAGATGGCCGCAACAGCACTGCCTGCAGGAGGCCCTTCTTTGCGATGTTCTAAGAACAAACCCGCTGGATCGGGGATGGGCAATAATCCATTGGCACTCATGCGAAATAAGCCCACCTCATCCACAGAACCCATGCGGTTCTTTGAGGCCCGAAGGATGCGTAAATCTCCCGCACTGTGGTCAAAATACAGAACTGTATCCACCAGATGTTCAATCACTTTAGGGCCGGCAATGGTGCCTTCTTTGGTGACATGAGCAATGAGGAAGATGGGAACCAGGGCCTCTTTAGCCCAAGAGGTGAGGCGGTGTCCTGCAATTTTTAGTTGATTGGGTGTACCTGGAACCGCGCCAGCCTCTCGTGAAACAAGAGTTTGGATGGAATCCACCACCACATAATCAGGTGCGTTGGTTTCCAGAGATGCCAGAAGAGAATCCAAATCAGTTTCACAGAGAATATCAAGATTCTCTTGGGGCAGTTTCAGTCGGTCGGCGCGATTCTTCACCTGACCTGGGGATTCTTCCCCTGAAACATAGAGTCCTTGACCTGGTAGAGCAGCTGCCACTTGAAGCATGAGGGTGGACTTTCCAATCCCAGGCTCACCACCAAGAAGCACGGCAGCTCCTGGTGACAGTCCCCCTCCAAGCACCCGATCCAGTTCTTCTATACCTGTGGGGTGTTTTTGAGGAGGAGAGGGATCCACCTCACTGAGTTTTTGGCGTGTTTTTTCAGTTCGGAGAGAAGGTCGACTCCCTGAGGAAGAGGGAGCCAAACGAACTTCTTTGAAAGTATTCCACTCGCCACAGGAAGGGCAACGACCAAGCCACTTGGCCTCATCATGTCCGCAGGACGAACAGACGAAGGCGCTTCGACGCTCCTTCGCCATGATTCTATTCTCCGGAGGTGAAGCCTACAAGCTCCATCTCAAAGACCAACCAAGAGTTGGGTGCAATGGGACCAAATTCTCTGTCCCCATAACCAAGATGGGGAGGAATGATCACTTGGCGTTTTTCTCCCGCTTTCATGGCGGTCACCATTTCAATCCATCCAGGAATAACACCATCTCGTCCAAGAGTAAAATCAAAAGTTTGCCCACGATTGACGGAACTATCAAAAATCTGACCGTTTAAAAATCGACCCGTGTAATGCATGGAAACACGGTCATTGTTTTTTGGAGAGCTCCCTTCACCTGAGTTTTCCACAGAGTAGTAAATTCCAGTGGGGCTTTTCTCAAGGCCTTCTCCAAGAGCAAGAATGGCTGTTTTGAGTTCTGGATTTTTAGAACCAAGAGCCTCAATTTCAGCGGTTCTTGCCTGAGATTTTAGGTTGGTAATGACACGCTCATTGATGATAAATGCTTCTGCATCGGCTCCAATTCTTTGAATCTGAAGCTGATGAATCACATCACCATTACGAAGCTTTCGAAGAATCTGTTCACCATGAACGATGTGTCCAAATGCGGTGTATTTCTGATCAAGATACGCATCTTCACCCAATGTGAGAAAGAATCGGCTTCCCTGGCTCTCACTTCCAAAACCATCGGCCACAAGGGCCCCTGAAAGCCCGGCGTTCATTGAACCGGTTTCTCGAGGGAGGGTATAACCTGGGCCTCCTGATCCATCGGCAGATGGATCGCCAGAGAAAACAGCATAGTTTGGAATGGCATTGTAGAACATCATTCCGTCATAATACGGTTCCCCCAATTCCTTCACCTCATTGGGAAGAATACCTTCTGCTAAGCCACAGAAATTCGCAACAGCAAGGGGAGTCCCTTCATAGTCCAACTGGAAGGTCATTGTTCCTCGAGAGGTTTCCATGACAGCGTACAGGCCAGGTGCCAGTTCCTCTTTTTCACCAGAGGCAAAAAGACCAGGAGAACAAACAAGAAGCAGGGCGAGGAATGGGAGGATCCGTTTCATTATGGAGTATCTCCTAGAAGTCGATTAGTTCAACATCAAAAACCAACCAAGCGTTGGGAGGAATGGGACCAATGCCCCGTTCTCCATAAGCCATGGAAGGAGGAAGAATGATGACGCGCCGCTCTCCTTTTTTCATCTGAGAGAGGGCAAAATCCCAACCAGGGATCACTTGATTGCTGGCAACATTGAATTTGAAAGGTTCATTCCGACGACGGGAACTATCAAATTCCGTACCATCCATCAGGGTTCCGGTGTAGTGGACCGTGATTTGGGTGCCTGGTGCAGGAGTGGTACCAGAACCTTCTGTTCGCACAATGGAGAACACGCCGGTTTCTTCATCCTGAACCGCATCAGGCCAACGTGCGGCAATGTCATCAAGAATGGCTTTCTCTGCCGCTTCCTTGGCGACCCGCTGCCGCTCTTCAATACCATCAGAAAGCTCATTGAATCGGTTGGTATCGGCTACAAATGCTTCGGCGTCTGCACCAATTCGCAGGATGCGAACCTCTTCAATGGCATCACCTTGTTCCATGGCATCCACAACATCCTGGCCTTGGACCACGCGACCAAAGATTGTGTGCTTTCCATCCAACCAGGGTGTAGGCACGTGGGTGATGAAGAACTGGCTTCCATTGGTGTTGGGACCAGCATTGGCCATGGCCAACACTCCAGGGCCATCAAATTTCAAAGGACCATCCGTTTCATCGGCAAACCGGTAGCCAGGACCGCCACTTCCTGTTCCATCAGGATCACCACCCTGAATCATGAAATCGGCAATCACTCGATGGAAGGTTAATCCATCATAGAAGTGGCCTTTTTTATTCGCAAAATCCAGTTTCCCTTCAGCTAAGCCAACAAAGTTGGTCACTGTGAGTGGAGCCTGTTCAGGGAGAAGCTCGACAAAAATATTGCCTTTTGTGGTGGCAAAACGGGCATAAAGACCGTCATCGAGATTCGGCGTTTGTTCGTTGCAGGATGCTGTCATGATGGTAAATATGAGCGCGATGGCCGGGAGAATTATCCCTTTTCGGTAGCCCGAATGGCTCATGTGTCCTCCTGAGAGACGTGCACCAATGATGTGTCATTCGTGCCGTATGAGATTGGTTGCGCCCCTGTTAAGGGTCGCAACCTCAGTATATAGACGCTGTGCCCAGACGTCGACCCGAATCCCCCTTAGGATTGTGCAGGGATGTGGCGAACCATCAAAACACCTTCTATGGCTTTCAATGCGTCCAGAATATCTTGATCTACCTCGGGGACACACACATCAATGATGTTGTAGGCCACAGAATCACGGTGGCGGTTGGTCATATTCTCAACATTGAGCTCTCGAGCGGAAAGAACGCCAAGAATCTGGGTGAGCATGTTGGGAATATTTTTATTGGCAACCAAGATTCGTCCGCCACCATTGCGTTCTAGATGACACGCTGGGAAATTGACAGAGTTTTTGATGGTCCCATCTTCAATAAAATCCCGAAGTTGCTTGGCTGCCATTACAGCGCAATTGTCTTCTGCCTCAGAGGTGGAAGCGCCAAGATGAGGAATGCAAAGAACTCCAGGATGTCCAAGAAGTTCCTGACTGGGGAAGTCGGTCACATAGCGAGAGAGTCTTCCAGAATCGAGGGCTTCTAGAACGGCTGTGTTGTTGGCCAGTGCTCCACGAGAGAAATTGAGAAGTCGAAGACCCTTCTTGGCGCCTGAGAGTTTTTTTCCATCCACAAGATCTTTTGTATCTGGGGTAAGTGGAAGGTGGAGGGAGACGTAATCACAAATCTCAAGAAGACGTTCAATGCTGTTGCAGCGTCGTACAGAGCTGGAAAGTCCCCATGCGGCTTTCACAGAAATAAAGGGATCGTATCCATGAACTTCCATACCAAGGGCTTCTGCGGCATTCGCCACCTGAACACCTATGGCTCCTAAGCCCACTACACCCAGCCTTTTGCCTTGGATTTCGCTTCCTGCAAAAGAGGATTTTCCTTTTTCCACCTTTCCTGGGAGTTCTGAATCAGCCTCTTGAGTTCCAACCCAGTTGATTCCTTCATGGATGGCACGTGCGGAAAGAAGCATACCAGCAATGGCCAGTTCTTTCACGCTATTGGCATTGGCCCCTGGTGTGTTGAAAACCACAACACCTTGTTCCGTACAGGAATCCACAGGAATGTTGTTGACACCGGCACCAGCACGAGCGACGGCCTTTACTGAGGAGGGAATCATGTCGGGAGATAGCTTTGCACTGCGAAGCAGAAGTGCATCGGGGGAGTCGCCTTGATTGGAAACGGAGTAGAGACTTGCATCAAATACACCGAGTCCTGCCGGGGAAATTGCGTTGTGCGTCCGTATCGTGAACATGAGGGGCCTCCTGGGCCTGTATGGGATTCATCCATAGAGTTACCGGAAGAGGGGAAAAGTTCAATGCTTTCATTGATTCTTTTGAGAGAAACGTTTCAACAGAGAAGATGTGCCTTGAAAAAAACTAAGTAATCGAGATGGCTTTCCTTTTTCAGACTCGGTTATAATACGTTTTATGGAATATATTGTAGCGTCCTGTTCGGATGAAAAGGTTATCCAGCAGGTTCGTGATGTCGTGGAAAAGGATTTTCGCGATGAGTATCTTCTTCGATTCGCAGAGAATGAAGAAGAATTTAAAGAACGCCTCAATTTTGAACTTCCAGAACTGGTACTTGTGGACTTCTCTGATCCTCAACTGGATGCAGAGCGTTTAAGAGATATTATTCAACGGGATTCTTGGCTCCACAATTTTGGTGTTGTAGGCCTTTTTGATCGTCAACGAGATGGAGAAGCTGAGTTGCTTGATGCAAACCGAGGGATGAATCTCTTGGCTTTGATTGAGCGCGGACGAGTAGAAAGTCATCTTGGAAAAACACTACGAATCATTGCAGCCAATAGACAACTCGTGATTCAAGATTTTCTTGCGGATAAACTGGTCAATCGATTCAATGGCTCCTTTCAAATTTCCAATGAGGATTATTTGTTAGCTCCTGTTTATGCCGGACTTCTTGCGGTGAGTCTTGTGCGGCTCGGAAAAATTTCGCCTGAAGAGCGGCATGGGGTTCAGATGTGTCTTTCTGAACTTGTTTTGAATGGAATTGAGCATGGGAATTGTGGAATCACTTATGAGGAAAAATCATCGTTTTTAGCAACCGGTGCGTCTATGGCGGATTTGGTTTCACAACGGTGTGAAGATGAGGCTATATCATCACGGTGTGTCAGTTTGGATTGGGACATTGGTGACGAAGCATGTAAGTTTTCGATTCGAGATGGTGGGGACGGGTTTGACGTTGCTGCATTTCGAGACAAGATCTCTAGAAATCAGGGAAAGCAAGATTTTCATGGCCGGGGCATCATGATGGCTCGGCTTGTGGCAGATCGATTGGTTTACAACAGAAAGGGGAATCGGGTCACTGTTCTTTTAAATTTTAAAGAAGGATTAGAACAAGCTGCACCAGAAGGATTTGCCAATCAAGAGTCCATAAAAATATTGGCTGGAAATGTTCTGATGAAGGCTGGTGAATTTGCTGACTGCATTTACTATGTGGTGAGTGGAACCTTTGGAGTTTATTTTCAAAACCAGCTTGTAGGCCGAATCACACCGGCGGATATTTTCACGGGGGAAATGGCTTTTCTTTTAAATAATACACGGAGCGCAACAGTCATTGCAGAAACCAATGCCAAGGTGATTCGAATCCCGCGTAAAGCCTTTGTCGAGGCCATAAAATCCTATCCCCAGTATTCCATCTTTCTTTCAAAATTGTTGGCTCGTCGCATTGTACGGGCCAATGCAAATGCAGTGACACGTTCGCAATAGTTAAACAAATGCGAAAATTCTGAAGAAAATTATATGACTCAAAATATGTAAATTTTCCACGTCATGAATACCTGGAAATGCAGGATAATCCTGGTTTTTTTCGCATTGAAAAAGACTGCTATTGGGAGATTTTCATTTAAAAGCATTTATGAATTTGCAGGTTGGGGAAGAGTGCGTATACAATCTTCCCTCATGACCCAGTCCCGATTTCGAGACCGGATGCTTTTTTCCTTCCTCACCATCATTGTATTGCCGGTTGTGATTCTCGGGATACTTGGACCTGTATTGTATTCCAGAGAAGTGGCCAGTCTTTCTGCTCGGCATACTCGAGAGTTGGTAGAACGAGTCACATTGGAACTGGAATCTACCATTGATGACCGAGTCAAATTGATGAATCTTCTTCTTGAATCAAGGGACATTAAACACTTCTTCCAAGGTGATTCAGGGGATGATGTGATTCAGGGGATGGATCAACTTTTTGCGTCTGTTGCGTCCAGCCATTTAGAGGTGAGTGGACTCCTGGCCTTACGACAGGATGATAGGCATTTCTCTCGAGAACTTACACGCATTCTTCGAGATCCACTGATTGATGAAGATTGGTACCATGAAGCCACAATGTCAGATTCTCAGTTTCTTCTTTCCACTCGTCCTATCGGGCGGAATCTTCGTTATGAATCGGGCACAGAGCCAGATGAAATTGTGTCTCTTATACGCACTGTACAAGAAGGGAACCAGGTTCTTGGAGTTCTTCTTCTCGACATACATTTGGAGTATCTGGCTGAACTTCTTCAAGGAACACAGGATTCTTCCGCTCAGGATTCTGGCTTTTTTTGTATTCTTGATCAGCGTGACAATGTGGTTTACTCACCAGAAAATCCTGTTGTGTATCGAATCAATCCTTCATGGTTTGTGAAGAGTGATCAAATCATAGAACGCGAGATTCAAGGTCAAGGATATCGTTTCATTTTTTCCGAGTCTTCCTACACTGGTTGGAAAACCGTTGGTGTGTATGACTTGGAGGATGCTCTTGGACCAGTGCGTTTTGTTCAATGGCTAGCCTTTGTCATCGCTTCATTAACCTTGGCTCTTTCTTTTGGGGTTTCCATGGTATACACCAGTGCCATCTCCAAGCCCATCATCCGTCTCCGATCCGTTATGGAGCGGGTGGGAGAGGGAAATCTCAAAGTTCGTTATGAAGGAAAAAGTCGAGATGAAATTGACGAATTAGGGGAAGGCTTTAATGCCATGTTGGTGCGCATTGAAGGTCTTCTTGAACTGGTTTATCAGGAGCAGCAAAGCAAACGAGAAGCAGAACTGCGTATCATGCAGCAACAAATCAAACCTCATTTTCTCTACAACACCTTGGATACTATTCTTTGGATGGCGGAAGAGAATCAATCTGAACAAATTGTTGATTTAGTCACGGCCCTCACAAAACTCTTTCGTATTGCCTTGAGCCAAGGAGCGGAGGAAGTCCGCTTAAAAGAAGAACTTGAGCATGTTCAAAGTTACCTGATTATTCAGAAAACACGCTATGAAGATCAGTTTGACTACACACTTGATTGTTCTGAAGATCTGCACCATTTCCGAGTGCAAAAAATGATACTGCAACCTCTTGTCGAAAATGCTCTTTATCATGGAATCAAAGAAAAAGGGGCCAGTGGACAGATTGATGTTCAGATTCGTCGTGTCCCTCAGGGGATTTCTCTTGTTGTGGAAGATGATGGAGTTGGGATTCCTGTGGACTCTCTTACCCTGATTCGCCAGGGACTCCATCAGTTTGATCATAAAAATGATCGAACAGCATTTGCCCTATACAATGTGAATGATCGAATCCGATTAACCTATGGTGCTGATTACGGTTTGACCATTGATAGCCATCCAGGAAAAGGAACCCGTGTTGAAATCATTCATCCCATTGATTTTGTGGAAGGAGGAGAATGATGTGGTCTGTTTTTATTGCCGATGATGAGCCCAAAATTCGAAAAAGACTCCAGCGCCTTGTTGATGAAGCTGGCGATTTTGAAGTGTGCGGTGAAGCGGCTGATGGTTTATCGGCTTTGGAAGCAGTCCGTCTTCAGGTTCCAGACATACTTCTTGTGGACATTTGCATGCCTCGGCTGAATGGTTTGGATTTTATTGAACAGTTGGAAGATGCGGCTCAAGACTCTGCCATCATTGTTGTGACAGGTCATGATGAATTTGATTATGCAAGACGCGCTGTAACCCTGCCCATTTTTGATTATCTTCTCAAACCTGTTGAATCCTCCCACTTTCAATCAGTGTTATTTCAAGCCGCGGAAGATATTTCTGGACGACGTAAACGCCAATCGTTGCTGCAATGGGCAGAGAATCAGGTGATGAAAAAACGACGTTCTCAAGTGGATGAATTCATTCATGCCTGGATGAGGGGAGAGCTGTCTTCTGAAGAAGTTATGCTACATAAAAAGCTCCTTCATTGGCCCCAAGATCTGACTCTTTCTTTTCTTTGTGTTCATATTGATAGCCGACTTTGTCAAATTGCCGCTCTTGAACTTCATGATCATGTTTTTTTTACTGCGGCGATAGAAAAACTCGTGCAGAAAGCTTTTGGTGCAGCTCGAGGAGAACTCTCTTTTTCCGATTCAGATGGAAACTTCTTTTACTGTTTACCCTCACATTTTGAGCAGGGGCAAGTGACGGATTTCGCAAAAAACTTACAAGAAGAGATGGGTTTTTTGGTCAGTGTTACATCGGCAATGGTTCGCACTGATTTTGCTGGTTTTGTAGAAGACCTGAAATCACTCAGACATTCCATTGAGATGAGTATTGGTGGAGAACAGTCCCTAGAACGAATTTTTGCTTATATAGATCAGCATTATCCAGATAAAGAATTGACCCTCGAATCGGCTGCAGAGGCCTTAAGTCGGAGTCCAGGATATGTGAGTCGGCTTCTCAAACGGCATAGTGGATATTCTTTTTCTGAGTTCACCAATCGTTTTCGAGTACTTCAGTCTCTGCGTTTGCTTCAAGAAGGCGAATTGTTGATGTATGAGATTGCGGAAGCTGTAGGATATTCCAGTCAGCACTACTTTAGTCGGATCTTTCGACGATTTACTGGGAAAGCTCCGATGGACTATCTGAAGGAAGGCTCTTGATGTCTCGAATCCTATCCTTTGCAAACAAAGGATGTTTGGTTTTGCTTTTGTTTCTTCTGATGCTGAGTGTGAGCTGCACAAAGTCGGAGGATGATATTCGTCATGTCATTGGAGTAGCTCAAGCCAATCTTTCAGATCCTTGGCGAGAAGTGATGAATGCAGAAATCCTTGCTGCAGCTTCTGAATACGCTGAAGTTCGAGTTGTGTTCAGCAATGCTGGTGGAAGCTCTGTGAAGCAAAAAGCGGATATTGAGCGAATGATTCGCCTTGGCGTGGATTTGCTCATTGTTTCACCAGTGGATTCCCGTTCAATTTCTCCGGTGATTCAAGACGTGTATGCGAATTTACCGGTCATCGTGCTTGATAAGGCCATTGAAGGCTATGATTACAGCTTGTTCATTGGTGTTGATAATGATCTTGTTGGGCAGTTGGCTGGACGTCATATCAAGCGATTATCTCTGGGGCGTCCAATACAAGTGATTGAAGTCACGGGTGATCTCAATGCCCTTCCTGTTGTTGAACGAATGGAAGGCTTGCGTAATGCTCTCAAAGATGCACCTGAGATTGAAATCATTGGCAGTTTTAGCGCAGGTTGGCAAAGAGATTTAGCCGAAGATTTAACAGAAGAACATCGTTCTTTGTTTGAACAAAGTGATGTAGTTTTTGCCCACAATGATGCCATGGCCTATGGTGTACATCGTGCGTTAGAGCGTTATGGTGTGAAGAATAAGCCCATCATAGGCATCGATGGAATCTCGGGGCCTCAGGGTGGGTTGGAGCTGGTTTTTGAAGGGATTTTAGAAGCCACGATCACCTGTCCCACAGGGGGAGAGGAAGCGGTCCTTCGAGCCATGGATATCCTTGAGCATCAAAGTGGATTACCGAAGAAGATCATACTGCGTTCTTCTCTTGTGACTCAGGAAACATTGGCTTCGCAATCTTCCCCCATTCCGGCTTTGAGAAAGGACAGTCCCATCACCTTGGGCTTTGCTCATCCTGGGCGTGAAAGCGCTTGGAGGCTAGCCAATATCAAATCCATTGGTGATGCCGCAAAAGATGAGGGAATACGCTTGATTGAAGTGAATGCCAACAACAGTCAGGAGGCCCAAATTGCCGCCATCCGCTCCTTTATTGATGCGGGCGTGGATGTGATTGGTTTTTCTCCCATTGTGGCCACAGGTTGGGATGAAGTTCTGCGAGAGGCAAGGGATGCTGGTATCCCAGTGATTTGTTCTGACCGTACAGTGGAAGTTTCAGATGAAAACCTTGTAACAACGTACTTGGTCTCTGATTTTTGGGAAGAGGGGCGACGTGCAGCCCAATGGCTGAAAGATGAAACCGCTCAAGAAGATCAAATTAAGATTGTGGAAATTGCCGGACTACCGGGGTCCACCCCAGCGATTGATCGGGCCGCAGGTTTTGCAGAAGTGGTGGATCAAAGTCCACATCTTACTCTCATTGATTCCACACCAGGCGACTTCATTGAGAATCTTGGATATGAAGCTATGGTACGCCTATTGATTCGTCATTCTCAGATTGATGCAGTCTTTGCCCATAATGATGACATGGCACTTGGTGCTATTCGTGCCATTGAAGAGGCTGGTTTAAATCCTGGAAAAGACATTTTACTTGTTTCCATTGATGGTGTTCGTGAGGCTTTTTTAGCAATGCGAAGAGGTAAGCTGAATTGCACTGTGGAATGCTCTCCACTCTTAGGTCCACCCTTGATGAAAGCAGTGAAAGACTTTGTCGCTGGAGAAGAACTTCCATTACGAATCAATCCAGAAGAAGGTGTGTTTCCCATGGAAGTTGCTCGGGAATTGATTGGAACACGTCCCTATTGAATTGAATTGGTTCGATCTGTCCAAAAGAGAGTGGATTCGTCCAAAGACGACTGGAAAATTCGGGTCCATGTTGTAAAAGCCCCCTAACGGGGGAGATTACTGATGGAGGTTTCGAATGAAACGGAGTTTATTACTCACAATGGCTCTCCTGCTGTTGGGGACAATGGCCTTTGCCAACGGTCAAGCTGCTGATGATGGCAAAATTGTTGTGGGCTTTGCTCAAATCAAGGAAGACAGCCCTTGGCGAACCACCGAGACCAATTCTGTTCAGCAAGAAGCTGAACGTCTTGGAATTGAATTGAAATTGTCTGTAACTGATCAGGCCGGTCAGATTGCTGCATTGCGCGATTTCATTGCTCAGGGTGTGGATGGAATTCTTCTTGCTCCTCAAACCCGAAGTGGTTGGGATGAAGTTCTTCAGGAAGCGAAGGATGCCAATATTCCAGTGGTACTGTTGGACCGTGGTCTAGACGCTCCAGAGCATCTTTGGGCTGCTCAGATTTCTTCTGATTTTGCCTTTGAAGGTCGCTTGGCTGGTGAGTGGGTTGCAGATCGTCTCCAAGGAAACGGAAAGGTTGTGGAACTCTTTGGTGATCCCGCTGCCGATCCTGCGATTCTTCGGAGTGAAGGGTTCATGGAAATCATTTCCCAGTATCCTGGAATCGAAGTTGTTGAATCCAAAACTGGTGAATGGAGCCAAGATAAGGGGCGGCAGGTTGTGGAAGCTTGGTTGGCCGCTGGCGTTGAGTTTGATCTTGTCTATGCCCACAATGATGGCATGGCTCTTGGAGCCATTGATGCGCTCAAAGCTGCTGGAAAGAAACCTGGCCAAGAAGTTCTTATCATTTCTGTGGATGCCATCAAGGCAGCCTTTGAAGCCATTGAACGTGGCGAAATGAATGCCACAGTGGAATGCAGCCCTCTCTTGGGACCCATGGGCTTTGCAACTTTGATGGCTGCAATGGATGGTCAGGCAGTGGATCAGTACATCATCACACCGGATAGTCTCTATGATGAGTCCAACTACAAAGATCATCCCACCGGAGGATTTTAATCCTCTGCTCTCGAATTACTAAGGACCCACCCTTCGGGGTGGGATCATCATTCCCTATCCGATGTTGCCGTTCTTTTTGGGAGCATCGGATTACAACCGAGCAAAACAATGGAAGAAATCCTCAAAGTTTCAAATCTCAGTAAGGGATTCCCAGGTGTTCAGGCCTTGTCCAATGTGGACTTCACCCTCAATCGCGGAGAAATCCTTGGTTTAATGGGAGAGAATGGTGCTGGCAAATCCACCCTCATCAAAGTGATGACGGGATTTTATCGCCGGGATTCCGGTGACATTCATTTTGACGGGCAAGCCGTTGATTTTACTTCACCCAATGATGCTGTACGCCATGGTATCAGCACCGTGTATCAGGAGGTGAATCTTCTCCCTCAACTGACCGTTGCGGAAAACATCTTTATAGGTCGACAGCCCATGAAGAAACGAGGGGGAATTGATTGGAGAGAACTCAACTCACGAGCTGAAAATGCTGTTGCAAAATTGGACTTAGACATTGATGTGACACGTCCTTTAAACACCTATTCTGTGGCTGTGCAACAGATGGTTTCGATTGCTCGTGCTCTTGATATATCTGCCAAGGTTTTAATTCTTGATGAACCCACATCCAGTTTAGATGCCGCCGAGGTGGAGCAACTTTTCACCGTAATGCGTCGTCTGAAATCGGAGGGCATCAGCATCGTTTTCATCACGCATTTTCTTGATCAAGTTTTTGCGATCACCGATCGAATCACCGTTTTGCGAAGCGGAAAGAATGCAGGAGAATTCACCACAGAAGGCCTGTCCCGAATGGATCTGATTTCCTCTATGTTAGGAAAAGAGTTTGAGGATTTGGATGCTTCCCGATGGGGATCTAGCCTTGGAACAGGGGAAGGTGATCCCCTTGTTTCCATGAACTCTGTTGGAAAAAAAGGCTTCATTTTTCCCTTTGATCTCACCATTCGACCTGGAGAAGTTCTTGGATTAGCAGGTCTACTTGGATCAGGAAGAACGGAAATTGCCCAGCTCCTTTATGGTGTTGAAAAACCAGATGAAGGTGTCTTGCAGCTGAATGGTCAAGAAACCGCACTTTCCAGTCCTCGAGGAGCCATTGACGAGGGCATGGGATTCTGTCCTGAAGATCGGAAGGAAGTGGGCATCATTCCGGAATTGAGTGTTCGAGAGAACATCATTTTGGCCTTGCAGGCAAAACGTGGAGCCTTGCGATACATCCATCGAAAAGAACAAGAGGCCATTGCTGATAAGTTCATACGGGCTCTCAACATTGTTACTCCCAGTTCCGATCAGCTTGTGAAAAATCTGAGTGGTGGTAATCAACAGAAGGTGATTTTAGCCCGCTGGCTTGCGGCAGAACCCCGTCTTTTGATTCTCGATGAGCCCACTCGAGGCATTGATATTGGTTCCAAGGTGGAAATCCAAAAACTCATTCTGGAACTGGCCAAAGAAGGATTAGCCCTTCTATTCATCTCTTCAGAATTGGATGAAGTGGTGCGTTGCTCTTCTCGGGTGGCCGTGCTGCGGGATAGGCAGGTTATTGGGGAACTTGATGGAACGGACATCAGTGAATCTCAAATCATGAAAACCATTGCCGAGACGGCTTGAGGATAGAACCATGGATGGAAAACTACTACAAAATCCTAACCCGCTCACCAAACGCTTTCTTTTTGTGCTGGCGGGATTAGCAGCAATTTTACTACTCAATTTGATTATCTCACCAGAGTTCTTCCAGGTTTCTCTCCATGAAGATGGAAAAATCCGGGGAAACCTCATCAATATCTTAAATAATGGGGCTCGGGTGTGCATTCTGGCTGTGGGAATGACTCTGGTTTATGCTACTGGGGGAATTGATCTTTCTGTGGGATCTGTGATGGCAACAGCAGGGGCCATGGCTGCATTAATGATTCGTCCTGGTTATCTTCAGGGACTTCCCGTGGCCAATCCCCAACCGCCACTGCTTCTTATCATGGCTGTTCCACTGCTCATTGCCATGCTGTTGGGGCTAATCAATGGAGCCCTTGTTGCTCTTGTGAGAATACAACCCATTATTGCCACACTCATCATGATGTATTCAGCCCGTGGGTTAGCGGTACTGATGGTGGAAGGACAAACCCCAACCTACCATGGTGTGCCTTTCACAAAACTTGGTTTGGGATATTTCTTAGGTTTACCACTTCCTGTGTGGATTGCCGCGGCAGTATTTCTCATCACAGTTTTGGTGACTAAACGGACCGCCCTTGGTGTTTTCATTGAGGCTGTTGGAGAGAATCGGAAAGCCAGCCGATACATGGGGATTCGAACCCGACTCATCACCATGGGCACCTATGTCTTCTGTGGACTCTGTGCTGGTTTAGCCGGTCTTGTTCATGTGGCTGGTGAATCCAGTACGAGTCCTTATAACACCGGAAACATGATTGAATTGGATGCGATTGCAGCGGTCATTATTGGTGGAACCATGTGGGGGGGGCGATTCACACTTGCTGGATCCATTGTGGGTGCTCTCATCATCCAAAGTCTTTCCACAACGGTGTACTTCCAGCGCTGGCCCTACGAGTACTCCCTTGTTTTTAAAGCAGTGGTTCTCATTGTTGTGGCTCTGATTCAGTCGGAAAAACTCCGGGCCTATGCCGCTCAGGGCTGGGCTTCCATCAAATCAAGGAGGGCACGATGAACTCGTTCAAAAAACTCCCTAAGCTCTCAGTGAATAACATACCCATTCTCACCACCATTAGCATTTTTTTCCTGATGTATGCCGCTGCATCCATCATGTTTCCTGGGTTTTTTAGTTTGTATAACTTTGTAAACATTTTTAAAACCAATGCCTTTGTTGGGATTATTGCTGTTGGTATGACCTTTGTGATTATTTCAGGTGGTATTGATCTTTCTGTGGGTTCGGTTGTGGCATTCACATCCATATTTATTGCCAAAATGCATCAGTCCTATGGTATGCCAAGTTGGATTTCCATGCTGATTTGCTTGGGCATTGGTCTTGTACTTGGGCTCTCCATTGGGTGTCTCATCACATATTTTGAACTTCCTGAATTTCTGGTGACCCTTGTGGCCATGTTCCTGATGCGAGGTTTGGCCTATGTGGTGCATCAGGGGACCATAAGTATCCAGGACGACCCCTTCATTGCTTTCATGAAGCGCACAGGAATTCGTGTTGGGGCGGGGAATCTCTCTTTGTATGTTTGGGTGTTTATCCTGATTTTGATTCTAGGGATTCTTGTTTCCAAATACACACGTTTTGGCCGAAATGTGTATGCTGTTGGTGGTAATGAAAGTTCTGCTGTTTTGATGGGACTTCCTGTGAAACGAACCAAGGTTTTGATCTATGTCATGAGCAGTCTATTGGCCACACTTGGTGGCATTGTGTTTACCATTCATCTTGCATCAGGAAAACCGCATAATACGATTGGATTGGAGCTTCATGTGATTGCTTCTGTGGTGATTGGAGGAACCCTTCTCACTGGTGGAGCCGGTCGTGTGATTGGAACCTTTTTTGGTGTGTTGATTTATGGGCTTGTTTTTAAGTTGCCGGCTTATATTTCTGCATTCCGGGAATGGTGGGCCCAAATTCTTGTTGGTCTTTTAGTGCTCACGTTTATTTTGATTCAAACCTTTGTGGCCGAAAAAACGGCTCGCGCGGTTGAATCCTAATTTGTATTGTTTTTTTGAGATGGTTTTAGAATCAGAGGTCTAAAACCATCTCCTTCCATTCTTAATAATCTCACCAAAAATCTCGCTAAAGGTCTATTCATAACGGATATTTATGTTTTTCATTTTGATTATCTATTCGATTTATTGCATCCGTATTTGTTTTTTGATTAAAAACTTATAGAAAATTTAGATTATTCGTTTTTTAGAGATTTTTGAGATAAACTAATAGTAGTTGAATTGTAATAAATAGGAGCGCTGTTATGAAGAAATGTCTTCTGCTCATCGGTCTTTTTACTGCAATTGTTTTTCTAAGTTGCCGAAACCCTCTCCTCCAAAAAGAACTCTCCTCGGCTTCACGTTCTGTTTCCACATTGGGCAATGGATTAGTGGCCCATTGGGACATGAATGAAAAAGACACCACTGTGATTTCCAATCAAGTTGGATTGGTTCATGGAACTGCCCATGGTGGTGTCAGCCATATCATTGGTCCCAATGGACTTGGAAATTCTCTGCTGTTTGATGGCATTGATGACTATGTGGATGTTCCATCTTCCTTGGTGAACACCGCCCAGAGTTTCACTGTTTCGGCCTGGGTTCAACCTCATGTTTCCACCCATGCGAATCAGGCTGTGATTGCCTTAGAAGCAAATAGAAACAGTGTGTATATGCTCCAAAGAACCAGTGATAATCATTGGGCTTTTGTTGCATCCAATCGCGATGCGTATTGGGGGCATCGCTTCCTTCGCGCCCAAGCCGTAGACACGGTTGTGCCTGGCCAGTGGTATCACCTTGTTGGTGTCAATGACAGTGTTGCAGGCCAGATGCGTTTGTATGTGAATGGAGTTTTAGTCCAAGAGATTGATGAATGGCTCACGTGGACCTCGTATGGTCATACCCTCATTGGCCGAGCTCGGTGGAACTACCAATCTGCTGACCATTTCCGTGGTGCCATTGATGAAGTGAAAGTGTACAACCGCGCACTTCATCATCGTGAGGTGCATGCACTCTCTGGAAATCCTGATGATTATCGTTCCCCTGAACTCTTAGCCCGTTTCTCCCTTGATGAATCCCGAGGAACAAGAATCGAGAATGCTCTTGGAGCCAATCATGGTCGAGCCTATGGTGGACTCACTGCAGTGCCAAATCGCCGGGGAGAACGTTGGGCTCAATCTTTTGACGGACGAGATGACTACATTGATATCCCTGCACCTCTTGTCGATACAACTTCGAGTTTTACAGTGTCTGCTTGGGCCAAAGTTACTTCTGACTGGGGAGGATATAAAACAGTCCTCTCTCAGGATGGTTCACAAGTCAGCGGCTTCTATCTTCAGCGGACCCAGGATAACCGTTGGGCATTCAGCGCCTATAACCAGGACAACAGCTCCTCAGCCGTTGTTCGCGCAAAATCACGCCGTCCTGCTCTGCCTGAATATTGGTACCATCTTGTTGGAGTTTATGATGATGACGATTCTAAGCTCAAACTCTATGTGAATGGAGAATTGCAGCAGGAAGTGGCTGGAACCATTGACTTCAGGGCTCAGGGACATACGGTCATTGGGCGGGCAAAGTGGAATGGAAGAGCCGTAGATTACTTCCATGGTCAAATTGATGATGTGGAATTGCATCGACGTGTTCTTACAGAATCAGAAATTGAGACTCTTTATGGTTCTCCCCTGATTGGTCAGTGGAGCTTTGATGAAACTTTCCGCTCTCAAATTGGAGGCAATCATGGCCGAATGATTGGGGGATTACGATGGGTGGACGGACTGATTGCGAAAGCCCGCAGACTCGATGGTGCTCATGATCGAGTTGAAGTTCCTTCATATGGGCATTTAAACACAACAGAAAGCTACACTGTTTCCGTTTATGCCAAGGTTGAGAATCTGGAAGATCGATATCAAGTGGTGCTTTCCCAAGAAGGAGAGCGGGTGAGTGGATTCTATCTTGAAATCACAGATGGCGATCATTGGGCCTTCAGTTTACTTCCTGGAGATTCCACCAATACTCAAGGCATGGCCAAAGTGGTTTCCTATTCCCGAGTTGTTCCAAATATTTGGTACCATGTTGTTGGAGTCTATGATTCTGAGCAACAAAAGGTCCTTCTTTATGTGAATGGGGAGTATCAAGGGGAAACCTCGTATACCCATGCTTGGCCTTCCCGTGGTGCTATTCATATTGGTGCAGCCAAATGGAATAGCCGCATCACAAATTATTTTGAAGGCGTTGTGGATGAAGTGCGTATTTATAAGAAGGCTCTCAACATCAGTGAAGTCGTGCGGCTTTATCAAGAACATCCTTCTGTTCCAGATCATGTCTACCTCATGGCTTGGTTTGCCAACACCAATGATGCCCATGGAGAGAACATGCATTATGCCTTCAGCACGGATGCATTGAATTGGAATACCCTTATCGATTCCCAGGGGAATCCCCGGGTTGTGTTTGATGCCTACGCACGATCAACCGTGCGAATGCGGGATCCTTACATGCAGTTTGTGAATGGAAAATATCATCTGGTGCACACCTGGGGCTGGGACAACAAAAAGGCTTTTCATTGGGAATCTACAGATGGTATTCACTGGACAGGGGCCAATGGAGGCCGATCGGTTTATGATGGACAGTTCCAGGCCGTTCCAGTCAGCAACACAGCGCCCAATGCTTGGGCTCCAGAATTTTTCTATGATGGAAGTCAGTTCTATGTCTTCTGGACCAGTCGAGATTATGACTTGAATGGGAATAATCAGGTGGATTCAGATGAAGAACGAGAAAAGATTTTTTACCGAACCACCACGGATTGGCGCACGTTCTCCGAACCGGCCTTGCTCTTTGATCCGGGCTTTGCAGTGATTGATCTCACGGTCATTCAGGAGGGAGACACCATCTATGGGTACTATAAGACAGAGCATGGAGCACATAATCAGCGTCATATCTTAAAAGCCACAGGTCAAACTCTCATAGAACTTTCTGGAACAACGGATATTCTTCCCTCCGTTCGTGGTGTGGAAGGACCGCAGATTATTCGAACAAATGAAGGGGATGATTTCATTCTCTACTATGATTATTTTGCCGATGGTGGTTACTGGGGAGCTTCAACGTCCACTGATATGAATCGATGGACTTCCATCTCAACGGAGTTCCCACCCAATGCTCGTCATGGAAGTGTTTTGAGTGTTCCCCGTCGGGTTATGACAGAAATCCTGCGTTATCACGGACAACGGGTGCCCACAGGTTGGTTCTAAGATCAGAATACCCAAGGGAGCAATTGCTCCCTTGGGTGAGCTTTTATTGTGCTGAAGCCAAATCAAGAATCCGGGAATCAGAATTTTCGCTCTGATATTGGGCTGGAATTTCACCTTGCTCATAAAGCCAGGAAGCCAGGGCATACCACGCCTTCACGGGATACTCCCTTCCGGAATCATCCGTTTTCATGACGATAAAATCATCCAATTCAACGGCCATGTTCCATTTGACTTTCTTCCCCTCCTCATCCCGAGGCCACAAGTCCAGAAGAGGAAGTGTTTCGGAGAGGTATTTCAGCCCATAAAGGGTGAGTAGGCTGGTGCTGACGGTGTATAAATCATGTTTACCAACTTTCCAATCTCGTCCCTTGCTTCCGCGTTCATACAAAAGCGTCCCATCCTTCAGGGTTAGACGCTGCAATCGTCGAAGGGGAAGCTTTGAGGTGTTGATGGTGAATTCCATTCCTGAGGGCACCAAGTACATATCCGGTGTCATTTGTCCCAAAAAGGCGGTACCAAAGTCGGCAAGAAGGCGAAGTTCATCGGCGCGAAGTTGGAATTTGTAGAGCATTCCGCCATGGGTGCCATCTTGTCCCCAGCTATGAGGCATGGCTGCAAAGGCATCATAGAGAGTCACTTGTTCCCCTTCCTGTGTACGAATCAAGGCTGAATCTCCCCCCGGAGTGCAGAAAGCCACATCGGAATCAGCCATCTCCCGCATGGAATCGGCTACAAGTTTGATGGATTCTTCCGGTGTAAGAGTGAAGGGCAGTTCTGCCAGTGCGTCAAAGACTTTTCCATCCCCAATTTGAGGGAATTGACGCAAATATTGCTCTTCCACATCCAACCGGAGATTTTGGATGAAGGCTTTAATTTCTGGTGAGGCTGGTGTGGATTCATTCACCGCATGGTGTTCAATGCGTTCCACCATCCAATCCTCATCTGTTTTCACAAGAAGGGCTTGGGCCACGGTATCAAAGTCATCACCAGCTTCCATTGCCGCTGTTGTCCATTCCTTTTTTTTATCTGGAACTTGGGTGAGCCCAAAGATGGAATGGGAGTGGCCCGCAACGATGAGATTGATGCCTTGAACATGGCGGGCTAAATCTCCGGCTTCTCCCGTCAAATTCCCATCTTCATCCTCTCCAGCGGAAGCATGCATGAGACAAATCACCACATCAGCTTCTGCTTGTAATTCATCCACCAGTTTCTGCACCTCACGGTAACGGATGGGGAATTGGAGGGGAATGGAATCCGGCATGAGCACTTTTTCTCCCATCAGTCCAAAAAATCCCACACGTGTTCCATTCGAAAGAGTTTTGATGTAGGAGCGATGCAGAAACCCACCCTCCTTAGGGGATTCAGAATAAAGAGCTTCTAAGGCATCATCACTGTGTCCTAAAGGGGTATCTGCATCAGAGAATTCGATGTTGCTGCAAAGAAGGGGTACCATGGGTTTTTCAGCCGCTTGGATCATGGTGGCCAAACCCTCAGGGCCAAAGGCCACCTCATGGTTTCCAATCACCGCTGCATCCACTTCCATGGCCTTGAGTAGATTGAGATCGCCCCCACCGCCATCCGCGGCAATCATGATGGATCCATCGGTGAAGTCTCCAGCATGGAGCACCAATGTGGAATCATCTTGCTTCAATGAATCCAACATCTGAGCGGCTCGTGCTGCACCACCATTGATCTTCCCATCAGGACTGTTTTGTTCCAGAGGTATTTCATACATTCTGGAATGGCTGTCATTTAAGCTCAGTACAGTGATTTCTTGGGCAAAGAGCACAGAACTAAAATTGAGAATGGTTAAAGAGAAGAGGATTTGTTTTAGGGAAGCCGTGAGAGAGGGTGACATGAGAAGACTCCTTTTTTCTTCACGCTATCATGAAGAGGAGTTCCCGGCCAGTAAAGGATAACATTCATCCTTTACTGGTATGAAAGAGTTTCAATCCATCACAGGTGGACTGGATGAATGAGAGGACTACAAAACATACTGGCTTATGATTTTGTTAAAAGAAACAATATCAAAACCACCCTTTATCTCAAACTTAATTTTTCCGATGGAGCTGATATACACCTCGAGTTCACAGTCCAGGTCCAAGGTTCCTGCTGTTTCAATGGAAAACGTTTGGATTTTACTGTAGGGAATGGATGTATAGTCCACTTTTTTTCCTGTCAATCCTTGGACATTTGCAGAAATGATTCGTTTGTTTGTGAAGATAAGTTGATCTCTCATTGTTTTGAAGCTAGAGAGAATCTCTTCACCATCAATAATGAAATCATGAATGGGCTTCAGAATGGATTCGGTTGGAATTGGAGAAAGTTTAAAGAAAGGCTTGTTGTTAAAATCGATCATTTGAACCTCGACGAAATTTTTCTGAAGTTAAATGGATCTACAGATTTATGACAAGATTGTTTTCCAAATTGAGAGTGGGGAAGTGGATGGTTTTTGCCTGAGGCTGACCCCTGGGCCGGATGGCCCAGGGGTCGATATTACTCTTCTTCTGTTTGAAGAACAGAAAGGTGGAGATCAGAGAGTTGAGCCCCATCAACAGGAGAGGGGCTTTCATCCATGGGACTGATTCCCTGGGTGTTTTTGGGGAAGGCAATGACATCACGGATGGTGTCCATCTGAGCCATCACCATCACCAAGCGGTCAAAGCCCACGGCCAATCCAGCATGGGGGGGAGCACCATAGCGCAGGGCTTCCAAGAAAAATCCAAAGCGTTCCTTGGCCTCTTCTTCCGGGAATCCCACAATGTCAAAGATTCGGGACTGAATGGCAGGATTGTGGATACGCACAGATCCAGAGGCCAGTTCATTCCCATTGAGAACCATGTCGTAGAGATCGCCCAGAACTTCTCCAGGATTCTCTTCCAGGGTGGGTAGGAATTGCTCCTGGGGCATGGAGAACATGTGGTGCGCTGGTTCCCAATCCCCCGTTTCTTCATTCTGCTCAAAGAGGGGGAAGTCAATCACCCAGCAAAATTGGAAATCATCGGGACGAGCCAGTCCAAGATCTTTGCCCAGTTTGACCCGAACAGCCCCGAGGGATTCCACGGCGGTTTTCCAGTTGGCTCCCATGAGCAGAATGAGATCACCTTCTTTGGCTCCCAGTCCCTCTTGGATGGCCTGGGCTTGGGGAGCGTAGAACTTGGATACGCCGCCATCCAGGCCGTCAGTGGTGACTTTCATCCAAGCCAAGCCTTTGGCTCCCCGGGTTTTGGCCACATCTTCGAGTTCGGTGATTTTCTTGCGGGAGTAGTTGGCTGCAGCTCCTGGAACCACCATGGCCTTCACGGCTCCGCCCGCTTCCAAGACGGATTTGAACACGCCAAAGTCAGAGGCGGGAACATAGGGGGCAAAGTCTTGGAACTCCATCGCAAAACGGAGATCGGGTTTATCTGAACCGTATTTCTCCATGGCCTCTTTCCAGGAGAGGCGGGGGAAGGGCAGGGGAATCTCCCGGTTCAGTACATCTTTGAAGGTGCGGGCCATCATGCCTTCCACCAGGGCCAATACATCATCCCGGCTGGCAAAACTCATTTCCAGGTCAATCTGAGTGAATTCAGGTTGTCGGTCGCCCCGGGCATCTTCATCCCGATAGCAGCGGGCCACTTGGTAGTAGCGGTCGGTGCCGCCAGCCATGAGAATCTGCTTGTAGAGCTGGGGGGATTGGGGAAGAGCATAGAAACGGCCGGGATTAACACGGGAGGGAACCAGGTAGTCACGGGCCCCTTCTGGGGTGGATTTGATGAGGGTGGGGGTTTCTATTTCCCAGAAGCCATTTTCCACCAAGTAATTGCGGATGGCCCAGGTGGCCTGATGGCGCATCTTCACCCGGTCCCGCATGCCAGCATTCCGCAAATCAAGATAGCGGTGCTTGAGTCGCAGGTTTTCATTGGCTTCATCTTCCCCATCAATCATGAAGGGAAGGGGAGGGCAGGTGTTGAGGATTTCTAAGTCCGTGATGGACAGTTCAATTTGGCCGGTGGCCATATCGGGATTCACCATGCCTTCTGGGCGGGCGCGTACCACGCCGGTGGCGGCCACGCAGAATTCCATGCGCAGTTCTCCGGCGGATTCTTTGAGAGGGGTGGGGGCATCCTCATCAATGACGGCCTGGGTGATGCCGTTTCGGTCCCGGAGGTTGATGAAATGGACCCCGCCGTGGTCGCGGTTACGATGGATCCAGCCGTTGAGGGTTACTTCTCGGCCCACGTCGCCGATTCCGAGTTCGCCGCAGTGGACGGTACGCCTATTTTTCTCCATGGCGGGAATGTAGCATGTTGGGCCATTTGTTTGTAGAGGGAGAGATTTTGCAAAATTACCGATTTTGAAAAATCTGTTCTCTTTGCATAGCTCGGAAAGAACAACCCCGCCAGAATGGCGGGGTCGATTGAAGTTTTTCTATGAAAAGAGTGGGGGGTTAGCAACCGCTTGAGGGGATGGAGGCTTTCTCTTTTCGAAAGGACCAGCGTCCACTCATCAGGTTAAAGACCGGGATGAAGAGGGCCACAAGGCCCACGGCCACAAGCATCCAGAGAAGGCTGTGCCCCTCCACGATTTGGAAGAAGAGGGTGGCGACACTCCAGCCGAGTACGGTGAGGTATATCACCGAAAGGGCTCCAAATTTGGGTCCTATTTCCCGAACAATGGCCCCGAGGGCGGCCAAACAGGGGAAGTACACCAACACAAAAAGCAGGTAGGCAAAAGCCCGACGCCAGTCATTGTTGAAGGAGGCACGAAGGGCGGCAAAAAGACCTGCATCGGCGCCGATTTCATCCGCAATGGTGGCTTCATCTTCACTCATGATGCCTATGCCCAGTGGGTCAATGAGTGCTCCCCAGATTCCCGCAAGTCCATCAGGAATAGAGGCCAAGGCCTCAATCATTGAGGCTCCTAGAGAGTAGGGTTCTTCTTCTATGGCCTCTTCATTGGCGGCTTGGGAGGCTGATTCTGCAATGGCGATTTGTCCATAGAGTCCGCTCATGGTTCCCACAATGGCTTCTTTGGCAAAGAGGCCGGTCATGAGCCCCACGGTGGCTGGCCAGTTGTCTTCTTCAATGCCCATGGGGCCAAAGATGGGTGTGATGGTGCGGCTGGCTGCAGCAAGAACAGAGTTGGAATCATCTTCATTTCCAAAGCTTCCATCCATACCCAAAGAGTTGAAGAAAGCCAGCACGAGAACAGCAATGAGAATCACTTTACCGGCTCGCATAATGAAGACTTTAAGCCGGTCCCAGGTGCGCTTCATGATTTGAGAGAACTGAGGAAAATGGTAGGGCGGAAGTTCCATCACAAATTGGGAGGGTTCACCTTTAAAGAGGGATCCTTTGAGAAGAAGTCCTGTGAGAATGGCCAGAACAATACCAGCCATGTAGATGCTGAACACCATGATGCCGGAACGAGAGCCAAAGAAAGCAGCCCCAAAGAGGGCGTAGACGGGGAGGCGTGCACCACAGGACATGAAGGGAGCCATAAACACGGTGAGGTAGCGGTCTTTCTTATTCTCCAATGTGCGAGTGGCCATGATGGCGGGCACAGTACATCCGAATCCCACAAGCATGGGAACAAAGGCTTTTCCAGGTAGACCAATCATGCGCATAAAGCGATCCATCACAAAAGCGGCACGAGCCATGTAGCCCGAATCTTCCAGTATGGAGAGCATGAAAAACATGAAGAAAATGACAGGTATAAAAGTTGCAACGGTTTGAATTCCAGCACCAACACCTCCGGCAAGGAGGGCTGTGAGCCAGACAGGGCTCCCGACTTTCTCTAGGAGGAGTCCTAGTCCATCCACAAAAACGGCACCAAAGGCAATGTCAAAGAAGTCAATAAAGGCTCCTCCGACATGAGTAACCACCCAGAAGAGGAGGTACATCACCCCAAGGAAAATAGGAATCCCAGCCCATTTATTGAGCACCACTTTGTCCACTTTCTCTGTGTTGAGGGCAAAGCCTTTATTCTGTTTGACAGTTTGAGAAACAATGTCTGTGATGCGTTGAAATTTGGCTTCTGCAATCACCACATCAGGAGTTTCATGGGTGATATTTTCAACGTGTTCCACAGCCTTTTGAATTTCTTTTTTGGAGACCCTCCCCTGTTTTATCACCTCAGCGGTGGTTTCCTCATCTTCCTCAAGAAGCATCAGAGCAGTTTGGCGGGGATGGGATGGGAAGTGAGGAGCCCATTGTTGGATTTGGGATTCAATAGCTTCGGGGTAGGTGACTGGGGAGTCTGTGGACTGGGGATTTTGGAGCAGAGCAGTGATTTGTCGGCGAACATCCCGGACCAGGGCTCCATCCAAGGCATTGATTCCCATAGCGGGTGCTCCAAGGGCTTTGGAGAGAGCTTCCAAGTTGGGCTTCACTCCCTTTTTGGCCGCGATGTCCATCATATTGAGCACCAGCAAAACGGGTTTACCCATTTCTAACAGGGTGACGGTGAGGAAAAGATTCCGTTCCAGGTTGGAAGCATCAATGATGTTCACTACCAGGTCTGTTTCCTCTGCCAGGATGTGGTTTCTTGCAACTCGTTCATCCTCACTTCCCGCATTCAGGGAATAGATTCCTGGAAGGTCTACAACTTCGATGTCGGTGCCTAAGAGTGTTCCTACTTTTTTTTCTACTGTGACACCTGGCCAGTTTCCAATGTGCTGAGAGGAACCGGTGAGACCGTTGAATAATGTGGTTTTTCCACAGTTGGGGTTACCCACGACAGAGACGGATTTGATGTTCATTTGACCTTCCTAATCTGGAGAACATTGGCTTCATTTTTTCGAAGGGAAAGTTTGAAGCCACGGACTTCAATCTCAACGGGATCTCCCATTGGAGCCACCTTGGTGAGGGTGAAGGATGTTCCTTTGGTGAGGCCCATCGAAAGGAGTTTTCGTCGATAACTCTTCTCGGTTGGATCATAGCCGACAACTTCCGCCGTTTCGCCGACGGTGAGAGAAGTAAAATTTGTCATGAGTAACCTCGTTATTGGACCAATCAAAACATAGGATTGGCTAATTTTTGGGTAAAAAAAAGATTCCATCCTGGACTGTTCCTGCCAGGTTTGTCGCTGATGCTGGGAGGGCTCAATGGGGAGATCGTGATGGAGGAGCTGAAACGAGTGCGTTCTAATCATGTTTGTCGCCTCATTGTTCCATGCTTCCATCGTCCACTTGCCATATTGAATACAGGCACAAAGACTGCCACTAGAGAGAGAGCAAGAAGAATCCATCCCATTTGATGCCCTTCGGCAATTTGAAAAAAGAGGGTGGATGTGCTCCAGGCCAGTACTGTCAGATACGTGACGGCAAGTGCTCCAAATCGAGGTCCAATCTCCCGAATGATGGCTCCCATGGCAGCAATGCATGGGGCATAAATCAGCACAAAAATGAGATAAGCATAGGCTCGCGCATCATTGTGATCGAAGGAGGCCCGTAATGCAGCAAAAGTACCTTCTGATGTTTCCAGAGTCGTGGAAACGGACTTTTCATTGGTAGAAATGATTCCCAAACCTAGGGGATCAATGAGAGTGGCACCAAGGCCTTTCATGGCTTCTTGGACCGATTGAACGGCGTCTTTGATGGCTTGAATAGGAGCAAATTGTGGTAGTGGTGTGGCTCCGCTGACTGCATCGGTATTGGCATTTTGTCCATAGAGGCTGTTCATTGTTCCCACAATGGCTTCCTTGGCAAAAAGCCCAGAAACTAATCCTAAGGTTGCAGGCCAGTTCTCCCGTTCAATGCCCATGGGGCTGAACACAGGAGTGATGGTACGACATGCGGTGGCCAGGACGGATTTCTCTTGCCCCTCATTCCCAAAACTCCCATCTACCCCCAGGGAATTCAATGTTGATAATACAAGGACCGCAATGATGATGACCTGTCCTGCCCGCGTGACAAAGTCTTTCAGACGAAACCATGTGCGTTTCATAATGGGGCGAAGGCGAGGTGGGTGGTAGGGAGGAAGCTCCATTGCAAAATGGGAAGCTTCTCCTTTGAACAAAGTTTTTTTGAGCAACAAACCTGTGAGAATGGCCAGAAAAACTCCACCAAGATAGAGGGTAAATACCATCAAACCTGCTCGTGCTCCAAAGAATGCCGCGCCAAAGAGGGCGTAAACAGGCAAACGCGCACCGCAAGACATAAAAGGGGTGAGGAAGACTGTCAGATACCGATCTCTTCGATTCTCCAGGGTGCGGGTGGCCATGATGGCCGGTACAGTGCATCCAAAGCCCACAAGCATGGGAACAAAGGCCTTGCCAGGGAGTCCTATGATGCGCATGAAGCGGTCCATCACAAAAGAGGCTCGTGCCATGTATCCTGAGTCTTCCAGCAATGACAACATAAAGAACATGGAAAAGATCACGGGAATGAATGTGGCAACCGTTTGAATTCCCACTCCCACACCCTCTGCAAGCAAGGATTGAAGCCATTGAGGAGCCCCGATTCGGACCAGAAGCGCTCCCACTCCATCCACAAAAAGGGAGCCAAAGAGAATGTCAAAGAAGTCTATAAAGGCCCCTCCCACTTGGGTAACCGTCCAAAAAAGGAGGTATATCACCACGAGAAAAAGAGGAATGCCAAACCAGGGATGCAGAGCCACGGAATCAATTTTTTCCGTGATGCTCTTCTGATGGGTGATTTTGTCTTTCCCCTTTGCGGCAGACCTGACAACGGAGGCAATCTGATCATAACGGCTTGTGGCTATGAGAATATCAGGAGCATCCCCTTCTTTGTTTCGAAGTTCTTCACGCTGTTCTTTGGCTTCATTCGCCTTGATGATGCCGTTCTTTATCCCCTGATTCTCGGCCTCTTGATCTTCCTCAAGAATCATAACCCCTTGATAAAAATCCATTCCCTGATGGTTCCAATTTTGAAGACACTCTTGGATGGAATGGGGATAGGACACTGGTAGTGGTGGTGTGGAAGGATGGTTAAGACTGTGATGAATGAGTTGAGCCGTTTTCTGGATGTCATTGGGATCAAGAGCATTCACGGCAAGAACGGGGACACCCAAAATTTTGGAGAGTGATTTCTCATGAATCTGTATTCCCTGACTTGCTGCAATATCACTCATTGTGAGCACAATGGCCATGGGACGATTCATTTCTAATAAGGCCATGGTGAGCAGGAGATTTCGTTCTAGATGTGAGGCATCCACAACATTCAAGAGAAGTTGAGATTCACCATAAAGAACCTGCTCGCGGGCCACCATTTCGTCATCTGTACCGGCATGAAGAGAATACGTCCCTGGAAGGTCTAGAACTTCAACCTCAGAAAATTGGGAGAGGAAACCGCTTTTCTTTTCAACGGTTACACCTGGCCAATTTCCAATATGCTGATTGCTCCCTGTGAGTCCGTTAAAGAGTGTTGTCTTACCACAATTGGGGTTTCCAATCATGGCAACAGTAGGGTGAGAATTCAGTGTGTTGGTTTTTTGGGGACTCATGATCATTCTTCTTGCTAAAGTCAGGTTTTAGCGAACAAAAACTTTTTCGGCCATTCCTCGGC
Organism: Spirochaetales bacterium; assembly: GCA_022360655.1. Lineage (GTDB taxonomy): Bacteria > Spirochaetota > Spirochaetia > DSM-2461 > DSM-2461 > UBA2779. The sequence continues at coordinate 37,435 of JAKSCK010000242.1, read as the reverse complement.
CAAGGATGACTTGCCGTCCCATCACGGATAATAGCATGGGATTATGACCACAACGACGGAGGATGGTGACAGGCACTCCTGGGATCATTCCCAAGTCCATCAGTTTTTTTCGGGCACCCCGCCCGCCGTCAATATGGGATATGACAACTTTTTTGCCGTCAGTCACTTCTGTTAAACCCATTCAGGTCTCCTAGTGGGCTTCTTCGGCGTTCATATATTCAGCCGGTGCCGCTAAGTCATCTTCGGAAATACCGTGTCGCTCTCGGAATGCCGTGAAAGTTTTTTCACAACCTTCACCAGAATTCTCTTTGCAAGAGGCAAACTTGATAAATTGGAGGAATGGCGCCATCACTTCTGGTGAAATCGCATGCTCAAGACGACAGGCTGTTTCGTCTGCAGAGGAATCTGCCACACCAAGGACTTCAATAAAAAAACGCCGGAATACGCGATGCGTTTCCGATAAACGCTTGGCTTCATCGCGGCCTTGTTCTGTGAGTGATATCACGCCATAGGGTTCATAATTGAGATATCCAACATCACGTAAGCTGCGAAGTGCAACGGTGACGGAGGAATTTTTGACACCAAGACGCTCCGCAATATCCTTCACACGGACACCACCTTTGTCATCAATGATGTCGTATACGGCTTCGAGGTAGTCTTCTTGTGCCTCGGATAAGAGGATGCTCACAATTCATCACCTTCGCAAAAGTCTTAGACTCGACTAAAAACTAAAGTGAAGAGGGATTTATGTCAATTAACTCTTGGCTTGAATTTGGGGAATTGACAGAAAAATTGGGACTTTATAATATGTAAACGATTAAGCAAATGTTTAATTGTATAGTCCTTGACTGTGCAAGGATTCAACCAATAAGGAGTTCTCTGAATGAACCCAAATCGTGATCATTGTGAAGAAAACTGCTCAGAAGAACCTGGAAATAGAGCCCTTCGAGATTCCCTTATGGATGTTGCAGGCCTTTCAGAACTGTTCAAAGCTTTGGCAGATGAAACACGTACCCGTATTCTCTATCTTCTTTCCCAAGAAGAACTTTGTGTGCATTCCATTGCTCAAGTGATGGAGATGAGTCTTCCGGCGGTGAGTCATCATCTCCGATTACTCAAAACCATGCGGCTGGTTTCTTATCGAAGAGAAGGAAAACATGCGTACTATCGCCTCAATGATGATCATGTTTTGGAATTGATTCAGGTGGCCATGGATCATTATCGAGAAGGATTGGAGGCTTCTCATGGGTGAGGTTCATGAACTTGTTCGCTATGAGCTGACAGGATTAGACTGTCCATCCTGTGCCTCAAAAGTGGAGCGGGCCCTCAAAGGAACACAGGGTTTGGAGTATGCCACAGTTGATTTTGCATCATCATCTTTGCATATTCCTCCGCATCAAGAAGACTTGGCTAGAACTGTGATTTCTGAGGTAGAGCCTCGAGCTCAGGTTCAGGAGAATTCAGAAAAATCGTCCCCATCCAGTTCTCCTTTTCAGAGCCTTTCCGTATTCCGTCTTCTTCTTTCTGGAGGATTTTTTGGACTGGCATTGATTTGGAATTTGTTCTCATCTCTGCCTCCTTGGCTTTATACAGGGCTACTTACAGCCTCCTACATCATTGCTGGGTATCCCGTCATTCTTGGAGCTCTTCGCAAATTGTTACGAGGGCAGTTCATTGATGAGCTCTTTCTCATGACTCTAGCCTCTTTTGGGGCCATTGTGATTGGAGAGTTGCCAGAAGCAGCAGCTGTGATGCTGTTCTACTCCATCGGAGAAGAATTGCAAGATGCCGCTGTGAATAAATCACGCCAAGCCATTCAGAATGCCTTATCCCTACGCGTTAGCATGGCGCGTCTTGTTCAAGGTTCGGGTGAAAGTTCTGTGTTAAAACCAGAAGATGTTCCCCTTGGTTCTCTTGTTGAAGTTCGAGGGGGTGAATCCATACCTCTTGATGGGGTGGTGGAACAAGGTGAGTCATGGGTGGATACCTCTTCTCTCACTGGCGAATCCAAACCACGATCAGTCCAGGTTGGTGATGCGGTTTCTGCCGGATATGTGAATGGAGAAGGTCGACTTCGGATTCGAACAACGGCAACCTATGAGAACAGTGCAGTGGCTCGACTCTCCAAGCTTCTTCAGACGGCTTCATTGCGGAAAGCTCCAACAGAGAGAATTCTCAGTCGCTTTGCGGCATATTATACACCTGTTGTTGTGGGATTGGCTCTCTTGCTTGCCACACTTCCGCCGTTCCTTTGGGAGATTTCCTTCCAAGATTCTTTGTATCGGGCCATGATTCTGTTGGTGATTTCATGCCCCTGTGCGTTAGTGGTGTCTGTTCCATTGGCTTACTTTGCGGGAATTGGAAGAGCCTCCTTGGACAAAACGCTGTTGAAAGGAGCGGATGTTCTTGATGCCGCTTCTCGTATTCAAACCATTGTTTTTGATAAAACTGGCACCCTGACAGAGGGGAAATTTACCGTCCAACAAATTCATCCATTGGATGGAATCACCCCGGATTTGCTCATGAAAACGGCAGCTCAAGCCCTTTGTGAGTCCTCTCATCCCATTGCTCAGGCTGTGACAAAAACCTGGCAAGTTCAGCATCCTTCTCACGTTCTTTTGAGTGCGGAGACGCATCAAGAAATCCGAGGCCAAGGTGTAATGTGTGTGGTTCAAGGCCATACCTTACTGGCCGGAAATGCCCTTCTTCTTCATACGAATGGCATCTCAACCCATGATCCAAAACAGGATGGAACGGTTGTGCATGTGGCAAAAAATCATTGTTATCTGGGATACCTTCTTTTGGATGATGGACTGAAGGAGGGAAGTTTTTCAGCCCTGAAATCACTGAAGACGATGGGAATCTCTCAAACAGTGATGCTGACTGGGGATCGAAAAGAACGCGCTCAATCCACAGGAGCACGACTTGGCATCCATGAGGTGCAAGGAGAATTGTTGCCTGAGGGAAAAATGGATGCACTCGAAACCTACATGGCTCAATCATCAAAGAACGCTACTGTGGCCTTTGTTGGTGATGGGATGAATGATGCTCCTGTGATTCTTCGTTCGGATGTGGGAATGGCTATGGGAAAATCTGGTACCGATTTAGCCATAGAGGCCGCTGATGTCATCTATATGGATGATGATCCGCAACGAATCCCACAACTGGTGGCAACGGCTCGAAAAACGCGGCATATTGTGAAAGGCAACATCATTTTTGCCCTCAGTATAAAACTGATTCTTATGATTATGGGAGCTTTTGGGACACTACCCCTCTGGGTGGCCATCATTGGAGATGTGGGGGTGGCCCTTCTTGCCGTGATGAATTCTCTTAGGATTCTTCTTTTTCCCAAAGAAATCTAACCCATCGTTTTGTTCTGGCCTGGATGGGGGCTGAGCAAACCAGAACGTCCATCTGTTTTCCTTGGCTGGATTGGTAAAGCTTCTTGAAGTGGGAAGGCGAAACTTTCTTCTTCGAGTATGATGAGATCATGAAACACATAAAAATCTTGTTCTTAACCCTCATGGTGACCTTGGCCACCATGGCATGGGCCAATGGTGAAGCCGATAAGGAAAACATTTCCTCTCAAAGTCCAAAAATTATTGTTCCCACCGGAGCCACGTTGGCTTCGGTGGCCCTCTATGATGGACCGGAAGCAGAGATTGAAGTCATCAAATCTGCAGATCTTCTTGCATCAAGAATCATCTCAGGTGAAGCCGATTTTGCTGTGATTCCCAGCAACTTGGCGGCTATTCTTTCGGCAAAAGGGGCGGATGTCCGCATGGCTGGTCCGGTGATTTGGGGCCTTCTTTACGTGGTGGTTCCAGGAGAAGAGGAGGGTTGGAATGCCCTCAAAGGTCAAGACGTGAGCATGATTGGACGTGGTCTTTCTCCCGATATTTTGCTGCGTCACCTTGCCACGGAAAATGGACTGATTCCTGGTGAAGATTTTACCCTCAATTACGTCACATCAGCCACAGAACTCGCTCCTGCTTTTATTGCAGGGAAAAGCGGTGCCTCCATGATGCCCGAACCCATGCTCACAGCCGTGATGAGCAAGAAGCCACAAACGACGGTGGCTCTTGATTTGCAGGAGGAATGGACCAAGCTCTATGGTTTTTCCTATCCCCAGGCCTCCCTTGTGGTGTCCTCCCGCTTTGCAGAAGACCATCCTGAAACCACTCAAGAAGTTGTTGCAGCCATTTCTGAGGCTTTAGAGCAAGCCAATGCGCGCCCCCAGGATGCCGGTGCTGCCATTGCCTCCTTGGCTCCAGAACTGAATGCCAATTTGATGAGCCAGGCCATCCCCCGTGTGAATCTTCGATTTGTTCCTGCAGCACAGGCCCGTGAGGCCCTGGATGCCTACTATCAGGTTCTCTTTGATTTTGATGCAAAGACCGTTGGTGGATCACTCCCCAATGATGCCTTCTACCTCCCCTAGTCGGCGGCGGTGGGCTGTGGCTTCGGCCACAGTGGCCATCCTTCTCTGGGCCTTGGTGGCCCACCTTGTGGATCGGGACATCGTGCTGCCCGGCCCCCTGCGTACTTTGGCCTATTTGGGAACCATGAGCAGCCAATGGTCCACTTGGGAAGCCATAGCAGCCACCCTGCGTCGAGTGGCTCTTTCCTTCTCATCCAATCTGGTCTTGGCCCTGGCTCTGGGAATGGGAGCGGGATTCATTCAAGCCTTGGAAGAGGCTCTCAAACCTCTGGTGACCGTGATGAAGGCCGTTCCAACCATGGGTGTGATTCTTCTTTCTGTGATTTGGTTTGACTCCGAAACAGCCGTGGTGTTTGTCACCACTCTCATTGTTTTTCCTGTACTTTACAGTGCTGTGCTCTCGGGTGTTCATCATCTCGATCAAGGATTAATCCAGATGCACCGGGTGTTCCATATTCCTTTGTTTACCACTCTGCGTCGCTTCCTCCTTCCCTCTCTGCGTCCCCAGTTGACAGCGGGAATCGCTTCAGGAATTGGACTCTCCATGAAAGTGGTGGTGGCGGCAGAGGTTCTTAGTCAGCCAGGAACAGGAATTGGCACCATGTTTCAAGTCGAACGAGCCAGTCTCAACACCGCTGGGGTGTTTGCATGGTCCTTGGTGGTGGTGGTTCTTACAGCAGGCTTGGATCTTCTTTTGGCGGCTCTTAAACATCGTGGGGAGGTTAGCCATGCCCGCTCTTGAATCCCTTCATCTTTCTTTTGGCAATCAAACCCTTTTTGATAACCTGACTCTCGAAATCCCAAAGGGACAAACCACCTGCTTTATTGGTCCCTCAGGATGTGGAAAATCCTCTCTTTTAAATCTGTTGGCTGGATTGCTCACCGCACAAAAAGGACAACTCTCCGTTCCTCAACCTGTGTCCTATGTTTTTCAGGAACCTCGGCTACTTCCCTGGCTCAGTATGCTGGAAAATGCCATCTATGCCATGAGTCCACAGTTATCCAAGAGTGAAAAAATGGAACAAGGACGGCAACTGCTTCAAACCCTGGAAATGGGGGATGCTCTTGCTCTTCGGCCATCCCAGGTGAGTGGGGGAATGGCTCAGAGATGTGCACTGGCTCGTGCTCTCCTGGCTCCTCATCAGATTCTCCTTCTGGATGAACCCCTCTCCTCTCTTCATCCCGAATTGCGGGAGCGTGTCGCCCAGTTTCTCCGTCAGCACCTGGAGGGCCAAACCGTTGTGTTGGTTTCCCATGACTACGCCACGGTTCGTGCCCTTGGGCACCAGGTGTTCCGACTCACGGCTCCGCCGGTTCGCTTGAGTTCCGTCCCATTTGATAAACTGGAATTGGATATTCAACAAATCGAAGAAGACGGTTCTAGATCGACCCCTCGTTCCCCTCGGGGTGACCGCAACAGTTCACTGTGAATCGCATAGGATACAGTGAACCATTCCCAATTTTGGTTTAATACCCCTTGCCGGCTGAAGCCACATTTGCCGGATCAAAGGCATGGCAAGGGGTGACTCCATGCACCGATCCACAAGCGGGACATGCGGTTTCAAACAGTTCCATGCTGAACGTCTCACCGCAATCCCGACAATCAACATCCATAGGCATGGGAAGAGGCTGGGAGGCAAATCCCATCATTCGAATCTTGTCCACAACACCACGGCCATCTTCAAAGCTGCCGCTGCATCCTTCGTGCATACTATTCTCCTTTGTTCTTTGGGGGGGCAAGGGATTCACCAGCTCTTAAGCGGGAGCGGTAACCCAATAAGGTTTGATCCAATTCTTCTAAGGTACCAAGCAAAGCTCGTTCTTCATCGGTGGTTTGTGTCACACGGACAATTCCCCCATTTCCAATCACAATGCGGCGGTCTGCCATCAGGGCCAGAATGGGGTCATGGGTGGCCATAAGCACAATTTTTTCTTCCGTAAGAAGCAAACTCAGGGCTTTCTTTCTATCAATTCCAGCATTCTCAATCTCATCAATGAGGATGATGGGAGAACGGCTAAGTATGGCTGTGTCTGCAATCATGAGAGCGCGAGATTGACCACCGGAAAGGCTGGTGATAGGAGCTTCTGGGGAAAACTGTTCTCCAGCCAAATCATTTGCGGCCTCAATCACCCGTTCCACCACTTCTTCTGGATTGGCCACCAATCGACTTTCCGCATGAAGTGACACAAACTCTCGCACGTTCAAGTCCATCACAAAGTTCATGTTTTGAGAAAGCTGGGCCACCAGTTTCTTGGAAGTGGAAAAGCGCCAGGATGTGTCAGGCACTTCACCATTGATCAGAATTTGCCGTCCCGTTGGGGTATCGGACTGAGCCACCCATTCAATGTCTCCAAGAAGGCTGCTTTTTCCACTACCTGTTGGTCCCACTATGGAAACCGTTTCACCAGGACGGACGGTAAAACGATCAAAGCCTTCTGGCGTTCCGGATTTATCTGTTCCAGGAAGTATGGTGAGGGAGCGTACCTGATCCTCTTGCCCCAAGAACTCCAGCATCTGCTGGATGTAGGAGGCGGCCTGTTCCATCACCTGACCCGGTTCAATGCCTTTTTCTTCCTGAAAGTCTTCCCCTAGAGAGGACAGGAAATCGGAAAAGGAGGATGTTTCATTCCCCTGAACATCCAAGTTATTGTCCTTCAAAAACGAGGAAAAGAACGGATAATCTCCGGTGATTTCGGCAATGGTTCGTTGTCCAAGAATCTCAGGGCTCATCATGAGTTATCCTCCAGGTTCATCTTACGCACATTGCCCATCTGATAACTTTCTCCAATCCGTGTTTCTCCTAAGCAGTAGGAACACAGAGCCGAGGGCATGGTGAATCGGAGTTGTTCCCCTACAAGGGTTTCAACTTCTCGGGGATTATCGGCTAAGAGCGTTCCAAGTTCATAACTTCCCTGACCGGTAAGGCCGTTGATATGCAGGATGATGGCTTTGGGGTTCACCATGTTCACCCGGGAGGCAAACACTTCCCGTTCAGCCTGGCTCACAATATCGCCCTTGGTGATGGCCACGATGTCAGCAGATTTCAGCATTGGGCCAATCTTTTTTGGAGTGTTGACTCCACTCAGATTATCAATGACACAAATGGCTTTGATTTCTTTCACATAAGGAGAACACCGGTTACAGAGCCCGGCGGATTCACTGATGAGTAAATCAAAACCCTCGGCTCGTCCCCATTGCACCACTTCCTCAATGTTGCTGACAAAGTAATGGTCTGGGCACATGGCCCCAGAAAGGCCTTTCTGCACCGGAATCCCGGCCTTGGCGTAAAGAACATCATCATCAGTATGAAGGCAGTCAAACTTCACTACGCCCACTTTAAGGCCTCGGTCTTTGAGAGAGGCCGCCGTTTTGAGAATAACGGCTGTTTTTCCGGAGGACGGAGGACCGGATATGGTGACAAGATTCATGAATGCACTCCTTGGGAGGATTCTTCAAAGAGTTTTTCGCAGAGAGTAATGCGCTCTTTGATGTCACCTTTAGCAATTTCATCCCAGCCTAACCACAAGAACGGTTTTTCTCCCAAGCGGTTGTCCACTTCAGGGTGAGCACTGGGGAACAGGCCTTGATGAGCCAAGAGTTCTCCGGTTTCTTTGGAGGCAAAGAAATTCACAACTGGTTGAAGTTCCTGGGCTTTTTCCTTTTTAGCCAGCATAAAAATGGGGCTGATGATGGCGCCATCCTCGGGCCATACTGCTTCTAGATCGCCTCCAGGGCGAACCATCTTTGTGAAGAAGTAGGGCATGATGGTGATGGCTGGCTTATCTTTAGCCCGGCGGTCGCTTTTCACCATTTGGGAAGGATGCATGGATTCACAAAGACTTCGTCCCAGAGCCCGAACTCCACCTTCTCCGTACATCTTATGAATGTTGAGAAGAATTCCATTGAACAAGTCAAAGTCTCCTACTGGGAGGGAGACACTCTGGGCAAACTGAGAATGAAGAACATCTTCCCACGTTCTTGGTATCGGACGTCCATTCAATTCCTTTGTGTTCACCAAAAAGACCGCTGGAACCGTCGCAATCACCGAATAACAGCCTTGTGGATCTCTCAGACTGTCATTGATGAAGTTTGGATTTTCCTCTGTCCACTCCACCAGGTTGGTAAACACTCCCTCATTGCGGAATTTTCCAATGCCATCGGCATCAAAGAACAAATCAAATCCAGCAGAAATGAACAAATCGGGAAGGGATTCTGGAGATTGGATTCCATCGATATGTTCTTCCACCCATTCCACTCCCATGGAGGCGGCACGCAATTCATGTTGAATGGGCACGGCTCCGTCGTTCTGTCTTTCCTTTAAGAAGTCATTCCAGGAATCTAAGAGAGGAAGACGGACCGGACAGGGGAGGAGTCCCACCACTTCTAATCCAGTCTGATTCATGGAAGATGAGGAGCCACTTAGAGTTGCATCAGAGGACTCACTGTCCTGAATGGCCTCATTCAGAAGGCGTAAGAATGCCTCTTCATCCATTTGCTTGAGCAAGAGGGCATCAGAAAGGGACACACTACCGGCAAAAGCCTGGCGTTTTTCTGCATCAGCCATCTGAGGGAATCCATTGGACACAAAGACCGCAATGGTTTGTGGATAGGATTCAATAATATCGAGAAGGGTACTCTCGGGATTAATCATAAAACTCTCCTTCTATTGGGAGTGAGAGGGATTGGGGCGGGTGATGGAGTTGCCTAAATCCGCAATGCTGGTACTGGTCATCACATCCAGAAGACCCCTCACCACCTTGTGAAGACGTCCACCCAGGAAACAGGAACCAAAGGGACAATGGCGCCGGCCCATGGGGCATTCTTCAGGATTGGTTGGGGCTTCAAAAATTTCATACACCTCAAAAAATGAGATGTCTTCTGCTTTTCTGGCTAATGTGAATCCTCCGGCAGGACCACGAACGGATTCCACAAGACCACTTTTTTGAAGCTTTCCAAAAACTTTAGCCAGATGGGCTTCTGATGCTTCTAATTCCGCAGCGGCCTGACGGACATTCAGGCGTTCTGGTGCTCGTTCAGCCATCAGTCCTAAACCATGGATGGCCAGGGAGGTTCCCTCTGAAATGTTCACCAAGCTATGCATGACCACTCCTTAATTGGTAATTAGGTACAAGAATACCTAAATAGAAAAAACGGTCAATCCTGAATCCTGATAAAAAGCAAAATATTTCATGTTCATTTGGAATTTTTGAGGCCATTTGGTGGGAGCAACGATGTGATGAAGGGGAAGGCCTCCTCTTCCCTACCAATGAGGTATGAAGGAGAAGGCCTTTGAAAGAGAATCGGGGGTGTCCTTAATTCAAAGAGGGCGTGGCCACCTCCAAAAGGCTTTCATTGTGGTACACATAACTTTTTTGGATAGGGATGGTGGGCTCTGAAGCCATGGCCTCATTCTCTCCCCGTCCAAGCCAATGAACCGTGATGATGCCATCGGTGGAAATCTCAATTCCTTTGATTTTGATTCGATCTCCAAGAAAAAGGGCTGGGATGGGGGATCTTCCATCAATCACAACAGCAAGATAGGAAAAGCGTCCACTTCCACCACCTGTGCTTTCAAGAATAAGGGCCGCGTCCTTCCGTACAGATCCGTTTAAATCCCCTTCGGCCCATCGACCCATACGAACCTCGGTTCGCGTGGCAGAGCTTTCATCAGGATTTTCCGCATAAAACCCATAGTTGAGTTGGGCCATTCCAGATTCCACGGCATCAATGGGATATCGCATGTGGGGGAGTCGATCTGGGAGGGCAACACAACCACTCATCATACTAAGAGTGATCAGAAGGAATGAAATTATGTATGGTATCTTGGTCATGATTGGTCTCCTTGAGCAAAACTATTCTGTCGCAACAATAATAACGAATGAAACCCTTGTACTATGCAACAAGAGAAAAAAAGAGAAAGCCCTTGGCTCCGCCAAGGGCTTTCAGGAAAAAGGAGAGATATGAAAAAGCGCCTCGATCCTCGCATGACCGGACACTAGGTCAAATAATCTACCGCTGTAGAATGGAGTGTCCGTGAATATTCCATGTCGTCAGTGAGTAATCCCAGTGAACACAACTTCACCGAGGAGTGATGCGATACTTATGAGCCATCAAATCCGGACGATAAGAGGTTTTTGTTTTTCGAAGCCCTTCGCTTCCCATATCCTGCTCAAGATTGATATAGAGGTGATCTGGACAGAAGTCATTGGCAAATCGACTAAACAGAAATTGGTAAACTCCCTTCAAGGAAATATCCGCTTTGGCAAAGTGAATGGTGTAGGTTTCCTCATTGAGAGGTTCGCCTAGAAGAAAACCAGCGGGTTTTCCATCGGCATAAGCCATGGCTCCAGTGAGTCCCAGCTTTTCTCGAAGTTCGAGTGCCTCCAAACATTGATGATAGTCACTGGCAGCAATTTCTTGGGGAGTTGTGTCCTGCCAGATGTCTAGGATGGATTTGGCATCATCAAAAACATCATCAGTGAGGGGAACCAAAAGAGGTTCATAACTCTTGAGGAATTGATTCAGAAGATTCTTTTTTTTATGCATCTTCTTTCCAGGATAGGTTTTAAATTTTTCTGTGAAGAAGAGATAATCCGAATCATCCAGACTATATTCGCGATGAAACTCGCTTTCAGGAAAACAGCCGAGCCATTCTTCTGGAACCGGAAAAACACAATCCCATTGGCCTGTGGAAAGAAGATTCATCAGATCATCAAAACAACCTTCCTCTGCTGTTGCTGGGCCTTCTAAAGGCATGAGATACCGTTTTTTATCATAAGTTGTTCCAGAGACAAACATTCCATGTTCTGTGGTAATCACCTGGTAATCATGAGTTTTTCGGAACAGATACAGATTGGGAAAAGAGAATTCAGCAATGTGGAGTCCCATGGCATTGAGACGATTTCCCACTGTGGGGGCGTGGTTCAGCGTGAGTTGTGCTTCCATCATCCCCATAGAATACCCATTCACTCACCCATCGGCAAATTGTTATGAGAACATTCGGACTCATGGGTCAGAAGTATGCATACCCTTCTGTGTTAATCTCTCGGAGAACTTCTTTCAGTCCGGTATAGGGACTGCGTCAGGGATACCTTCGGTTTCCCTTTCCTTGTTTCGGGAATGGATGAGCGAGCTCATCCATTCCGCTCAGGCCGCGTCAGGGATAATAGGGGCGGCGGAGCCGGTCCGAGGAACGAGGACGGAACCCCCGAATAGCCCGACCCCCGGCCTGCCCGGGGGGACGCCAAAACACGGAGCAAAAAAATGGTTCATCCGCAGTCTGGTGAAAAATGAAAAAGAGAAAGATGAGGAAATGAGAAGGTTTTCGAAATTTCTGCCTTGGGCACTCGTCGCGATTTGCTTTATTAGCTATCATATTGGTGGTATTCATCATGGATCGAATTTATCTGGACAACAACGCAACCACCGTCGTGGATCCCAAGGTCAAACAGGCCATGGAACCCTTCTGGCTTCAACGATACGGGAATCCCAATTCTCTGCATCGCTTTGGCACAGAGACACATCCAGAAATGGGCGTGGCTTTGGACCGATTGTATGCAGGTATTGGTGCCGCCGATGCTGATGATGTGATTGTCAACGGCTGTGCAACGGAGGGAAACAACACCATTCTCAAAGCTGCATGGGTGGATGGCATTCTTGAGGGGAAAAAAAGCCGCATTGTTTCTACAGCTGTGGAACACCCCAGTGTGGCTCATACCCTGGATTGGCTGGAACAGCGGGGTGTGGAGGTTATTCGCCTTCAACCCAATCATGAGGGACTCATCACTCCCGAAGCGTTAGCAGAGGGGTTTGATGCCGACAAAACAGCTCTTGTAAGCATCATGTGGGCCAATAATGAGACTGGAATCATCAATCCCGTGAAGGAATTAGCGGAATTTTGCCGTGAAAAAGGTGTTCCTTTTCACACAGATGCCGTACAGGCTGTGGGAAAGGTTCCGGTGAACCTCCAAGAGGTGGGAGCCGATTACCTGACCTTCAGTGCCCATAAATTTCATGGGCCCAAAGGGGCTGGTGGTTTGTTTGTTCGCTCCGGTTGCTCTTTCACCCCCCTTCTTCATGGTGGGGAACAGATGGGCGGTTTGCGAGCTGGAACAGTGAATGTACCCTTCTTTGTGGGCATGGGATTGGCCATGGAATTGGCGGTTGATTCGCTTCACTATGCGCAAACAACCATGGCCACTCTACGAAATCGGTTAGAAGATGCCATTTTGGCGCTTCCAGATACCATGGTTTTGGGGAAGCGAGAACATCGAACTCCCAACACCATTCTGGCCAGTTTTAAAGGAATAGAAGGGGAAGCCTTCCTTTGGGATTTGAATCAGGCTGGTGTGGCTGCCAGCACGGGAAGTGCCTGTTCTTCCGAATCTTTGGAGGCCGATGCCACATTGCGAACCATGGTTTCGGATGCCGATCTTGCTCACACGGCGGTTCGATTCAGTCTTTCTCGTTTCACAACAGAAGAGGAAATTGAGAGAGTCATTTCTGTGGTGGAAGGAACCGTCAAACGATTGCGTGCCATTTCCAGCACGTATTAGGGCATTGGCGTTCACCCAATAAACTTTGAGAATGCTTTTTGGAAGTGGAACTCCATGAGATTCCGCTTCAATCAAATGGAACCTCTTGGAAGAGTATGAGCAAGTTGCTCATAAAAAAGAGGCAAGATCAACCTTCCCAATATGGAGCCATTGCCCTCGAGGGGATGGTGGCTTCATGGTACTGAGGAGATGGGAAAATGGCAAAAGGTGATTTGGTTGGTGGGTCGCTCTGGGATAATTACTCTCGGATTGTGGCTGACCGTATGAATGATCCCCGGCACTTGGGGGAAATCTCTGAAGAAGAGGCTCAGGAGCTTGGTGCCGATTTGGTGGTGGCGGATCATGGAGCAGAGTCCTGTGGAGATGCTGTGCGTTTGTATTGGGCCGTGTCCAAGGATGACGGTCGAATCAAAAAGGCCACATTCCGCAGTTTTGGCTGCGGCACAGCCATTGCTTCCAGCGATATGATGGCTGAGCTCTGCATAGGGAAAACCGTGGATGAAGCCGTCGCCATCACCAATTTGGATGTGGAACAGGCTCTTCGGGATGATCCAGATACACCTGCTGTTCCTCCTCAGAAAATGCATTGTTCCGTCATGGCCTACGATGTGATTAAGGCGGCCGCTGCCACCTACAAAGGGGTGGATGTGGGAACCTTAGAAGATGCGGAAATGGTGTGTGAATGCGCCCGAGTCACCCTTTCCACGGTGAAAGAGGTGATTCGTCTCAATGATTTGAAGACCGTGGAAGAAATCACCTCATACACCAAAGCCGGAGCCTTCTGTAAATCTTGTGTGCGCCCTGGTGGCCATGAAACACGGAAATACTACCTTGAAGATATCTTGGCGGAAACTCGTGCCCAGATGGAACGGGAAAATGCTGCCAATGTGGATGTTCCTTTTGCAGAGTTAGGGAACTTCAAGAAGTTCAAGGCGATTGAGCGAGTGCTTGATGCTGAGGTTCGTCCAGCCCTTCACCAGGATGGTGGGGATGTGGACGTGGATGATTTCCGTATGGACGGTGATGTTCCAGTGGTGACCATTTCTTACAAAGGGGCCTGTCTTGGTTGCATGAGCGCCACAGTGGGAACCTTGGGCTTCATTGAAAATGTTCTGAAGGACAAACTGGATTCTTCCTTTAAAGTGGAAGTGGGTTAGTTCTGAGATCGACCCCTTCAAATCCTTTGAAGGGGTCTGTATGAAGAATTTCCATCATTCATCCTTGGGATGCATCAGAAACTCAGTCCAATGAATTTCCCGAATCTTCCGATTTTGCTGGGGTAAAACGAACCGAGAGTATCCGCTTTTTCTTGATGCTCATGACGGTGTAGGTTCCCTCTGGAAGACTCAATGCGTCCCCCTCTAACGGAATGCGTTCAAGCTGCTCCAGAAGATAGCCGCCCACGGTGTGGGTGCGATTATCATGCTCAAGTTCTAGGCCCAGAACATCCTGAACATCATAGAAATCGGCATCTCCTTGAAGAACCCATGACCCATCTTCTTGAGAAATGATGGGTTGGTCTGTTTTTTCCTCTCGTTCGTCATAAAGCTCACCAAAAATCTCTTCCATGACATCTTCTCGTGTCACCACGCCATCAAGTCCACCGTATTCATCTAAAACGACAGCAAGATGGATGGGTTCCTTTTTGAATCGGAAAAACAGTTCATGGGCTTTGAGGGTTCCGGGAACCAGGTAGGGGGGAGTCACTAAGTTGCGTACCCGGGAGCTTGGCGATTTCTGTGCAGCCCTGGCTGCATCGGCTAAGGAGAGAGTTCCCACCACATGTTCATCTCCCTGTTCCATCACAGGAATTCGGCTGTGTCCAGATTCGAGGAGCGTTTGAAGAGCTGTTTGGGCCGTGGCTTCCGCATCAATCACGGACAATTCTGTGCGGTGGGTCATGATGGCTTCGACTGGTGTGTCGTTGATCCGAAAAACATTTCGGATCATCTCTTCCTCAAAGGATTCCACAACGCCCTCTCCTTCGGCTGCCTTCACATGATGAAGGATATTTTCCAAAGTGATACCAGAGCGTTTCTTCCCCGCAATCAATCGCGTGAGAAGCCCACTGATGGCCGCCACACCCAGGATGATGGGTTTGAGAATCCAAGAGAGAATCCAAACAATTCGCACACTCCGAATCACCAGATGCTCATTTGCTGCTAGGGCAATTTGTTTAGGTGTGACCTCACAAAACACCAACACGGCCAGGGTAAGCACTCCAGTGGCTGCCGCAACATAGGCATTGCCCCAAAGACGAATGGTGAGGGTTGTGGTGAGAGCGGAGGCACCCAAGTTTACAAGATTGTTTCCAATGAGCAAGGTGGTGAGGAGTACTTCGGGATTGTCAGAGAGACGTTTCACCAGAAGTCCACGTTTCCCACGCTTTTCCGCCAGGGCACTCACTTGCCCTGGAGACAAGGCCGTGAATGCTGTCTCTACAGAGGAAAAAAACGCAGAGAGGATGAGAAGCAACACAAGAAAAGAAAAGGGGAGTGCCATCATCGTTGAACCGTCAAAACAGGAGTGGTGTGAAACCACAGTGTAGGCAGGGGGTCTTCCATAGCTATTAGTTTCGCCTGAATTCTGTTGAAACGGCAAGTGGCGGAGAATGCTTGCCTTAAAGGGGGTGGCTTGAGTATTTTATGTTCCGCAATTCCATTCATTCTGAGGAACAACAATGGCCAAGAAAAAATTCAAGACAGAAGTGAGCCAGCTTCTCCATCTACTCATTCATTCTCTCTATTCTCATAGTGAGATTTTCCTTCGCGAGCTTGTTTCCAATGCTTCCGATGCATTGGATAAGTTGAACTACCTGACCCTGACGGATGATGCTCTCAAGGGTTTGGATTTCTCTCCCCGTATTGATATTCGGGTGGATGGAGCCGGTGAAGGCACCTTAGTCTTAGAGGACAATGGCATTGGCATGAATGAAGCCGATTTGGCCGATGCCCTGGGAACCATTGCCCGCTCTGGAACGCGAAGCTTTGTTGAGCAGCTTTCTGGGGATGCAAAGAAAGATTCCAATCTGATTGGTAAGTTTGGTGTGGGCTTCTATTCCTGTTTCATGGTAGCGGATTCTGTGGATGTGATTTCCCGGAAGGCTGGTGAGGATTCTGCTTGGAAATGGACCAGTGATGGAAGTTCTGGTTACAGCATTGATTCTGCAGAACGGGAATCTCAGGGAACCACAGTTATTCTGCATCTCAATGACGCTGGAAAGGAGTATGCCTCACACTGGCGTCTCCAGTCCTTAGTGAAGAAATACTCCGATCACATTGCCTTCCCCATTCACATGCATTGGGTGGAGAGTGAAGGTGAAGGGGATGAGAAAAAAGACGAGGCAAAAACTGAGCAGGTGAATGCTGCCAGTGCTCTTTGGAAGCGACCCAAGAGTGAACTGAAGGACGAAGAATACAACGAGTTCTACAAAACCCTTTCTCATGATGGAGAGGATCCCATGTTGCGGATTCATACTCGTGCAGAAGGAACTCTTGAGTACACCACACTTTTCTACATCCCTTCCAAGGCTCCCATGGATATGTTCCATGCGGATTATAAGCCAGGGGTGAAATTGTATGTGAAGCGTGTTTTCATCACTGATGATGAGAAGGAACTTCTTCCCACCTATCTTCGCTTTGTTCGTGGTGTGATTGACTCGGAAGACCTTCCACTCAATGTGAGTCGGGAAATTCTTCAGCAGAACCGGGTCATGGCCAAAATTCGTGAAGCCTCCGTGAAAAAACTTTTGAGCGAGTTTAAAAAGCTCTCTGAAAAGCCGGAAGAATATGCCACCTTTGTGGAGCAGTACAATCGCCCTCTCAAAGAAGGTTTGTATTCCGATTGGGCCCATAAAGATGATCTTCTTTCCCTTGTTCGGTATAAATCCACATCAGTGGATGGTTGGACCAGTCTTCAGTCCTATAAAGACCGAATGAAAGAAGACCAGAAAGCCATTTACTACCTGGCTGGAGACAATGAAGAAACTCTGCGAAAGTCTCCTCTTCTGGCAGCCTATAAAGAAAAGGGCATTGAAGTGCTCATCATGGCCGATGAGATTGATGAGATAGTCACGCCCATGATTGGTCCCTTCCAGGAGATGGAGTTCAAGGCCATCAACCGTTCCGGTGCTTTGGATGACCTCAAAACCGAAGAGGATAAAAAGAAGGACGAAGATGCTGCTCCTGTATTGAAAAAAATTAAGGAAGCATTGGGTGACATGGTGAAAGATGTTGTGTCTTCTGCTCGGTTGGCCGATGCACCCAGTTGCCTGGTTTCTGATGATGCTGATCCTTCTGCACAGATGCGTCAGATGCTCAAGGCCATGGGACAAACGGATCTCCCAGAGGCCACCTTTATCCTGGAGGTGAATCCGGAGCATCCTGTTGTGAAGGGATTAGCGGCCTCAGAGGATACGGAATTGGATGCTGATGTTGCTCAGCTCTTGTATGAGCAGGCATTGCTCGTGGAAGGGGTGAGCTTAAAAGATCCTGTGGCCTTTGCGTCGCGGTTGAACCGAATCACAGCCAAGGCATTCTAAGAAGTCTCCCATCAAAAAGGCGCTCAACAGAGCGCCTTTTTTGTCTCAACATTATAGGATGGGATGGAAACAAGCTTTGCTCTCTGTGGTGGAAAACTGTTGATGTTGACGATAGGAATCCATTCTATATTCATTTTTAGTGATAGAATAGAAAGGCTTTCTGAGATCGTCCTGGCGTAGACTCATGTTTATCGGTGGATTTGTCATGGGTTGGTACAGATTAAAAAAGTCAGCGCATTGAAAGGTTCTTGAGTGCTTTTTCTCAATGGCCTTATCGGAAATGGATGAAGGAGAATATGATGCGAAAATTAGCTCTCATTTTATTGACTGTTTTTGTTGCTGCAACAGGCCTTGGGGCACAGAGTCTCACAGAAGATAGGGATATTGAAACATTAAAAATGCCCTCTGATGGGCGGGCAAAAATTGGGATTCTTCTTGGTTATCCCTCAGGAGCCACCTTTGGTTATCGCTTTTCCAACTGGTTTGAAGCGAATACCACCCTGGGTTATAACTTTCGCGATGCCGCCCTTATTAGTGTGAATGGTCTTTTTACTATTGTGAATATTCCCGTAGGGGATCAAGGACTTATGCCTCTTTCACTAGGGCCGCAAATCAATTTTATTCTAGGTGGATCAAAGAAGTTTCAATTGGATGTGACGGGGGATATTCGATTGGAATACACATTTGAAGATATCCCATTAAATCTTTTTGGTGATTTCTCCTTTGGATTCCGTTTCTTCCATGATGGCGATTGGGTTGCTTTGAGCGGAGGAATCGGCGTTCGATACGTCTTTTGATCCTTGAGTGGTGATTGAATCTGCGTCTATCCTGGTATCAATAAACAAATGTTCCAGGAGAGACGTATGAAGAAAGTTTTTATGGCAACCATACTGTTGCTTTGTTTTTCCCTGCCGTTTGCCTTTGCCGATGGACATGAAAGTGGAGATTCTGGAGAAGGACGCATCAAAGTGGGTGTGCTTCTTGGCCAGGCTCCACTTCTCACGGCTGGCTTCCCCATCACAAAAAATATTGAACTCAATGCCACTTTTGGTACGGACTGGAGCTTCAATTCTGTTCGCTTTGGGGCTAATGCACTTTTTGGCGTCTTGGATACAAAAATTTCAGGAGAAACACTCCCCCTTTCTGTAGGACCTCAGATTGATCTTCATTTTATTCGGGGAGGGATTTTCCTCTTTGATGTTTTGGGAGTTGTTCGATGGGAATACACGTTTGACTTTCCATTAAATCTTTTTACAGAAGCAGGATTAGGAGTGGCCTTCTTTGGTTTTCAAGGTGTGACTCTTGTAAACTTTGCCTGGACCGCGGGCATTGGTGTGCGTTACGTACTATAGTGATGGAATCAGATCTCTCTTCATTCCAGGATGAAGAGAGATCTGCCGAGACTGCTAGCTGATATCCTTCTGCAGCGGTACATCACATCAATGGGTTGAATTCGGCCCAGTGCGAGGAGTTGAGGATGGTGGTACGTCGAATCCTCCTGCTATTTGCGGTTATATTACTTCCGTTGATTGAAATGAATGCTGATGAGCACCAGCCTGGGGATAGGGGTGTTGGAAGAGTTAAAATAGGTGTGTCTGCTGGCAAATCGCCTAATTTAACCGCAGGTTTTCCCATTGGAACGTCCAGTGAAGTGAGCACCACAATTGGAACCAATTGGAAGCTTTCATCAATTTTGTTTGCTGTAAATCCTCAATTTAAAGTTGTCAATATTCGTTTTGGAAAGGAAGTGTTTCCTCTTTCCCTTGGTCCTCATCTTGGATTGAAATTCATTGATGGGGGGTATCTTTCTGTGGAAGCCATGGGCATTCTTCGGTGGCAGTATACATTCTCTTTTCCTATCAACGTCTATATTGAAGGGGGGGGAGGTGCGTCCTATAAGGCCGGTAAAGGCAAGAGTGATATCTCTCTCATTTGGACAGCCAATATTGGTCTTCGTTACGTATTGTAGATGATGGGGATGTACAGTCTCTGTGATATTCGCTAAACCTTTTCGTCGATTTTTCTTTTTTGGCGTAGATTCGGACTCTCAGAACGAGGTTGCGGTTCCACTTTGTGAACTAAATTTATGTCAAGAAAGTAATTAATACTCTATTTGAATGAATTATAAAGAAAATGCAGAAGTCTCAGGAGATTGTTTAATAATAATTCATTGTAGATTAATGCTTTGTAATTCTTGGGTGAGCGAAAATTCATCTTCTTGTGGATTTCCGCCCACTGATGTAATATATGGCATGCGTGTAACGACAAAGGGCCGGTACGCTTTACGGGCGATGATAAACCTGGCCATGAACACCGATGAGAAACCGCTCTCAATTAAAAAGATTACGGAAGTGGAAGATCTTTCCCCGATCTTCCTCGAGCAGATCTTCACCAAACTGAAAAAATATGGGTTGATCACGTCTGTCCGCGGTGCTGGCGGCGGATTCCGACTTGCAAAAGAACCGGACCAAATCAGCGTCAGGGACATTTTAGAGGCTGTCGAAGAGGGAATTCGACTGACACCTTGCTGTTCCAGTGAAACACAATGTGCAGAGGACTGTGTCAAATCTGCCGAATGCCGTGCTACCAGTTTTTGGAAAGGGGCAAATGACCACGTTGTGAAATACTTTGAGGCTTACAATCTTCAACGCATCATCAATGAATATGATGTGACCAACAAAGCCTTGCATATGGTTGGTACTGCCTAATACCAACTAGTCGGTATACTTCCTGTAGGAATTCGCCCTCAAGCCGTTATGACTATTCGAGGGCGGAGAAAAACTCGAGAACTTCCTTCAGAGTACCTAACCCGGATAGACTTTTTGCGTCTTTCCGGGCTGTTGTTGAATTCATTTTGCTGATGGCTTGTTGCATTCCAGGAATGAGCGCAGGTTCGAGAGAAAATTCACGGATCCCTAATCCCATCATGTAGCGGACGGTCTCGGGATTCTTGGCCATGATTCCACAAACAGATAGTGGGCAATTGGCAGCATTGGCGGCATCGGCCACCCGTTTGACAGCTCGGAGTACGGCTGGATGACGAATCTCAAACAAGCTTGCCACTTTTTCATTTGTCCGATCCACTCCCAGAGTATATTGGACCAAATCATTGGTTCCTAATGAGAGAAAATCGGCTTCTTTTGCCAGTTCTGGAGCCATTTCTACGGCAGAAGGCAACTCAATCATGGCGCCCATCTCAGGGACGGGATAGCGTCCTAGTCCATCCCTGGCGAGAAAACTGAGGCTCTTCAAAACAATTCGTCGAGCATAGAGGAAGTCATCAAGAGAGGAAACCAAAGGAAAAAGAATCCGAATTCGCTGATTTCCACCCGCTCGAATCATGGCTTTCAGCTGTCCAACAAAAACCTTTTTATTTTCCAATAGAAATCGAATGGCCCGAAGTCCAAGGAAGGGATTGGCTTCCTCCTGAGATTCTGGAAAATAGCTGAGTATCTTATCTCCGCCTACATCTAGGGTGCGGAAGGTCACAAGAGGATTTTTCATACCATCCACAACCTGTTTATAGATACGATATTGCTCCTCTTCTGAAGGAAAATCACTCCGGATTAAAAATGGGAATTCACTTCGGTATAAACCAATACCTTCTGCTTTGAGGCTGCAGGCAATCTTCAAGTCTGAAAGAAGATTCACGGTGGCTCGCAGGTGAACCTGAACCCCATCTTCTGTATGTGTTTCTGGTTGTGCATTCTGGGCCAGTTCTTCTATGCGTTCAGTCCCATCTTTGAGAGCCTGAAGTCGTTCAAGGGCCGAATCATCAGGATGCACAAGAAGAAATCCCTGAAAGGCATCCAGAGCCAAAGGGGTATCCTCGGGAATACGCAATAGGGATTCATCATCGCTGGTGATGAGGGGAACTCCAAGGGAACGAGCAAGCACCGTGATATGGGCTGTTGTACCAGCACCAAACAGGACAATCCCCTCCACATTTTGAGCCGCAAGTTTGAGAAGTTCAGAGGGTAAAAGCTCTCCTGTGATAATGATTTGCCCGACATAATCACCTTCATCGCCGGCTTCATCTTGAAGATTTCGTAGGAGACGGTGGCTCAAATCTCGAATATCAAGAACTTTTTCTCGCATGCGAGGATTTTCACTGGCAGCAAAGAGGCGTGTGTAGCCATTGGCCACATCCACAATGGCCTCATGAGGCCGTGTCCCCGTTTTGATTTGTTCTTCCATGGCCCCCGAGAATCCCTCATCTCGGAGCATCAATAGATGGGCACTGAAGATGAGAGTGGCCACATCGGCCAGTTCTTCCTCTAAGCGTTCCTGGAGTTCTTCGAGTTGATGTTCGGTCCGATCAAGGGCCTCATGAAAGGCTTCAAGGGTGTGGCGGTATTCCGCATCAGGTGCGTTGATGCGGCTCTCATCAGAGCCTGATGCTTCCACAATGTAACATGCCCCCAGTGCCACACCATCAACAACAGGTGTGCCTCGAACTAATCGGCTGGACGGAGTTCCTGGGGCAGGATTATTGTCACGTGATCCCATTTCCATGAGGAGCTGGGCATTTTCAAGGGTGGCGGCAAGCTGAGAGGCTATGGCTTTGAGAGCCTGAGCATCTGACTTAGAAAATCGTCCACTTTGTTCATCTTGGAGTACAAGGACGCCAACCCGGCGTATCCCGCGAATGATGGGAACGGCAAGAAAGGATTCATACTTCTCCTCACCACTGTTTGGAATGGCTTTGAAGTAGGGATTATCCTGGCCACGGCCTTCTCGAATGGGGCGAAGTTCTTTGAGAGCTAGTCCCGTGAGTCCTTCTCCTGGAGCCAGACTGAGCTGGCCCACAAGCAATGGATTGAGTCCATCTGAGGCCTGGAGAACAAGGCGGTCCAAGCGTTCATTGAATATATAGACGGAACAGATGTCCGCCTTCATATGGCGGCTCACCACATGCACCACCTGTGACAGGAATCCTTTGATGTCCCGTCCCCGACGGAATAAATCTGCAAGCTCGCTCACCGAACAGATCATTTCTATATTGGAATCACGTTCACTCATTGGGGGCCACCAAGTTCTCTTGCTTTTGCAGCACAGACAGAAACAGCTTCCATCAATGCAGAGCGGAATCCAAATTTCTCAAGAGCTGCGACGGCTTCTATGGTGGTTCCACCGGGGGAGCACACCATGTCTTTCAATTCCGCTGGATGACGTTGACTTTGTACAGCCAGTTGGGCCGAACCTGCAACGGCCTGTGCCGCAACTTCTAACGCGGTGCTTCGGGGAATCCCCTCTCGCACGGCGCCATCGGCAAGGGCTTCAATGAACATAAAAACCCATGCTGGGCTGGAGCCTGCTAAGGCCGTATAGGCATCCATCAGTCGTTCGGGTAAACGCAGGGTTGAACCCACAACAGAAAAGACTCTCTCAACTTCTTCAAAGGATTCGTCATCCACCTTTTGAGAGGCACTCAGGGCTGTCACCCCTTGAGAAACAAGTGCTGGGGTATTGGGCATGGCCCGCACAACCTGCTCATGTCCACCAAGAACCTTTTGGATGCTCTGAATGGTGAGACCAGCGGCAATGGAAACTACGGTGGTATCAGGGGAAATCGTTCTCTGTAAAGATTGGCAAACCAAAGGTAGAACATGGGGCTTAACAGCAAGAATCAGGAGAGGGCAGGCTGCCGCAGCCTCATTTTTTTCGGTGAGCTGAATCCCTGGGAATTCTTCGGCTAGACGTTCCCGAGCATCTTTGCTTGGATCAGAAACAATGACAGATTGAGCAGATTTTTCTCCTTGATTAAGAAGCCCCCGAATCAATGCTCCACCCATGTTTCCTGCACCAATGAATCCAACATTACTGCTCATATTTGTTCTCCTAGGGATTTCCCCTGTGTTTCTTCATCCCAAACGGTGATGTGCTCTTCCTCAGTAATCCAGGCTTCCAAGCCAAACAATCCATCGTCTGCCAGGTAGTCCGGTAGTGTTCCCTCAAGAGGTCCTAGCCGTTTTCTATAATCATCCACGGCCTTCCAATAGGCAGAAGGCATGGTGATGAATTGGGGAGTGTTTCCTCTCTGGCGAATCTCACAGCAAGAGGCATATACCTTTGCTATGATTTCTTCTGCTCGTGGAACCTTCATTCTTTTCCTACTTCATAGTAGCGGGAACGGGCCCTCTTTTCGCCTTCAATATTTCCCAACATGGCATAGGTATCCGCAAGATTGAACCAGGCGTCTCGAAATTGGGAATGGGATTGGACTGCCCTTTCAAAGAAATCACAAGCTTCAGAATACGATTCTTCTAAAAAGGCCACCACTCCTCGGTTGTTGAGAGCGGGAGCATGGGTTGGATGGTGCTCAAGAACTTTTTCTAACACCTGTTTTGCTAAATCATAGCGTTGAGCACGTATATGAAGCCGAGCTTCTTCGGTCATGGGTTCTGGATTATGGGGGGCCAGTTGGGAGGCTTTCTGAAACGATTTGATGGCCTTTTTATCCTGTTGCACCTCAGCGAGGACCAGGCCCAAGGCATAGTGCAAATTGGCCGCATGAGGAGCAAGGGACAGCGCTTCTTGATACGCTTTGATGGCATCCTGATAGCGTCCATCCAAGGCAGCCCTGGAGGCACGATTTGCGGCGGGGCCTGCTGCTCCAATGTCCATGGGAGTATTATACCTCTTCCAACAAAAATGTGTCCGTGAAAACAAAAATCCAATAAAAATGTAACGATTAATTCCTTGGGAAAAAAATCTGCATGCATTGGTTTTTCAGTACATATTTTCCAACCCCGCCAAAGGGCGGGGTCGATCTAAACAGAAGAAGATGAGTCTTGGGCCGTGCGAGCGAGCAACACCCCTCCCACAATGAAGAGGAGTAAAATGGCGGCGGCACCAAAACTGTAGGAGTGCTTTTCATTGGCCAGACCAAGAACAACGGCAAACCGGGGGAGGGCTCCCATGAGGAAGGGACCAAGGATGGCCGCAAATTTGCCCATGGTGTTGTAAAATCCAAAAAATTCACCAGAAGAATCAGCATGGGGAATGAGGGAGGCATAGTAGGATCGGCTCAGAGCTTGAATTCCTCCCTGGCTGGAGGCAATGAGGAGAGCCACTGTGAGAAAGACGGGAACCACGGCACCTTCGGGCACCAACGGCATGGCTGTCCCAAGAGCTGTAATGAGGGTGTACACACCAATTCCGACAAAGAGCATGGTTTTAGCCCCAAAGCGACCAGCGAGTCGTCCATAGAGTAGGGTAAAGGGAAAGGCCAGTATTTGGATTCCCACCAAAACTCCCAACAGAATCATGAAGCTCACACCCAGGCTGTCGGCAAAGTTTGAGGCCATCTTGATGATGGTATTCACTCCATCAATGTAGA
The DNA here is from genome assembly GCA_022360655.1 of Spirochaetales bacterium. GTDB lineage: Bacteria > Spirochaetota > Spirochaetia > DSM-2461 > DSM-2461 > UBA2779. The sequence continues at coordinate 12,556 of JAKSCK010000242.1, read as the reverse complement.
AAAAATAGGCGATCAAAAAGAGCACCACCCGTTTGTGTTCGCGAATGCGGCGGAAGGTTTTGACCAGTCGATGAAAACCAGCTTTCCATGAGGCCCGGCCTTGATACACCGAAACCTCTCCAGGAGGAAGATGGCGAATAAATGGGATGGAAAAGAGTCCCCACCACAGGGCGGTGAGGGCAAAGCTGAATTTGACTCCAAGGGTGGGAAGGCCATTGCTCAGATTCATACCTGACAATAGGGCAATCACAGCCAGGGAGAGCACAAAGGGAATGGTGCTTCCTCCAATGTATCCATAGCCAAAGCCCAAGGACGATACCATGTCCATTCGTTCTGGTGTGGTGATGGAAGGAAGGGTGGCATCATAAACAATGTTGGCACTGGAATATCCCAAGAAACATAGGATGTAAAGAAGAAGGGCGAGTCCCCACTGGTCATTGCCCACAAAAATCATAGCAGCGACAGCACTGACTCCAAGGGCCCAGAACCGAACAAAGAGGCGTTTTCGGTTTCCTGGTAAATCCGAGAGAGTTCCTAAAAAACCAGCAAACAGGGCAATGATGACGGCATACACGGTATTGGCAGTTCCAAGCCAGAAGGTGGCCTGGGTATCACTGAGACCTCCGTTGCGAGCCACTTGTCCAAACCAGAGAGGAAAAATGGCGGTGGCAATGACGGTGGATTGAACCGAATTGGCCCAGTCGTAAAGAACCCAAGATTTTTCTGTACGGGTGAGTCGCTTCATGAAACCTGCCTCATGGGAGATAGAAAAAGTGTAGCATGATGCATGGGTTTATGCGTGCATCTTCTTCTAAGGCCAGATTTTTTCAATTCTTTTAGATCGACCCCGACGGGAACGGTGCTTCTTCTTCCGTATTTTGGGATGAAAGGGTGTCTTCCGACCCCGTCGGGGGGGGAAGGGGGCTTTGAGAAAGAATACTTTCGGAACTGTCATCTTTCCCGACAGAATAATGGGGTGGCGAACTGGGATGAGCGTTCTATGATGAGAGTACGAGGTAAACCAATGAAAGCGTTGCTGGTGGAAGATGATGCAGAAATTGCCGCATTTGTTTCAAAAGGACTCCGTGAGGCCGGCTATGGTGTAGATGTGGCCATGGATGGAGATTTGGGCCTGGATCGAGTGCTTTCCGGACTCTATGATGTGGTGATTTTGGATTTGATGCTTCCAGGTAAAGATGGTTTGTCCATTCTTGGAGAAATGCGTGGGGCGGATATTCAAACCCCAGTGCTGATATTGAGTGCAAAACGCAGTGTGGATGATCGGGTGAAAGGCCTGAAAGCTGGGGGCGATGATTATCTGGTGAAGCCCTTTGTTTTTGCAGAACTCATGGTGCGTGTTGAGGCCTTGATTCGCCGGGGGGGGAGAGCCACTGCAGCTCAGGAACTCCATGTGGCAGACCTCACCCTTGATCCTCTCACTCGAAATGTGAGCCGAGATGGACAACGCATTGAACTTCAGCCCAGAGAATATGCTTTGCTTGAGTTTCTGATGCGGAATGCTGGATCTGTGGTGACAAAAACCCTCATTCTGGAAAAGGTTTGGGGGTATGATTTTGATCCACAAACCAATGTGGTGGATGTTTTGGTTTCCCGACTCCGGAGCCGGGTGGACAAAGATTTCCCCATAAAGCTGATTCGAACAGTGCGGGGTGTAGGTTATGTCCTGGAAAAACCCCTCTAAATTCTTTCAAAGTTTCCCTGTCCGTTTAGCATTGATTGTGGCGCTCACGGCGGCTTTGGCCTCGGTTCTGGTGTCTCTCCTCATCTTTGGGTATTTGCTCAAAGGTTTTAATGATCAGGATCGAATGGAACTTGATTCGCGTCTCTTGTCCTACTGGGCTGCCGGTCAATATGGCGGAGTGACAGCTCTGCTTTCCCGTGCAACTGGAGATGTGAAGAGTCATGGCGGCAGGCCCTTTCTGCTGCAAATCACCAATCCTGAAGGGGAGATGGAAGGGGCCATTGTTCCGGGGGGATGGGAACTCTTTGATTTGGCTGATCCTGTTCTTCAATCCCTTTCGCCAGGAACCTATTTTAATCTCAGGAATGAGAATTTACCCTATTCTTTGGTGGTGACAGGAGCAGAACTTGAGGATGGAACCCGGGTTCTGGTTGGCGTGAGCACAGAAAATCGACAGTTTTTGATGCAGATGTACCAAAGTTCCTATCCCTGGGCTCTCATTCTTTTGGTGATGGCCGGAGCTGGGGTTGGACTCATTGCGTCTCGTCGGTTGCTTCTTCCCATACGCTCCCTCAATAAAGAGATTGATCGCATCATTGTGACGGGGGAACTCAATCACCGATTGGAAGGACGTGGAACCGAAGATCCTTTTGATGAATTGATGGACCGGTACAATCGATTGCTGGATCGGGTGGAGTCACTTATAGGTGGTATGCGGGAGACTTTGGATGCGGTGGCGCATGATTTGCGAACACCTTTGACGCGTTTACGTGGCCATGCCGAATTGGCCCTGCGCACTGGCCGACCCGAAGAGTATGAAGAAGCTCTTGCTGTGGTGGTGGAGCAAACAGACCAAGCTGTGGATTTGCTTTCTGGTTTGATGGACATTGCTGAAGCAGAACAGGGAATGCTTTCACTGGATGTTCAAAACTGTGATTTGCGCGAATTGGCTGGACAAGTGGTGGAAATGTATTCCTTCATTGCAGAAGAACGAGAACAAACAATCCATTTTGATGCTCCAGAACCACTACCAACTATTGCTGATCCAGTTCAGATTCGGCGAATTTTAGGGAATCTTATTGATAATGCCTTGAAGTACAGTCCGGAATCTGGGGCTGTGGATGTCGCATGTTATTCCAATGAACAATTTTGTATCCTGACGGTAACCGATGATGGTCCTGGAGTTCCCGAGTCGGAAAGCCATCGTGTTTTTGAACGATTGTATCGAGGGGACAAAAGTCGGGGATCTCGGGGCTTAGGCTTGGGATTGAGCATGGTGAAAGCTCTTGTTTCTGCACATGGTGGAACAGTCTCTGTTGAAAAAGCCGTGGAACGAGGGGCCATTTTTCGGGTAGAAATCCCTTTTGTTTCAAAAGGGTAAGGATTCGGTAAGATTCCAGAAAGGTTTTTCCATTATGTTCTGATCATAGGGTTGGGAATGCCCCAGCCAATATAGGAGCAGAACAATGACCAGGAGTATCGACGCCAGAGGAGCACGCCTTACTGTTACCGCCCTCGTGATGGCCTTGATTGTAAGCATTGGAGCCACTCCCGCCCAGGCTCAATCACGTGATGCAGCGCGAGAATTGCAAAGTGCCTTTCGAGAAGTTGCTGCAGAAGTTTTGCCCGTAGTCGTAGAAGTCAATACGGTCAACATTGTTGAACGAAGAGCCGTCAATCCCTTTGAGTATTTCTTCCGTTTTCCCAACTCTCCCCAACAAGAAGAACCCTTTGAAGCCGAACCTTATCGCCAGCAAGGCTTGGGTTCTGGTGTGATTGTGGAACGTCGTGGAAACACCTATTACGTTCTTACCAACAATCATGTGGTGGATGGGGCGGATGAAATTGAAATCAATCTCAATGATGGGAGACAGTTTCAAGGAGAAGCCATTGGTGGAGATCCTCTCAGGGATCTCGCTCTTGTGGCCTTTGAAACCAAAGAAGATGTTCCTGTTGCTACCTTAGGTAATTCCGATGATGTTTTTGTTGGTGATTGGGTTTTGGCTGTAGGGAATCCCCTTGGCTTTGAGTCCACCGTAACAGCAGGAATCATCAGTGCCAAAGGACGAAATGCTCAAGGTCAAAACTTCACGGATTATCTCCAGACTGATGCCGCAATCAACCGGGGCAATTCTGGGGGAGCCTTGGTGAACATTGATGGAGAAGTCATTGGCATCAATACCTTCATAGCCTCCACAAGTGGTGGAAGCATTGGACTTGGTTTTGCCATTCCCATCAATAATGCCCGACGTTCCATTGATGATTTCATTGACAAGGGAAGTGTGGAATACGCCTGGCTTGGTGTGAACATGGCGGATTTAACAGAAGTTCTGGCCGAAGAACTGGATTTAGACGATGAAGTGGGCACCTTTGTGCACAATGTGTATGGAGAATCTCCCGCAATGAAGGGGGGAATTCTTCCTGGAGACTTCATCACTAGCTTTGCTGGACGTCGCATTGAAAGTGCGGATGATCTGGTTCGTACAGTGGCCTCTTTGGAGCCAGGACAAAAAGTGGATGTTTCTCTGATCCGTGATGGCCGAGAAACTCAGATCCAAATCACCCTTGCTGTTCGAAGCATTGAACGGGATGGATTGAAAGTGACGGTGTGGCCAGGATTCTCTGCGGTGCCTGTAACGTCTGAACTTCGAGAGCAAATGCGCATTCCGCGTAATGCTGGCAACATTCTCATTGGTGGAGTGGTGGATGATAGTCCTGCATCTGCTTTAGGACTGCGAAGTGGTGATGTCATCAAATCCATCAATCGACGAAATGTCCGTAACCTGAAACAGTTTTATGATTTGGTGAATGCTGAGGACCGTATGGAACTCAAAATTGTTCGCCAGGGTCATGAATTGGAATTCATTTTAAATAAATAATTCTCTTTACCTTTCTCATTCTCTCCGGATTGGGGCGAGTACGTTGTACTCGTCCCTTTCTTTTCCGATAATGAGCATGTGGGAAAACAGGGTCAGTTACGTTTGGTCAGTCTCCAAATCGTGACGGCAGGTGTGCTTGTGATGGCACCTCCCGTTATGCTCGGTGTTGTGGGTATGCTTATGCCGCCATCTGGGGTACAAGGTCCAGAGGACGCACGGCGAGCCTATCTCATTTTCTTTCTCGTCGTTTTTATCGCCTCTATGGTGATACTTCCCCTCCTCTTTTATTTCATTCGACGCCATTTAATACTTCCTGTGCAGCGTCTTTCACAGCGGGCAGGAGATTTTGGTGCTGGTCGATCTCCCCTCAACGGGGAGAGTTTTCGTGTTGAAGAAATTCATCGGCTTGGACGAAGTATCAATGACATGATGCAAGCGGTTCTAGAGCGTGAAGATCAATTATTGGCGCTCAATGAATCCTTGGAAGAAAAGGTTCGAGAACGAACAGAGGCTCATGTTCAAACCATCCAAGCCCTACGAAACACAAGGAATCAGCTTCTTCTTTCGGAAAAAATGGCGGCTCTAGGGGCACTTGTTTCTGGAGTTGCCCATGAAATCAATACTCCCATGAGCATTGGTGTGACAGCGGCATCCTTTCTCAATGAGCGGACACGAAGTATACGGGATGACCTTGAACAACAATCCATGACTCCAGAAGCGCTGCAACGCTTTCTTGATGATGCCGATGAATCTTCTCGCATCATTCAATCCAATCTTGATCAAGCTTCTCGCATCATCAACAGTCTCAAGCGAGTGGCGGCAGATCAGCAAACAGAGGAGAAGAGAGAGTTTGAATTGAGTTCCTACCTCAATGACATTGTTCTCAGCCTCAAACACCAGCTCAAACCAGGTCGGCACAGCATTCAAGTGGAAGCAACCGGAGCCCTGGTGATGAAGACCATTCCAGGAGCAGTGAATCAAATCATCAACAATTTGGTTTTTAATTCCATTACCCATGGTTTTGATGGAATAAAAGATGGAATCATTACAATTGCTTGCCAGGATTTTCAAGATGAGGTGAAAATTATTTACTCCGACAATGGTCGTGGACTCACCCCAGAAGAACGTTCTCGCCTGTATGATAAGTTTTACACAACCCGCCCTGGGCGTGGGGGGACCGGACTTGGAATGGATATTGTGCGTCGGCTCACAGAGAAACAACTGCAAGGTCGCATTGAACTCTTTAAGCCTGATCAAGGTGGTGTTGGGTTTATTTTGACCATTCCAAAACAGATTGAGACAAGCAGCATTGGAGGCGGAGAATGGGAACACGCAAACGCATCGGAATCCTAACAGCTGGTGGAGATTGTCCTGGTTTAAATGCGGCTATTCGTGGTATCGGAAAAACAGCGTTACTCAAATATGGATATGGAGTGATTGGGTTTTCTTCAGGCTATCTTGGCCTCATCCGAAATGAATACAAAATTTTAGATGAGCGGGCTTTATCAGGAATCCTTACTTTAGGAGGTACCATCCTTGGAACCTCTCGAGAAAAGCCTTTCAAGTCATCTGAGTATGATCAGTATGTGAAAGAAAAGCCTGAGATCATTGTGGAGAACTATAAGGAACTGGGCTTGGATTGCTTGGTTTGCATTGGCGGGAATGGCACACAAAAAACGGCATGGAGACTCAGCAAAATGGGACTCAATGTTGTTGGAGTTCCCAAAACCATTGATAACGATGTTTGGGGAACCGATCTCACGTTTGGTTTTGATTCCGCTGTGGCTGTGGCTGCAGAAGCCATTGATCGGCTGCATAGTACAGCAAACTCTCATAAGCGCATCATGGTGGTGGAAGTCATGGGCCATAATGCCGGTTGGTTGGCACTTCATGCAGGTGTTGCAGGTGGTGGAGATGTCATTCTCATACCAGAAATCCCCTATGATTTGGATGTGGTCACGCAGTATCTTCAGCATCGAATGGAGCTGGGCAAACCCTATTCCATTGTTGTTGTTGCAGAAGGATTGAAATTGCCCCCCAAGAAAAAGTCCAAGAAAGAACGAACCGTTCCTGCTGGGGCCTACATTGCCAATCAGATTCGCAAAAGAACAGGACAAGAAACCCGTGAAACCATTCTTGGTTATATCCAGCGTGGTGGAAGTCCCACAGCCCGGGATAGAGTGGTGGCCTCAGAACTTGGCGCCTTTACTGCTGAGATGATTCATCGAGGGGAATTTGGCCGAATGGCCGCCTACAAGGGGTATGAGTTGGTGAGTGTTCCCCTTCAAGAGGTTGCCGGTAAAGTGAAAACCGTTCCAGAGCATCACCCTCTCATTGCTCATGCTCGTTCTCTGGATACCTGTTTTGGAGACTCCATTCCCCATTAGAGATTGATGTTCCTTGGAGGGTGGATGAATGTTTGTGATGAAGAAGTTCACTTCTCCTCAATCTCTTCCATCTAGTGGGTGTTACTTTGTTTGGGCTGTTTCCCATTCTTTTTGAAAAATTGCACTCAACTCTCCCATATCTCGAAGGGCCATTTCCCCGGCTTCATGAAGGATGTATACACCTCGTTGTGGCCGTTCAAACCATCCATAAAGGTTGCGACTAAGAATGGTTCCTGCATCCTCTGGAGCCCCTAAACGCTTCAATTCTGCTGGTGTAGCCTTGCCCATCAGTGAAAGCCAAACCACAAGCCGCATGGCTCGTTGACGGTAGGCACTCACCTTTAGACTTCCACCAGGAATTCCTCCTGGAGTTAAGTCCAGAAGACGTCCATGAATCTCTCGAATCATGATTTCCTTGCGTTTCTCACGACGTTGAGGAAATTGAGTGGCGAAACAAGGATGGATGATGGGCTCAACCCTTAAGGTTCTTGGCCCAAATTCAACAACAAGTAGGCCCAGTCCTAAGCGGCGAATAAGGCGAAGAAAACCCTTTGTTGTGGCTGATCGTCCAGGCTTTCCTGGCAGAGCAACATAAACGGCATCCGCATAATCTTGACGTTCCACTGCCTGGGAAAGTAGCCCCAGACTGGGTCTCAGTTTCATTTCCACAACAATGAGCTCTGAACCTTTGACGGCACCAATATCGCATTTTCCCACTTCACCCCGAACTTCATAGCCGTGATTCATCAGGTGGTTTCGCAGGGGAGGATAAAGTTCTGTTTCTTTCTTTGGAAATGGTGGCATGCGGTATTGTATCTGAGGCTTTCCAAAAGAATAAATCCTTTTGTGTCCCTTCTTCGATTCTTTTGTGTTGATTGAAAAGGATTTAGATTTATTAGAACATTTTTTATAAATTAGTTTTTTAAAAAACTGAAATAGCATGATTATATCAGAATATTTCTGTGTAAGAGTCTTGGATTGAGTATGTATATTTCACTTATAATGTCCATTAATAAGTTGTGTAATGTCTGATAATAATACAGATAGTTTTTTAATATTTTAGGCATTGAAAGATGTTTAGACTTGTGTATGTGCCTTGCAATGTGTATGTAAATTGCATGTATATAAAATCTTTAATATAGATTAAAATGTTACAATGTAAATAAATAAAACAGAATTATTCACATTGACAATCTGTAAATCCTACGCATAGCATGGTTTGTGTTCATGTCATCAGTCCAAAAAAAATATGGATTGAAAAAAAGGAGAGAAGATGAAAAGAATTGGTGCATTGTTATTAGTTTTTTCACTTTTGAGTGCTTTTGTATTTGCTAATGGTGACGGTGAGAGTACTCAAACAATTACCCTGAGAATGTTGACTCGAACAGCTGGTGCTGATCCAGCTGTTCCACTTTGGGAAGATGCTATTGCAGAGTTTCAGGCCCTGCATCCTGAAGTGATCATTCAGGATGATTCGGTGAATCAAGAAGCCGCATATTCCAACATCATCAAAACAGGATTTGCAACAGGAAATCTCCCGAACTTCTTCTATGATGGTGGAACTGTTGGCATGGTGAAATATGCAAAAGAGGGTGTGATTCAGGACATTAGTCCCGCCTTTGATGATGCAGAATGGTACAACGGTTTTGCAGAAGGAACCTTTGACAACTGGAAGTTTGATTCTTTTGGTGCCCCTGGTTACTATGCCTTTCCTCACGCCATGTCTCCTGAAGCGATTGTGTACAATAAAAAACTCTTTGCTCAGGCTGGCATTGAAAAAACTCCAGAGACTTGGAATGAACTGCTTGTGGCCATTGACCAGTTGAATGCAGCTGGGATTGTTCCCTGGGAAATGGGTGGTGCGGCTCTTTGGAGAACCGGGCATCTTCACAACTACATCATGTACAAATGGTGTGGTGTGCAGAAAGCCATTGATCTTGGTACTCGTCAGGCCAAATGGACAGATTCTGATGTTGTGGAAACGTTCCAGTTCATTAAAGACCTGAAAGCTCGAGGTGCCTTCCGTGAAAACTTTGAAGGCCTTGATTATGATATGGAGAAAAGTCTGTTCTTGGCAGGTGAATCCGCCATGGTACTTAATGGTGTGTGGTTTGCCGGTGAGGTGAGTGCTCTGGAGAATTCAGAGGACTTTGGTACCTTTCACTTCCCTTACTTTGAAGAAAAACCAGAGTTCAAGGGACATATGGTTTGTTATCCAGAAGGCTACTATGTCAAAGCAGGTATGGATGAAGAAGAATTGGCTCTTACCATTGAGTTCCTCAAGCTTTGGACATCCAAAAAAATCCAGGCTCGGAAGGTTAAAGAACTCAAGATGCTTTCTCCCCGTGTTGACCTTGGCTTGACTTCTGAAGATTTGAATGAAGTACTGGTGGGCTATTCTGCTGTGTTCAGCGACAGCACCATGCTGGGTTCCGACATTGCCAGTTATGATCCTCTTTCTGAGGTGGGCGACCAGGCTCGAAATTCCGTTATTGGAATGCTCTTAGGTCAGAGCGCAGAAGAAGCGGCTGCTTCCGTTCAGGCCGTTATTGACAATAACTAGTTATCACTCCTATCGGGACCGGGTGGTAAAACCCGGTCCTTTTTCCCTTGAGAGTCCTATGAACAAGAACACGGGTTTAATTATCTCGTTCCTTTTTCCCGCCCTGGCATTTTATGTGCTCATGGCCCTCATCCCCATCGTTTATTCCCTGTATTTTGCCTTTTTTGATTGGCCGGGAATTCATACCGTTCCCCTCAAATTCGTTGGATTTGGGAATTTTGTGAAAATGTTTACCTCGCCTCGGTTCTTGCTTTCACTCAAGAATGTGGCTTGGTTTGTCTTTTTGAATGTGGTATTTCAAACTCTTCTTGGTTATGGAATTGCCCTGCTGTTGGGAACCTATCTTCGAGGCTTTAAACAGTTTAAGCTCCTATTTTTTCTTCCTGTCGTTCTTCCCATGACTGCCACATCGCTGCTCTGGAAGTTCATTTTTTTGCCCAATCCTACAGGGGTGCTCAACAGTTTATTGAGTCTCTTTGGGGTGGATGCTGTGGCATGGCTGTTAGATGCTCAAACGGCCATGAACTGCATTGCCGCCGCTAATATTTGGCAGGGCTTTGGGTACCATCTCATCATTGCCTTTGCAGCCATTACAACCGTCTCCACTGATATGATTGAGGCGGCCACCATTGATGGTTGCAACCGCTTTCAACGTGTCATGAAAATCATTCTTCCATCCATTCGGAATGCCATCATGATCTCCATCATTCTCAATGTGACTGGGAATCTCAAAAACTTTGACATCGTTTTTGTCATGACAGAAGGAGGCCCCAATAACTTGACCCATGTTCCTTCGACGCTCATGTATGTTGAAGCCTTTAAATACGACCATTACGGACTTGGTAGTGCCATTGCGGCCTTCATCTTTGCTTTGAGTCTCCTGGTGACTGGAGTGAGCACAAAATTGCTAGGTTCGAAAGAGAACGTCTAAGGACAAATTGTATGCAATTGGAAACACGAACATCAAAAACTCTAAAATATGCCTTTCTCACTTTATTTACCTTGCTGGTGGCCTTCCCTGTGTACTTTGCCTTGGTTTCATCCCTGAAATCCAGCATTGATGTCTTTCTCAAACCCTTTCGTTGGCCTCAGCCTGTGATGTGGGAGAACTATCCCCGGGCTATTGCCATTGGAAACATTGGGGTTTGTTTTCTGAATAGCATCTACATCACAGTGGTGACCATGGTGGTGAGTGCTCTCATTGGAACCATGGCAGGGTATGTTCTTTCACGATTACCATTTAAAGGTTCAAAATTCTGGTATGTGATTTTTGTCGCTGGTATGATGATCCCCATGCAGTCTGTGATTATTCCTTTGTCCTTTGTGATGGGGAAAGTTCAGGTGCATGACAGTTACATCATGCTTATGTCGCTCTACATTGCTTTCAACATGCCCATGACCGTGTTCATCACCACGAATTTTCTGAAAGGAATTCCAAAGGAATTGGAAGAGGCTGCACTCATTGATGGTAGCACACGAACCTATTTATTCTTCCGCATCATCATTCCCCTTTCTATTCCTGGAATTACGACAGCATCGATTTTTAACTTTCTTGGATCCTGGAACAATTTGCTCTTTCCGCTGGTATTTGTGAGCAAGAAATCCATGCAGGTTATTGCCATTGGATTACAATCCTTTTTTGCTCAAAGAATTTCTGATTATGGTGGCGTGATGGCCGCCATCATCATTTCCATTCTTCCTCCCATCCTGGCCTATGTCTTTCTTCAAGAAAAAGTAGAAGAAGGTATGGTGGCAGGTGCTGTGAAGGGATAATGATGAAATCGACCCCGGCATTCGCCGGGGTGGATTGCAAAGTTCGCAGAGAATGTGGGAGATGTGATACAGGAGAAACTGACTGAGGGGTATGTTCCCGGAGTTGAGGGACTGTGATACAAGTACGTCATCCAAGATATAGAAGGATGATCCATGAAACAAATTTTCCTCCCCACCGCACTAGTGGTGGCCTTCGTCTTTTCCTCTTGTGCCTCCAACTCGGTGAGCACAGCTTCTCTTCCTGTTGTGGTTACCCCTGGTGAACATGTGGACGTGTTCATTCCCTCAGGGGAGTCCTATGCTGTTGGAACCATGGCCTATCCAGAAGAATTGGCAGAACCAGTTCCGGCGGTACTGCTTCTTCCTGGTTTCATGGGAGAGCGAGACGAACTTCCTGTTACAGGAACCTATTCTCCTCAGGAAGGTGGACGTCCCTTGGGAATGTGGGAACTCACCTCTCATGCTCTCGCGGATGAAGGAATGGCCTCCTTACGCATTGATTACCGCAACAGCGGAAGAGCTCCGGGAAAGTGGGAAGATGCCACGGTGACCCGAGAGCTGGAAGATGTGTATGCGGCTTTAGCTTGGCTCCAGGCCAACCCCGCTGTTGATGCGTCAAGAATTGCCATCTGTGGTCTTTCACAAGGTGGAGCCTTGGCTGCCTTAGCCAGCGGTGATGATGCTGTTTCTGCTGTGGTTCTTTGGTCGGCTGCGGCGGACCTGTCTGAGATTGAAGGATTTGTTCCTCAGGAGCAGCGCCCTGAACTTCATGAGAAGGGCATCGTGACCTTCCAGGTTCCCTGGGGGGAAGAAGTCACCATGAAGAAGGCTTATTTTGACTCCGTGGAAGGACTGGATCCTTTGGCAGGAATTGCCGCCTTTGATGGTCCTCTGCTTTCCTTGGGTGGAACCCAAGATCAGTTGATTTCTCCCCAGCCTGATGTAGCTCAGAGTTTCCTGGATGTCCATGATGGACCAGAGGATTTGGGAGTGATTGAAGCCGATCATACTTTCAATAACTTCATGGGACCTGATGTCATGATTGAGGTGGCGACAGCCACAGCTCAATGGCTTAAAGCGAATCTCTAAATCCCATTCCACCCCTCGCCCGTTTCGGGGGAGGGGTCGGCCTATCTCAAGTTTTTTAGAAAATCTTTGTCTCTTTATTCTGCCTTCCCCTATGATGTTTTCATTGCGAAAAGGGGGATGCATGACCCGTTTGAATACGAAAAAAACATTTCTTTTAGGTTTT
>JAKSCK010000169.1 GCA_022360655.1 Spirochaetales bacterium | reverse complement strand
TTCTTTCAAAGAATCTTGAGCCGAGGCAATTCCATCAAGAGTACCGGCAATCACAACCTGCTTGGGACCATTTTCATTGGCACTCCAGACATCCTGTGCGCCATCAAGAGCCGCTTTAACCTGATCAGGTCCAATACCAATGACAGCTGCCATGCCCACAGAACCTTTTTCTGCAATCACTTGAGCACCAGCTTCGGCCATGTAATGTCCCCGGGCACTCACGGCTTTGAGGGCATCTTCTGCACTCAGAACACCGGCATCCACCAATGCACTGTATTCACCTAAACTGTGCCCAGCACAGGTTTGGGAAACAATTCCCTCTGCAGTTAACGCCTCTCGGGCTGCAAGGCTTGCAAGAACAATGGCCGCCTGGGCATTTTCTGTGGCCTTCAGATCCTCTGCACTGCCTTCAAACAGCAACGCTGCCATGTCTCGGTCACAAGCTTCAGAGGCCTTGCTAAAAAGAGTTTTGACGGAGGCGTACTTTTCATACAAATCTTTGGCCATCCCTGGGAATTGACTCCCCTGGCCAGGAAAAAGAAATGCTACCATACGATGTAATTTCCTCCATAGGTTAACCCACCACCAAAGCCAACCGTGAGAATACGCATGCCCGGCTTCAGCAGTCCCTTTCGGTCCATCTCAGATAAGGCCAAGGGAATCGAAGCAGAGGATGTATTCGCATACTCTTCCATATTGAGATAATACTTTTCCAAAGGAATTTTCGCGCGGCGTGCGGCGGCATGAATGATTCGGAAATTGGCCTGATGAGGAACAATGTAGTCAATATCATCGGGAGTGAGGCCATTGCGTTCCATCAACTCACTCACAATTTCCACATTCACGCGGACAGCAAAATTGTAAACTTTCTGTCCATCCATTTTCAGAAACAAATCCTGAGGTACAGTCTCAGGTGAGAATCGGGTGGACGTTCCTCCTGCCGGCATGAACAGGGCTTCCGCACCTGTTCCATCGGTACGAAGAATGCTGTCTTGGATTCCACGTCCTTCATCCACTGATCCAAGAAGAACAGCGCCAGCTCCATCTCCAAAGAGAACGGCTGTGCTCCGATCCTCCCAGTTTGTGATGGCTGAAAGCTTTTCTGCACCAATCACCAGAACTTTTTTCGCCACACCGCCGTCAATGAGTCCTCGTCCAACGGCTAAACCATAGGCAAAACCTGTACAGGCGGCCTTAAGGTCAAAGGAACCAACATGAGGAACGCCCAAATCTCTTTGCACAAGATTGGCCGTTGCGGGAAAATCTCGATAATCGGGGGTAATGGTTGCTACGATGATCTGATCCACTTCTTCTTTGGAAACGCCAGCTCGAGCCAAGGCATCCTCTGCCGCTCGTAGGGCCATAAAGGATGTGGGTTCATCATCCGAGGCAATGTGGCGGTTACCAATTCCCGTATGGGAGCGGATCCATTCATCGGAGGTATCCATGGTGAGGGCAAGCTCATCATTGCTCACCCGACGCGTCGGAACATAGGAACCGACGGACAAAACTCCTGCTGTCATCAATCCTCCATGAATTCCATTTTTAATCAGGAATCCCTATTCTTCGATGATGTCATTCGCTTGACAGTTCTTCAGGATTATTTACAATCAAGGCAAATCTGTCAATATTGACACTGAATGGACAGGTTGTTAGCATCCGTCCATCCCCATAAACTACAGTATATGCACGATCACGGCCCATGCGCCGTTCCGGAGGTTGAATCACATGGACCAGCAACAGATCTACGAGCTTATGGAGAAGTTCGGTAACTGCGATCTCACAGAGCTGAACTTGGAAACTGAAGGCTTCAAGATCACGCTCAAGAATGAACCCCGTGCCGTTGAAATGGTCAGCGCGTTGCCTACAGCTCCTGTAGCCGCTCCTGCTCCCGGTCAGGCACCAACTGCCGCAGCCCCAGAAGCTGCTGCACCAGCACCCTCTACTGATACAGAAATCATCACATCTCCCATCGTGGGATCCTTCTATCGTTCCCCTGCCCCTGATGCTCCAGCCTTTGTGGAAGAAGGAAGCACTGTGGCCGCCGGGGACTCCATTTGCATTATTGAAGCCATGAAAATTATGAACAAGTTGGAAGCGGACTTCCCTTGTGAAATTGTAAAGATACTGGCTGAGAATGGTGACATGGTGGAATACGGCGCTCCCCTCTTTGAGGTGAAGCGGGCGTGAAAAAATCATCCCAGGGTCAATCCCCCACCCTTGTTCGCTCTCTTCTGATTGCGAACCGCGGGGAAATTGCCGTTCGAATCATTCGAAGTTGTCAAGAAATGGGAATTCGCACCGTTGCCGTCTATTCCCAAGCTGATGCCGATGCCCTTCATGTCAAAATGGCAGATAAAGCTGTCTGCATCGGTCCAGCCGCCTCAGCTCAAAGCTATTTGAATCAAGAGGCACTCATCACAGCTGCCATTTCCACCCGATGTGATGCCATCCATCCTGGAGTGGGTTTCCTTTCGGAAAATGCAGACTTTGCCGCAGCTGTGCGAAAAGCCGGTTTGGTTTTCATAGGTGCCGAACCTGGAACCATCCGGATGCTTGGTGACAAAATCCAAGCCAAGGAAACCGCCCGCTCTGCAGGCCTTCCCCTGGTTCCTGGTAGCGATGGCCCCATTTCCAATGTGGATGATGCCATTAAAGTGGCAGAAACCATTGGCACCCCCCTCATTGTGAAAGCAGCGGCCGGTGGTGGTGGACGGGGAATGCGCATCATCCGCAATTCTGTTGAGATTGAAGAAAACATCCGCATTGCGTCTGCTGAGGCCAAAAGCTTCTTCTCCGATGGCACCATTTTTATGGAACGTTATCTGGAAAGTCCACGTCATGTGGAAATTCAAGTCCTCTCCGATGGCAATGGTGAAGTACTGTATCTTGGTGAACGGGATTGCTCCGTTCAAAAGAACTATCAAAAACTTCTTGAAGAAAGCCCTTCCACTGCTGTCAGCCCAGAACTTCGTCAGCGCATGCGTGAGGATGTGGTCCGCCTCTTCCACAAGATCAAATATGCCGGTGCAGCCACCGTGGAATTTCTTGTGGAAGGAGAAGAGCATTACTTCATGGAAGTCAATGCCCGTGTGCAAGTCGAGCATCCTGTCACAGAACTCACCACAGGTGTGGACATCATCCGTGAGCAGATTCTCGCCGGCTCCGAAGGGCGCATGGATATTTCACAAGAGGATATCACCATCAATGGCTATGCCCTGGAAACCCGGGTCAACGCCCGTACTCCTGGTAAAGTGACCCTCTTTGAAGCCCCAGCAGGTCCCTTTGTTCGTACAGACACATTCTTGTACACAGGTTGCACCGTATCTCCCCACTATGATTCCATGGTGGCAAAAGTTCTCATCTGGGCGCCTAATCGAAAAACCGGCCTCGCTCGGATGTCCAGGGCCCTTCGAGAAATAAAAATCGAGGGCATCAAAACCAACATTGAAGAGCAGTTGCAGATTCTTGAATCCGCACAGTTCCGTAGCGGGCGCTTTGGCACAGACCTCTACGGCAAGCTCTTCACGGAGTAGAACATGGGAAGTGAATTCACCTTGGGACTTGGCCGAAAGAAAAAAAAATCGGCCCTCCCCGAACCCTTTGCCCGGCTCCAAGACACCGTCTGCCGGGAATGCCAAAATCTCATTCCAGCAGCACAGCTGGCAAAAAGCCTCCAGGTTTGCCCTGAATGCGGATTCCACATGCCCATGCATCCCTATGACCGCATTTCCACCCTGGTGGATGAGGGCAGTTTTGAAGAATTCTCTCAAGATCTCACCAGTGGTAACCCCATTTCCCTCACCGGATACAAGGAAAAACTGGATCAAGCACGTGGTAAGTCTGGAATCAATGATGCCGTTGTGACTGGCCGGGGATCCATTGATGGCCGTGAAGCCATTTTTGGCATCATGTCCTTTCAATTCTTAGGCGGAAGCATGGGCTCTGTTGTGGGAGAAAAAATCACCCGGGCCATCCTTGCTGGAGCAGAAGAAGGATCTCCTGTCATCTTGGTCACTGCCTCTGGAGGGGCACGCATGCAGGAAGGGATTTTCTCTCTCATGCAAATGGCCAAAACCTCCAGTGCCGCCGCCCTTTTGGATGAAGCGGGAATTCCCCTCTTCATTGTTCTCACCCACCCCACCACCGGTGGGGTCACGGCCA
This sequence comes from Spirochaetales bacterium, assembly GCA_022360655.1. GTDB lineage: Bacteria > Spirochaetota > Spirochaetia > DSM-2461 > DSM-2461 > UBA2779. The sequence continues at coordinate 84,701 of JAKSCK010000169.1, read as the reverse complement.
GCTTTGCCATGCTTGGTGATGTGGCCATTGCCGAACCGGGAGCCCTCATAGGGTTTGCCGGTCAACGAGTCATTGAGGGGACCCTCAAGCAGAAGCTTCCTGCCGGATTCCAGCGTGCGGAATTCCAACAGGATCAGGGATTTGTGGACATGGTTGTTCCTCGGGAGAACCTGCGTCACACCCTGAGCTTCCTCCTCCAAACCCACGCAACGGAGAATAAGGGATGGATGAATCGGTAATCAGCAACACCATAGAAGAAATCAAACTTTTGGCCGAAAAAGAGAATATTGATATTTCTCGCGAGCTGGATGATTTGAAAACCAAGTACGCTTCCTCCAAGGGAGACACCTGGGAAAAAGTTCAGTTAGCCCGGCGCATTGATCGGCCTAACACCCTGGACTACATCAACCTCATCTGTGATGACTTCATTGAGCTTCACGGAGACCGCCATTACGGTGATGATCCCGCCATGATTGGGGGCATTGGAACCGTGGATGGCATGAGTGTGACATTCATTGGTCATCAAAGAGGCCATAACCTCAAAGAAAACATTGCCCGCAACTACGGTTGGGCCTATCCCGAAGGCTATCGAAAAGCCCTACGCTTGGCCAAGCAAGCGGAAAAGTTCAACCGTCCTGTGGTGACCTTCATTGATACAGCCGGAGCCTATCCTGGTTTGGAATCAGAAGAACGCGGAATTGGCGAGGCCATTGCCGTGAATCTCAAGGCCTTCAGCGTCCTCCGTGTTCCCATCCTCTGCTTTGTCATTGGAGAGGGAGGATCTGGTGGAGCCCTGGGAATTGGTGTGGGTGATAAAATCTACATGCTGGAGAATTCCATCTATTCGGTGATCAGCCCCGAAGGATTTGCCTCAATTCTCCTGCGCGATCCTCAGCGAGCTCAAGAAGCAGCCGATTTGATGAAGGTGACGGCCCAGGATGTGAAGGAATTTGGCATCATTCATGACATCATTCCTGAAGCTCCCGGTGGGGCTCACACCGATCCCAGTTTCACAGCTACAAAGATCAAAGAACGCATCATCACAGACCTCAAGCGTTTAGCCTCCCGGAATCCAGGACAGCTCATTCGCTACCGTTCCAAAAAAATTCGCGAAATTGGTCATTTCAACGAAAACAATGAGCAGGCCCAGGACTTGTTCAAGATTTTCACCAAGGCCTTTTCCCGGAGTTAAGATCGACCCCTGGGGGCCCTAGCCCCCCCAGGGGTTTTCCAAGTCTCTCTGTGAAGTCTCTCTAAAAATGCTAAACTCAAAAACAGATGATACAGGTCAGACGTTTCCATCCCCGGCATCCTCTTCTCTTCCTTGTTCTTGCCATAGGCCTCGTGGGAATTTTATCCTGCACCCAGCCACCAACAAACATCATTCTCAATCTTGAGTTTGATACCCGTGGCCTCCTCTTCCCTCCTGCTCTTGCTCCTGGTGATGAGGCCGACACTCGGGCCTATCTATTCATCCGCCTCATGCAATCCGATGGAACGGTCATCTGGTCCAATGAACAAAATCCCCGCATCATCACCAACCTGGCTGATGATGCGCATTATCTGATGGTTCTTGCCCCAAGCACTCTCAATGATCCCAATAATAACTACATCATTGATGCCCATTTCTATGATGAAGACTACACCCTTGGAACGTCCATTAATCCCACCACAGGAGGGGACGCAGAGCGGTTCACGAAACCTGCAGTGAATTCAGGCAGTACACCCGCCTATGATGCCGCCCCACATGTTGTTCAGTTCTCCATGAAGACTGGAGAGCAAAAAACCCTGCATCTTCGCATGCTCCAAGACGCGCCATGATGCACTTCTCCCCATGTGGAGCAAATTCCCAGGGACTTCTGAGCATTTTTAACACACATGTGTCATATTTACACATTTCTAATCAATGAGCTGAGTGATGCTCCAAAACGACACATTCATTCCTTCTCCCCCCCGTCATTTTTCCCTTCCTCACATTCCAAAATAAGATCTCTTTGAATGAGCACGTTTTTAGATGCTTTATTCTTTTGCATTATAAGCATTTAAAATTTCTTACTAAAGTTTCCCCAAAATTGGCACACCTTATGCTAAATAGTTTCTACCGGCACAAAAGTCGGAAAACATTAAACCAAGCCATTGGAGGCATAAGATGAATTATTTGACCACAAGAACCTACAAACCCGTGAATTTGGTCAACGAGATGGATCGGATGTTCAACCAACTCTTTGACAGCGCTCCTGTCAGCGCCTCCCGAAGTTTCCCGGTTGATATCCTGGAGAACACCGATTCCTATCGCATTGAAGCGGAGATTCCTGGGTTCACTGCAGAAGATGTGGATGTGAAGGTGGATGATAATCTCTTGATCATTGAAGCCATCAAACCAAATCTTGACACCAAGGATGAGGCTGTAAAGGAAGAGTGGCGCGTACGTGAACGCAGCCAGGGAAATCGGAAGAGAAGTTTTGTACTTCCCGATGATGTGGAGAAATCCAAGGTTCATGCCGAAATCAGTGACGGAATTTTGATTGTTGAGCTGAAAAAGAAGCCGGAAACAAAACCCGTCAGCATTAAAGTCAAAACCAAATAAGTATTTTCAGTTTATAGAAATAACCAGCTGGAGCTGTAAGATTCCAGCTGGTATTCTTTGTTTCTTTTGTCACAATGCGCTATACTACCCGACATGGAAGATCGTATTATTCTTAAGAGCTTGGGGATTCTTGTTCTTATTCTTATTGCCCTCCCCTTGGCTGCCACCGACCTTGACGTCGAGTATCTTGAGGGCTCCCTTGAGTACCGCGAAGGACGGGATTCCTGGACTGCTGTAGAAATTGGAGACATCATTCCCTCCGGACGGTCCATACGGCTCTCGGACCGGGGTTACGCCGAGCTCACCGCCGGCGCTCGAACCATCACCTTGACCCGAGATGGCGTTTATGACAGCGCTGACCTTATTGGAGATGCTCCTGAACAGGCCAATTTCCGACAGGTCCTCGGCTCGAAGTTTGCCTCTTTGTTGAAACGAAAAGATAAATCCCAAGGTTATACAGTTGCTGCGGTCCGCGGTGCGGAAGCCGACGGAGGCAATTATGTCTCTTGGGAAGATGACTCCTCTGATTACCTTGCAGATGGCATCGCTGCACTTGAAAGTGGGGATTTGCAGGGAGCAAAGGGACTCTTCGAAGAAGGAACCATTTGGGAATCTGGAGCTGTACAAAGAGAGTGTGCCTTCCGATTGGGTGTGGTGCAACAGCTCATGGGTGATCCACGGAATGCCCGAAGAACCCTTGTCGCCATCAGTCCAGAACCCACTGACCGATTCATTGATGAATACACCGTGGTGATGGGAACCTTGTATATTGAAAGCTCAGAATTCGCCGATGCGGACCGTGTGCTTTCGTCTTACTTGCAAGATAATCCCCGTGGTGAAGCGGCTCAAGCCGCCTATCTCCTCCAAGCCTACAGCAAAGAAGGCCAAGGGGATGCAGCAGCCAGTCGTGCAAATCTGAGAAAAGCCGTGGAACTTGGTCCAAACACAGAGATTGGCCAAGCGGCTTCTGAGATGCTTCCATAATTGATTGCAAATTCCAGCAAATGAAAAAGGCGAATCATACGATTCGCCTTTTTTGATGTCCATGAGGAAACTCAAAGACTTACAAAACTTCAGCAAAATAAAAAAACCGCCGGCGGTAAGCCGGCGGTCGTTCTATAGAACAAAGATTAAGCCATTTCCTTCCATCGATGACAAGCCACTTGGTGGTCTTCACCGGCAGATTCGAGAACAGGCTCCTTGGTCCGACAAACCTCTGTTGCATAAGGGCAACGAGGGTGGAATCGACACCCAGTGGGAGGATTCAAGGGATTGGGAACATCTCCTGTCAGAATGATCTTTTCTGTGCCATTCTCAGGATTAGGATCAGGAATGGCGGAAAGCAGGGCTCGAGTATAGGGATGCAGGGGACGAGCAAAAAGATCTTCTGTCTCACTCAGCTCAACAATCTCACCCAGATACATCACAGCCACACGCTGGCTAATGTATTTCACCACAAGAAGATGATGGGTGACAAAGAGATAAGTCAGTTCATATTCATCTTGCAGCTTTTTGAGCAAGTTCAAAATCTGAGCTTGCACCGAAACATCCAATGCACTGGTGGGCTCATCCATCAGAATGAACTTGGGATTGGTGGCCAAAGCACGGGCCACAGCAATTCTCTGACGCTGACCACCAGAGAACTCATGGGGATAGCGACGCAGATGCTGCCTGGACAATCCTACAGTCTCGAGAAGTTCAACCACACGGTCTTCAAGTTCCTTACCCTTCAGAATGCCCTGAATCATCAAAGGTTCTGCAATGATGTTCTTTACCAGCATACGGGGATTCAAGGAGTTTGACGGATCCTGGAAAACAATTTGAATGCTCTTGCGAAGCTCTTTCAGGGAAAGACCTTTGTAGGAAAGAATATCGGCTTGGGACAATTCCTTCTTTGTAGCAGCATCCAAATCACCAGCGGCAACCTTGGCCTCGAGTTCCTCGATTTTTTCTGGACTTTGGTCAAAGTACACCCGGCCATCGGTGGAATCATGAAGGCGGAGAATGGTTTTACCCATGGTGGTCTTACCGCATCCAGACTCTCCTACCAACCCAAGGCATTCGCCCTTTCGAATGGTAAGATCAATTCCATCAACAGCTTTCACATCCGCAGTGTGTTTCCGGAAAACACCAGAATGAATGGGGTAATACTTTTTCAGTCCCCGGATATCAATGAGATTCTCAGTCTTTTTGCTCATCAGGCCTTATCCTCACTGGTGTAGAGATGACAGGCCACAAAATGCTCTGGAGCAATTTCAATGGTCTCAGGTTTTACCTGGGAACAAATATCCATGGCCTTAGGACATCGGGGATGGAAACGACAACCGGTGGGCGGGGTCACAAGGTTTGGAACCGTACCATGAATGGGCTTCAACTCCCCTTTCTGATCGCGCTTTGGAACAGAAGCAATCAAACCTTCCGTGTATGGATGGTACTGCTTTGCGAAGATATCCTTCACCGCAGCAGTTTCAGCCACATCACCGGCGTACATCACAGACACACGGTCACACAGCTCTGCCACAACACCTAAGTCATGGGTGATAAAAATCACGGACTCAATGGTGTCTTCTTTAAGCTTGCGAATCAAATCCAAAATCTGTGCTTGAATGGTCACATCCAGGTTACTGGTGGGCTCATCCGCTATCAGAAGCTTGGGATTACATGCAAGAGCAATAGCAATCACAATTCTCTGCTGCATTCCTCCAGAAAGCTCATGGGGATAGCGGTCCACAACATTTTCAGGATTAGGAAGACCAAGGCTTCTGAGCAACTCCACAATGTGAGTCCGAATGGTTTTGCTTAACCGGTTCCGGTAGCGACGAAGAATGGGCACTCGACGAAGAATCCGCGTGGAAAGACTGAAGGGTTTCATGCCTTCCCGCTTTTTATTCAAAGCGGCAACGGCAGAAGCATTCCCCTGAAGATCAGTGCTTTCCAAACGAATAATCTGAGCATCCAGTTCTTCAACAGCATTGTCATAGGCTGTATGACTGGCCAGCTCGCGAGCTAACTGACTTCGCTGAAACTTTTTCCAGCCAAGAAATCCTGCTTTTCCTTGTTGAATCTCAGCATCAAGTTCTTCCACCGTTTCTCGAAGCATTTCATCAAGACGGTGGAATTCAAAACTCTCGCCAATCTGCTCTTCAATGGAAAAAACAGGGTTTAAGGAGGTGCTGGCCTCCTGGAAAATCATGGAAATGTCATTACCACGGAGCTTCTGCATGTAGGCATCTGACTGCTGAACAATATCAACACCACGTTCTTTATCTTTTTCATCAAAAAAGAGAGCAATTCGTCCGCTTTCAATGCGTCCTGGTTCTTGAACAATGCGCATCATGCTTCGAACAGTCACGCTTTTGCCACAGCCAGATTCACCAACAAGACCATAGGTCTCACCGGGACGGACCATCACATTCACCCCATTCAGCGCTTTGACAACGCCTTCAAAGGTGTAAAAGTTTGTTTTCAGATCTTCAGTTTTCAGTAATGCGTCCACTTAGCGCCTCCTTTGCTTGGGATCAAAAACATCCCGCGCTGCGTCGCCAAGGAGATTCCATCCCAAAACGAACAAAGTGATCACAAAGCCAGGGATGAAAACCACAAACCAATACTGAAGACGGGCATTGGCTGGACCAACAATCCAGTTTCGGGCTTCAGAAACCATGGCACCCCAGTCGGCATAGCCAATATCCGAACCCAATCCCAGGAAGGAAAGAGCCGCAGCTGAAAGCATGGTGGTACCAATGTTCATGGACGCCACAATCAACACCGAAAAGATGGAGTTTGGAAGGATATGGCGCATGATGATGCTCATATGGCTGGCACCAGAAGCCCGAGCCGCCTGAATGTAATCCTTGTCACGAATGAGAAGGATCTCAGCCCGAATCACGCGGGTGTAGGTTCGCCAACCCAGAACAATAAGAACTAGGACAATGGACGTGAGTCCCTTGCCTATCACCACCACAATGGCCATGGCCACCACAAGGAAGGGCATGGCATAGAACATATCAGTGACACGCATGATGACCTCATCAACGACGCCTCCGAAGTATCCTGCAATGGCACCCAGTAAAACACCAATCACCAGGTTTGCTAAAACAATGAGCAAACCAATTTTGAAGGCATTTCGCGTTCCCCAAACCAGCCCATAAAAAATATCGTACTGCTGAGGAAGAGTTCCCATGGGATGCTCCAGAGAAGGAGGCTGAGGCTCCATCATCCAGCCATCATGGGGAATCTGGAAGGGATCATCGGGCTTCTCCGGCGGTGCAATCACTGGTGCAAATATGGCCACAATGGCAAAAGCCATGATGATTGTGAGTCCAACAATCGTCAGGGGGTTTTTTAAAAACCGCTTTGCCGAGAAAAGGAATTCCTGCAACCGAGGATGCTGATTCCCTGTCCGGCTCGCGTTTGTTTCAGCGCTCATAGAATTATCTCCTCAGGACTAAGACAGCCGGATCCGCGGATCAACATAGGCATACAACACATCAACAACCAAGTTCATCACAACGTAAACACCGGAAAGGAAGAGAACATTGAACATGATTGCAGAAACATCCAAACGAAGAGCGGCATCGGCCATCCACAAACCAATACCAGGTCTGTTGAAGATGGTTTCTGTGATCACCATACCAGCCATCAAACCAGCAAATAGCAAACCAGAAACGGTAATCACTGGAATCAAAGCATTGCGGCGGGCATGCTTACGCTCAATCAGATTCTTACTTGCACCTTTGGCAAGGGCTGTACGAATGTAGTCCTGACCTAAGGAGTCCAACATGCTGGAACGTGTGAGACGAAGAATCATTGCACTTGAAAGCAGAACAAGATTGAATGCAGGCAAAATCAAGTGATACAGAGCATCCCAGAACATGTCCCAACGCCAGTTCAAGATGGAGTCAATCAACAAAAGACGGGTATAGCGTTGAAAATCTCCACTATAAAGTACATCACGCCCTTCATTGGAGAGAACTCCAGGAGGGAAGAGACCGAACAGTCCGTAGAACACCATGAGGAGCATCAATCCTAACCAGAAGGTTGGAAGAGAATATCCCACAATGGCAAAGATTCGGGTTCCATGATCAATGGCTGTATCTTTGTTCGTTGCGGCCTTAGTCCCAAGCCAAACCCCCGTCATGATGATGAGAGGTGTGGCTATGAGGACAAGTTCAAGCGTCACCGGAAAGTAATTCTTGAATGCTTCGATGACAGGTGTTACAGCCACAACCGAATAACCAAAGTCACCACGGAAGACACCTTTAATCCAGCGCCAGTACTGGACAGGTGCGGGATCATCGAGACCGTATTTCTCAATCAGCGCTTCTAGCTGTTGATTGTTGACCCGTTCGTCTTGCACATAAACACTCACCCGCTGACCGGGAGGAAGGAGCATCATGATGGAGAAGACGATTACGGTGACGCCAACGAGAATGAGGACCATCAGCAGAAGCCTGCGGATGATAAAGTTCAGAAGGCCCAAAGTTTTTCTCCAGGATTTTTTTGAGTGAAGCACATAATAACGGATTTGTTACAAAAAAAAAAGGGACTCCAGCCCATACAGAGCTGGAGTCCCGGTGATTTTCAATCAAATACCGTGAAATTTAACGGTATTTCAGCATTTACTGCTCTTTGATCAAATCTCGAAGGCGGTTGAACAACTGATCGTTTTCAGGCTGGAAGTAGAAACCACCCTTCCAATTGATCCAATCGCGAGTCCAGTGACGATCAATGGCCTGACCATAGCAAAGACCAACGGCATCTTCGACATAAATCTCTTCAAGTCTCTTGTACACCTCTGCACGGGTAGCATCATCGGTTGCATAGCGTCCCTTGAGTACAAGCTCATCAACCTCGGGGTTGGAGTAGCTACCGCGGGAGGCAAAGTAACCTTCAGAGAACATGAAAGGATCAACAAAGTTATCTGGATCAGGATAGTCAGGAGCCCAACCAATGGAGAAGATGGGAAGGCGTCGAGCCTTGTTGGCATCCAGGAATTCTGCCCAGGGAACAGAACGGACGCTGATGTCAAACTTATCATTCAGGGAGTTCACTGCTTCAGCCAGCATGCGCATAGCACCACCGCGAACCTCATTCCCTTCATTGTAAGTCAGCTCAACCTTGAAACCTTTCTCCCAAACCTGACCACCAAAAGCCTTCTTGAAGTGCTCTTCAGCCTTAGCAAGGTCATTGGGAAGGCGCTTAACATCACCATCTTTGAACTGCAAACCATAGGGGATGGGACCAACAGGATCACGGTAAGCACCGTTACCAATGTCGTTCAGGAAGACATCTTCATTCCAGGCATACATGAAGCCAAGACGCACATCTTTGTCTGCAAAGAAGTCGGAAGGAACACCCTGACCATCCAACTGACCTGAGAAGGTCAAAGGATTGTCCACATTATTGATGGCCTGCTGGAACATCAAACCAGTGATGGTAATTCGAGGAAGCTTGTCATACCAAACAAGTCCTTCTTCCTTCTCCATCTCATCCCAGTAAACAGGTTCAATGTAGGCGTAGTCCAAGTCACCCTGGAGGAACATCAGCTTACGAGTTGACCACTCATCCACTTTCTTGTAAATGGCATTGGCAATCGCAGGTTTGTCACCCCAGTACTCTTCATTGCGCTCCAGTACAACTTCCTCACCCTTGACCCAACGTGCCAATTTGTAAGGACCAGTACCATTGTTGATATCAAAGAGAAGCTCTTCACCGGTAGGAGGATTGAAGACGCGTTCACGATCGGCAGGAGTTCCGTCCCAACCGCCCTGCTCCATGCACCATTCCTTGTCCAGAATCATGGACCAGTAACCGGTCATGATGGCCAAGAAGAAGGGTGAAGGATGAGCCAATTTGAAGACAACTTCATCGCCATCAACAAAGATTTTGCTCTGGATTTCCTCAACAGAGAATTTATGTGAACCATCGTCGTTTAGGCCTGTGTTCTCACCAAAGAACACCATCCAGTGCATCCACTGAGGACCATGATCAACATCCACAACCATGTTGCGCTGGATGGAGTAAGCCACATCTTCTGGAGTGAGTTCGCCACCCTGGTGGAATTTCACGCCTTTGCGCACTTTGAAGCGGTATGTCATGCCATCAGCACTAATACCACCATTTTCCATGGTGGGAAGCTCTTCAGCCAAGGCAGGGATAATCACACCAGTGTCCCGGTCCCAGGTCACCAGGGTTTCCATGACATTGGTCATCACATCACCGGAAGAGCTGTCGTAAGCAACTGCGGGATCCAAAGTTGCGGGTTCACCAATGGTACCGTATACAAAGGTATCAGGGTTTTTCACCTGCATGGGACCAGCAGCTTCCTTTTCACCATTCGCAAACACCGAAGTGGCAACGAGGGCGAAGGTAAGAAGAACTGTCAGAATTTTCTTGACCATCATTCTCTCCTTTTTTAAAGGTCTAAGATTTTGACCATCTCTACAGAGATGGTATTTGACAAGGGAAAGGATACAGTGTCGGAAATGTGGCATTGCATCTGTAATCGCTGATTATACAGGTGCTGGGTTCGGACCGCAAGCAGTCGATTTCCGGCAATGAACTCTTGTTTAGAATTTTATTCATTGACTCTCATCTTTTATTGCACAAGAGAAAAGAAGATCTTTGGCCATGAATGAGTTCTCAATAAGATCCTTCCCTTAGGAGAATACAAATATTGATTTTTTGAAGACCCAAGAGCCTATGAAAAAGCCAGTGACCACTACTGAGGAAAAGATTCCCTATTTCTGCTCTGCTTGGAATTGATGAGTGATCAACAGAGACAAGAAATCTTTATATCGAAAAATTGAAATGCTCTTGATTCCGCCGAATCTCTTCGATGATTTCAGCAAAGCTCCGATCCAAGCGCTGACGGATATCACTGGTCAAGGCAGACCATAACCCACAAAGACGTTCATCTCCACGTCCCTCTGGTGCCACATTGAGTGGTCCTTCAAGGAGAGTCAGGACTTCATACAGTTGAATATCTGCTGGGGGACGGGCCAACGCATAGCCCCCTTGAGCACCCCGAAAACTTTGCACAAAACCGCCCCGCTTCAATGCCACAAGGATTTGTTCCAAGTAATGGTGCGGGATCTCTTGAGAGGAGGCAATTTCTCGAATCTGTACAGCACCACCACCATAACGGTAGGCCAATTCGAGCACGGCGGAAACTCCGTAGGTACTCTTAGCACTTAGCGAAAACATGAAGAACCACCTTGCATGGCTGAATCCTAACAAGCAGCGAGTTTCGGATCAAGAAGACTTGTCCCAAACGTCAAGAAGAGTAGTTTACCATCACTCTCTTCCTGGTTGAGCATTGCTCTTGCTTGATTGTAAAGAGTATGGATTTCTGTGACGCCTCTTTCAAATCTGTCCTCAATGTGAATCATAAAAACAGCGATTGTAAATCTTATATCCCTCACTCCATTCACCTCAGCAGGGGAAAAGGATGGATGAACCAGTAACCATTGAGTCATTCAGGACAATCACTTGATACGCTTGAGTGGAACAGAAAACACCGATGGAATCGGGTCTCCTTTGAGCCAACGAGCTAAAGACTCAATGAATTGGGATTAGTAACCAAAGCTGTTGAAGTTCTTGAGGACTCAGTCAGAAGTGCTCCCATTTGGGAAGTGATCAATTAACAAAACAGTCTCCCCCCAGGGGGTTTTCTGTGTTTTCGGAGTTTGGCCATTGATGAGAGTGCTCTTTGCTCCATCATCATTCAGCCAAATACGAGTTTGAGAAGAAGAATTCGGCAATAACTCCACCTCCCAAGAATTCCCATTCTTTTGAATACTCGCAACTTGCGCTCCAGGGAAGACATGCCCCTCTCCCCCTGCCAAGGGATCCGTAGGCTGGAGAAACAGGTGATTCTGCATTTCACCTGGCTTCAACACGTGCTTCCCACCACCTTCCCGGAACATACTGGGCGTATCCCATGTGGCATTTTGAAACCACCGTCCTTCAGGAAGGAAAAATGTCCGAGTTCGATCAGCAAGATTCACAGCAGCAAAATACTGGCGCTGATTCACCACATAATGAACAAGAATGACTCGACGAAGAGTTTCCACATTTTGAATTTGAGGAGCTGCAAGCGGGAAGAGAGACTGGAAACGCTGCAATGTTTCTTGGCTATAGTCACTCACTTCATCGCAGGTGGAAATCAAACGGCTGAAGAGCGCAGTCAGGAAAAAACTGGCCTCCCGATTTTCACCACGCCCTCCAATCAAAGAAAATGGCCCGGTATCATTGAGAAAAAATCGTTCATTCAACTGCCACCGACCAATTCCTGTGCGAATGGAATTGCGGACGGTTGATCGTTCTCTGGCATGAAGACTGCGAAGCAAGGGACGTTCCCATCGTGAAGACGGATTGGCCGTCACCCGGCAAAAATCACTACGGCCAAAGGCGGCATCCAAAGGAAGGGCTCCCATATGGTGCACAGCTGGGCCCTTCAAAGATTCTAGCAATTTTGTGGCCTGTGCCATGGCTCCACCTCGGCTTTGGCCAGAAGGAGGACGAAGCGAGGCTGCAAACAAAAGATCAGAACGGAGAAACTCATAGCCCCAATCCTCTCGGAAGCGTTCCATAGACCTCTTAAGCATCCCTGGAAGATCCGGGTGGTTGAGATCTAAGGCAAACAATGCACCCCCATAACGGGGATGGAACAGCACCGGACGAATCCGATTCCGCAAATCTCGTGCAATCATATCCCTATGCTCACGAAAAATGAGGGATTCAGGACTCACAACAAAGGGGGCCCACCACAAACCAGGTTTATATCCGCTTCCACGAATTTCTGCGGCCAAGGAAGCCATACCAGAAGGGAAACCCGCTGCAGGACTCTCCCAATCCCCCATTCGGGCCTGCCAGCCTCGGTCGATCAGAAAGTAATCCAAGGGAATCTGGTTCTCTCGACAAGCAGAAAGCTGACGACGGAGAGACACCTCATCCCCCACCTCCTCTTCTCCTCCCCCCCATGCCGATGCAATTGTGGGTTGGAGAGATTGCGAGGTACGCAGTTGGGCAAACTGGGAAAAAACAGCATGTTCGTCCCCTTCCAGCAGCACCAAATCCAAGGCCTCACCTTGAGAGGTCAACTCAAGATGGCTCACATCCTTGGTGATGGAAAACATGTTATGACGCAAATCCGTTGCCAGGATGGTATGTCCCAACTCTTCATTCAGGCTACCCGCCAGAAGGATTCGGTCTGGATAACGCACATAAGCATAGCCAAATCCATGGAAACGCCCCTTCTTCTCTGGATACGAATAGAAGGAATAATCCCCAAGGGACTGCAATCCAAGAAGCCGCCCTGGCCAGTTTAACTTGGCAATCCGTTCTCCGGGAAAGCGCTCGCGACTGGTGGTCCAAGACTGATACCCATTCACAAAAACACTTCGAAGATCGTCGCCATAATTCAAGGGACCCGTCAAAACAAGACGATCCAGCAGTACTGTTCCCAGTGGAACAAGGTGCAATTGATACCGAAAACCTTGATGGATGGAAGATTTTTCATAGTCAATCTTCAGCCCATCAAGGAATTTGCTACCAGAAGAAAGAGGGAGATTGTATTGGTAGGACTCACCCTTATATCGGTAACAGAGTTCCATCCAAACTTCCGTGGTGTTGGAAACCGTATTCATGCCATACACCGACCAACAACATGGGCACAGAGCCAGGCCCCCATATAGGCCTTCACCGCAGCAGAGCCCCATTCGTCATCCCTACAGACATCCATCAGCACATCTCGGGAGGCATCCATCAGCGCATCCACATTCGATAAAGATTGATTTACCAAGCCTTGTTCAAGAGATTTGAGTCTCTGAGGGATTCCATCCGGACCTTGAAGAATGAGGACAGCTTCTTGAACGCCTTGGGCGTTTCGCAAAACACGAGCCCCAGCATGCCAATACGGGGAAGCACCTTGTGACAACGGTGCGGAGCGGTGAGCACGTTTGCCTTCACCATCACCAAGCAATTGATCCCAATCCAATTCACATGCCTTGCACTCTTCCATGTCTTCTACTCCGAACCTGATTATTCCCCTCGAGAGGCAATGTGTCCAGAACGGAAGGGGAAGGAGGAGAATTTCTGGAACCTCAATAGATCGACCCCTCATTGCAGAAACAATGAGGGGTGAGAAGAAAATCATCTCTTTCTCAGGATGTCATATCGCCCCAAAGAGAATCACCCCAGAAGCTTTTGGATGTCCTCTTGGCTATAGGAATACACTGAAGCGCAGTTTTGACAGGTGATTTCTAAGGGGAAGGGCCCCTTCTCACGAATCTCCTTCTGATCCTTTTGTGAAAGTCCCTTCATGTAGCGTGCAAAAAGTTGAGAATCACAGGGACAAAAGAATTCCACACGTTTTGAGCTCAGAATGCGGGGCGAATGGGAGGAAAAAACCTGTTCAATGTATTCTTCAACCGTTTGCCCCGATGCAAAGGCTTCACCAAGAGAAGGAAGATTGTTCAAAGCCTCTTCCAGAGTGTCTAAAACATTCTCATCAGCACCTGGGAGAGCCTGCAAGAATAAACCACCGGCACCAAGGGATTCTCCGTTCTCGTCAAAGGCCACACTCAAGGCCATGGCGGTAGGAATCTGTTCACTCTCAAGATGATAAATGGCCAAATCTTCGGCAATCTTTCCATAGCGGAGGGCCACCGTCCCATTCATGGGATCCCCCCCCTTCTCAAAAAGACGGGAAACCGTGAGAAAACCCGGACCAAAAAGATCGGTAAACTGGGGGCCCTTCTCTTCAATCACAATGGGATTATTCTTGAGAAATCCACGGACCGCACCATGAGAATCCGCTTCAAAACTCATGCCCCCCACAGGGCCAGCAGATTCCCATTGCAATCGAACCTTGCCAGCATCTTTCAGGTTTGCCGCCATAAGAAGGGCTCCCATGGCCCCCTGACCGGCAACCATGGTTTCCAAGGGGCCAAAGTCATGATTGGCGCGAAGCTCCCGAACAAGTCGATCCCCACGAACAAGAAAACCTCGCACCGTGTCCGATGCCATCAGGAATCGGTGAACCCGATCAAGATGGCGCTGCTTGTACATGGTTTTTGCATCATCACCTGGTAGTGGTTTCTTTTTCATCATGGGCCTCCAACTTGCTCACGGGAGAGGAAGAATAGCGAATTCCTTATTTTCCGTCGAGATGAGAATCCTTCAGAATACGCTGATCAAAGAGGATCCAAAGTAAAGCCAGAGCAGGAAAGAGGGCGGCGGTTCCAAATAATCGGGCAAAACCACCATGTTCAAGAAGATAACCACCTGCCAAGCTTCCAAGGAATTGAGGTGCGCCAAAACAGAATGCTGAAACAACCCCCATTCCCCAGGCACGGCGTTCAGGATGAATTTTCGTATTCACCCAATCAATTCCAGCCAGTAAGAACAGTGCATAGTTTCCACAGTGAAGAAGCTGACTCATCACCAACAAACGTGGCGGAAGCTCCAAAGCCATCAATCCCCAGCGAAGGATGGAAGCCACAAAGGCAATGATGATCATGCCCCTATGCCCAATCTTTTTCACAATGCGTCCGGCAAAAAGCATGGCCGGTATTTCTGCAACAGCAGCCACAGCATAGAACCCGGCCACTGCCGAAGCACCAGCAACTCGAGTAAAGTACAATGGAGCAAAACTCTGATACGCACCAAAGCCAATATTACCCAAAAATCCGATGACAATGAGAGGAAGGAGAATTTTGAACTCATTACGTTTGGATTGGGAACAGGCTCCCCCGGTTTTCTTTGGCGATGCTTGGACAGGAGGAACCAGGGGAAGGGCCAGTAAGAAGAGAAGCAAACTCAACTGAAAGCTCAAAAAGAGACGGTTGTTGGAAGCCTCGGAAAAAACTCCTGTGAATCGAATAAACAAGGAAATGACAATAAAACTCACCGTCCCCCAAAGCCGTACTTTGCCAAAATCCTTTGTGGCATCAGCAAGTCCATGGCCCACAATCGCATCAGTGAGAGGGAGCTGTGGCCGATAGGTGATACCAAAGACGGTGACCGCCACCAAAACAATGGAAAACAACTGGCTTTGATGCATCAAAAAGAGAGAGGCGGAAGAAAGGAGAATCAGAATCGCCATTAAACTGCGATAACGCCCACTTCTATCTGCAAGAGGAGTGATGAGAAATGGAGCACAAATCCCTGCCACTTCCACTGCACCAAGAAGCAATCCTATCTGAGATGGCCTGAGTCCTCGGACCTCAAAATACACTGGAAGGTAGGGGAACAAAACCGAAACAGAGGCATAGAGAACCACGTTCAGCCACGCAAACCGAAGCATATGCCCTCGTTGCTGTGTTGTCTCACTCAATGCATCAGACACAGCTCACCTCAGTTCCAAGCAAGGAAGTCAATTCACTCATCCATTTTTGCACAGGTCCACCAGAGGCCACCACCTGTCCTCCCATATCCTGAAACGATGCCAGATTTGCTGGGCTATCATCAATCAAAATAGCCTGGTGAGCCGAAAGACCTAAGTCTTTGAGAATAGTTTCATAGGCCGCAGAACGCGGTTTTCCTATGAATTGAAGACGACGAAGATCCCATACCCACTCATCAGGAAAGAGATCGGAGATTCCTAAGGCCGCCAAAGCGCGTCGAGCATGCTCGGAGGGGGAATTGGTGAAAAGCACCAAGGGAGAAGAAAGAGAGCAAAGAAATTCTCGCAATTTTGCATCCTGAGGAATAAAATCCTCAAGATTTTTGGGATGTACAGCCTCAAGATAGGGTTCAGGATCTGTTAAACCATGGCAGGTCATCAACCAGTTCAATGTTGTTCCGTACACAGCGGCCTTCCCCCGACGGATGGCTTGGGAGCCTTCAAGGTCAACACCAAAATAGTCCGCAACAAACACATCAATCCGCCGATCAATCTCAGGGAGAACACCACAACTTGGCGGATAGAGCGTATTATCTAAATCAAATAGGGGCAAAGGTAGAACCATAGGGCCAAGCTATCCTGTTGCAGGCCTTTGCGTCCAGCCAATGACTGGGGAGGAAGAAAATCCCCCTTGCCACCTAAGAGTGGGAAGACTATTCTCCATTCATGTCATCGTGGTACCGCCTCGACAATGCTGGAAAACTCTATCCTGCTCTCATTGGTCCTCGCCGAACCACTGTTTTTCGACTTTCTGCCGATCTTGTTGCCCCTGTCCATGCTCCACGGCTTCAGAAAGCTCTTGACCGAATCATGCCTCGCTTTCCTTTTTATGCTGTGAATCTCCGTCATGGTGTTTTTTGGTACTCTCTGGTTCAGTCCCCTCATCAGCCGCAAGTTGTCCGGGATTCAAAATATCCATGCATGCGTTTCCCCTTAAAAAACAGAGGAATGTTTCCTTTTCGGGTCCGTGCATGGCGGAATCGCATCGCCGTTGAATTTTCCCATGTTCTGGCCGATGGCACAGGTGCCGCAACATTTCTTCAATCTCTTCTGGCCGAATATCTGGCTTTATCTGGAGTTCCTCGAGGCCACCTTGGCAATATTCCCAAACCAGGGAGCCTTCCGCTTGCAGAAGAAGAGGAAGATGCCTTTCGACGCTTTGGAGATATCAATTTCCCTGATCCCCCACCCCTTGAAAAAGCCTTTCGCCTTCCTCTCCGCCTGGAACGGCCAGGGTATTACCGTGTGATTAGCGGGACCATGCCAGTGACCAAATTGAAGCAATGTGCCACCGATTATGATTGCACCATGACCGAGTTTCTGGCCGGAGTGATGCTAGACTCCTATCGCGAGATTCTTTTGGAAATGCCCAAGGAGCTTCTCAAGCGTCATATTGCTCCCTTGAGAATCAACATCCCTGTCAATCTGCGCCAATTATGGCCAACAGCCACATTAAGAAACTTTTTTGTGAGCGTGGAGCCAGAGATTGATCCCCGTTTGGGTGAGTGGAAATTTGACGAAATCATTGACCGAACCAAAACCCATATGCGCTATGAAGTGGATCGGCGGTACCTTGGCCGTAGAATGGCCAGAAATGTTCGCGGGGAATTGAATCCTTGGGCCAGAGCCCTCCCCTTAGGGCTGAAAAACATTGTTCTTCCCATTGCCTATGCATCATTTGCAGAGAAAAAATACAGCACAGGTCTCAGCAATCTTGGATTGATGAAATTGCCCCAGCACCTTGCTCCTTATGTGAAACGATTTGATTTTATCCCTCCCCCTGCTCCTGAGGAAAAAGTGAAAGCGGCTGTGATTGGGTGGAAGGATTCCATCAGCATGAGTTTTGGACGACTCATCCGTCCAGCAATCGTGGAGCAATATGTCTTCCGCAAACTGATTCGTATGGGAGTTCCAGTTAAGGTGCAGGGAAATTGACCTGGAAATGAGAATTATGATTCTGATGATTGTTCATAAGACCCGATTTTTTGTGAAGGAGTGATTGATGCCCTACTGCTCTCGTTGCGGTGTTGAGGTAGAACCTCAAACACCCGAATGTCCTCTCTGCGATGCACCAATCCAAAGATTGCCAGGAGATGACAGCCGTCCATGGCCCCATGATGAGGCCCCTAAGCACTCTGCACCAGCTCTCAGTGCGGATGAACGCCAAGCCCTTGCAAAATCCATCACATCTCTAGGATTCCTCATTCCTGTGGCCATTGTTCTGACAGTGGACTGGTTTGTGACACGAAGCATCACATGGTCACTTTGGCCCCTCGTGACCCTGGGTGCGGCTTGGCTATGGGCCCTCATTCCCATTGCCTTAGGCCGCAAACCTCATCTCATGATCACGTCCATTACAGTGGTGGGCATTGCCCTTCTCTGGGGCTTGGGTTGGCTTTCAGGTAGTGTCCGCTGGGTGATCACAATTGGAATGCCCCTGGTGATCATTGCTGGAATCTTAGCCAATCTCATCCTGCTATTGGCTCGTCATAGAAAACATATTGGAAGCAATCTTGCAGGATGGATACTCATTGCCATCACCATTCTGAATATTTGTGCAGATGTTTTGGTTCGATTGAATTTTCAATTGAGTGGGGTTCCTGGTTGGTCTTTGATTGTTGCAGCCACCCTACTCCCCGTGGCCGCCCTTTTGCTGTACCTCCATTATCGGCCCTCCCGCAAGGCCCGTTTGCGGCGGTATTTTCATGTGTAACGATTCCTGCCCAGAAGGAACCAGTGATTCCAAAACCTATATTTGAGCTTTGCGCACAAAAACGCCTCTAAAGAGCTCAAATATTGGTCGACCTAATCTTCCTTACCATCCTCTTCTGGGGAAAGTGAAGGGTTTTCCAGCATAAGGGGGGGAAGATTGGCCTTTCGCTCCAACAATTCCCGATCTGTTGCCGCAAGTTCTTCACGCAAATTCTGAAGCGAAGCCTCACGCATTTTCATTTCATGTTCTGCATCCGCCACCCGTGCGGCCATTCGTTCTCGAGCCCGCAAAGTGTCACTGTAATCCAGATGAGCACGGGCCGCCATCTGACGTTCTTGCAAGCTTTCTACGGTTTCCTGATTGGAATTCCAATCCTCTGTGAGACGCTTCACGGCTTCCGAGGGAACCGTTTTCTCATTCTCCGACTTTTTCAGCCAATCCCGAGCAAAGGATCGATAGGCTTCATCCAGAGCATATTCACGTTGTTCTAATTCCTGCTCAATCCAATTTTTTCGACGGCGAAGAGGGCCCTTTCCTGGAAGCGATTCCATCGCCGTTTCCAGTTCCTTCATCTCTCGTTCTATATCAGCTAAACGTGCCTTGACCTTTTTGCGCTCTTTCACGGATTCATCCATGATTTGGGACGCTTCTTCCGCCACTGTACCCACAAAAACATTGGTCGCAAAACTGTCACTGACCTGCCGTCCAGCGGTCATCCAGAGCCGATCAAAAGCCGCCGTGGCATTACGCTGTTTTCCTGCAAGAATGAGGGATTTCCCCTTTTTCCAAAATCCTTGGAATCGACTTGTCTCCCGGCTTTCATCGTCTTTGATGGCTTGCTTAAGATGCTCAAGCCGACGATGAGCCTGAATGAGTTCTTGAAGGGATTCCTCAATACGAGCATCGGGAAGAGTTTGGGATTTCCACATGTCCCATAGAACTTTACCCAGGACTTCTGCTTTCGGATCTTCCTGATTCTTCAGATTCCGTGATTCAAGATTGAGCTGCTTTCGTTCTTCATTCAAAGCCACCCGTTGCTCTTCATCCGCAAGAAGATTCCGCAAGCTTTCTTCATGCTCCAGCAGACGATCAATCGACTCTTGAACGCTCTTTCGAGGGGCGGTATCCTCCCCCCATTGAGTCTCAAAAAGCCGCTGTCCTAAATTGGAGAGTATATCTTCACATCGATCATTTTCCGCAAGAATCATGTCTTCACACAGGGAAATATGTTTTTTCAATCCTTCACGATTATTCACAATTAATTCTCCAGAATGGTAATTTCCACACGCCGATTCTGCCGGCGTCCTGCTTCAGTTCGATTGTCCGCTACAGGGGATTGATGTCCTTCCCCTCTCACCACAACCTGTTCCAGCTGACGCACGGAGTTTGACAAGAAATAGTTTGCAACCGTGCGGGCACGTTGCTCAGACAATTCTTGTCCATCCCCTGCACCAGGAATCTTTGCTGTATGCCCCACCACCACTATATCCCGTTCTGGATGCTCCAGGAGAATCTTTGCAATTCTTTCGAGTTTTTCTTCCTCCCCAGGAAGCATCTGTGCAGAATCCGGTAAAAACCGAATATCTTCCAAAGAGAGTCGTACGCCTTCACGAACAGATTGGGCTTTCACACCCTCAAGTTCATGGGATTCGATTTGGGCCACAAGAGCCGCTCTATCCAGGGGAGAGGGGTAATCCGCCCGTCCGTGAGAGGTTCCAGAATAACCAATGGTGCTTCCATCACTCATGTGGAATGCATACGAATAGGTTCCAGAAACGCCGCGATTCTTTCCCACATTCCCATCAAAATAAATCTCATCGGTAAATTGTCCTTGGATGGCTACAGGGTAGATGTTCCAGGATTCCCAGGCACGACGTTCGGTGGGTTTTGCGGCCCAATTATAGGCATAATTCACAAGAATTTTTTCGCATTCCACACCATCAAATTCGGCTCTACCGAGATATCTGTAATGAGCCAAGAACCGCACAATGATTGTTGTGGGGATTCCAAAACTCAGATTCAAATCAAATATTTCACTTCCTGATTCCTCCCACTCCTCGCCAGGTAGCAAGGGATTCTCAGGAAACACAGGAACATTGCGCACAGTTGGCACAGGTGAATTTTGAGGAATCCCCGAAACTCTTCCACGAACATCTCGGGCATAACTGACGAGATGTTCTGAGGATCGGATGTAACGTCCATCCGATTTTTCCGCGATGCTGTAGGTATTGGCAATCAGGCCATCACCATTTCTGGCCCGAGTCACTTGAGCTGAAATTTTATTGAGTATTTCCGTCTCATACAGAACTTCGCCATTCTCTGTCACAGTCTGCTGAACCTGGCTTACAATATTCCACAAATCTCCTTCTTCATGGCTGTACCGAAGAAGCACGCCATCCTCCTGGGCGTCCAGCAAAAAAGCAGAGAAAAACAACAAGAGTATGAGTCCCATTTTTGTTCTTCTGTTTGTCCATGAAGACTTGACCTTAAACCATTGCATTGATCACCACCAATACGAGAAAAGCATTCAGGATGAGACCTGTGAGAAGAGAAAGAAGTGCTGCAAGTTCTGCAAAAAAAGCTTTCCGTCGACAGGCTTGGATAAGAGAGGGAATATCTCGGGAAAAATCACCTCTCCATGATGTGAGAGGATCCGAGATTTGTTTGCGGTTGAGATGCTGACTGAGTCTGAGCAAATCCCGCTCTGCTCGAAGAAAACGGGCTCGCCTCCAGTTCCCTAGATAGAGAGCAAAAAACACCACTCCTGGAGGAAGAAAAGGATAGATGGGAAAAAGTGTCATGAATAGCGACCATCGCATTCCCATGGTGCTTCCACTCCGCAGTTGAAGGAGTGTGAGAAATAGCAAGGAGAGTCCCCCAATCAGAAGAGACCAGGGTGTGAAGGTATTCCAATATTCATTGGCCTGTCTCCCTGACCATATCGCACGAGGGACAACATCAGAACCTTCATGTAAAATCAACCAAAGAGGAGAATCTGGGGTTCCTTGCATTCCATACATATCATCTTGAACATGAAGAGAGCCAATGGCATAGACCTGCATTCCCTCTTGAAGGGAAGAAAGTTGGCGCCAGGAAATTTTTCTTGGTGCCTCTTCTGGAAGACGCTCCTCTAGAAGGGCCCGAGCATCAGAGGGAGGGAGTGATGTGGAAGAAAGAATGTAGATATGCGCCTTGGATGCTTGAACACGAAGAGTAACTTGAGCTCCTCTGATCCACAGCTGATCATCGCCTTGCAAGGCCTCGATTCGTCCAAGAAAACGATGCAAACCATGCATGCCATTCTTCCAAGAACCAGCAAAACGTGGTTGCTGGAATTCCACAGATTGTTGAAGCGTTTCACGAAAATACCGCCATTGACGCCGTACTCGAAGCCCGCCCCAGAAGGGGAGGATGAGATAGGTGAAAAGGGCAATGCTGGCAGAAAGAAGAAGTTGAATCATTTTGGCTTTCAGGCTGTGACATTGAAGGCCAGGCCAACAGCCTCTCCACCGCTACCAAAAGCTTGAGGGGCAGAACGAACAATGCGATGAAGCTCTGAGGCATACTGTTCAATCAATGCTTTGGCACGCTCTGGATCATTCCCCAAGCCAACTGGGGTTTCTAGCGCTTCACCTTTGGTTCGTTGAAGACTTTCAATCAAACTGTTTAAAATTTGTACTTTGGACAAAGGTACGGGGTTTTGCCAATCCAAGGAAGGATGACCTGAGACATGACGGAATTGAGCATAGACTGTATGAATGGGCTTCACAGGAAGAGACACACGTCCACCTGCTCGGCCTGACCCTACCAGTTGTAAAGCTGAGAGCTGACCGGCCACTCCAAACCGCATCATTTCCACCTCCGCACACCATTGATTATCGGAAGTGCACAGAAAGATATAAGTATTTTGCAGTTCAGAGATTTATATCTAAGGCTTGGGAGGAATCAACGATGAAGAGATTCCATGTTCATTGCATTGACGAACGCAATGAACATTTCTTTTGGCTCACCAAGACTTATGAGAGAGAGTGTTTCCTAGCCTGTCTTGCGTCGTTCAGAAGAAGATTTGCAATCAATGCACAGAACAGCATAGGGAATGGCATCTAAACGAGCTGAAGCAATTTTGGAACCACAGCTTGGGCAAACACCAAAACGCCCATTTTCAATCCGGCCAAGTGCCGATTCAATTTGCTGCAACCGCAATTTCCCTTTTGCACCAACCGCCTCGAGAGTACGTGCATCAATATCATTTGATGCAACATCTGCAAGATCTTTCACGCCAATATCTTCCACGGCGGCCTTAAAATCTTTGCTTTCTGCAATCAAGGACTCGAGAACCTCGGCTTTTAAAGCCTGTAATTTCTGCCTCATTCGGCTTTTCTCAGCTTCTTCCATGGTCTCTCCAATTGAAACGTGAGGTAATCTGACGTATTAACAAGGAGTTGTCAAGAAGAATAGCTCAGTGTTCACGTTAGTTCCAAAGCGGCGGTCTTGACGGGCCCCCGCACCCTAAAATACTATACGCACGGCATTCAGCACATAGAAGGAGGGCCCTTTTTTGAAAGAAGAGGCCATTGAAGTTGAGGGAATCGTTAAGGAATCCCTGCCCAACACCATGTTTCGAGTCGAACTCAAGGCAGGCCACCTTATTCTGGCCCATCTCTCCGGCAAGATGCGGAAGCATTATATTCGTATCGTGCCTGGTGACCGTGTTCGCGTCGCCCTATCTCCTTATGACCTCACTCGTGGTCGGATTATTTATCGGGAACGCTGACGCAGTAAAAACCATGTAGCGCCGCTTCCCCCATCTTTACGCGGCGCTTTGGCAAAATCTCCAACTTCTTTAGAGGAAAGTAAATACTCTTCAACAAAGGGTTTTAAAACAGACCCTGATGGAGAGTGTTTGCCCTTTCCATGAATCACTAGACCTTTCCGCAATCCCCGTCTTCTCATTGACGCAATAAACGCATGAAGAGCGCTTTGGGCCTCTTGAGCGGTGAGTCCATGAAGATCCAGCGTATCCTGATGAGGACGGCGGTACCAAATCGATGTTCCTTCACTCTTTGGAGGGACTTTTTCATGGGATTTTGCCTGCACCGTTTTTTGATCAGGCGGATAAAGGTCAAGCCAATCTTGGCTCATTGTTTTTTCCGACTTCGGATTTTTCACCATCTTTTTCTTTGGTGATTTTCTCTGTTTCTGCTCTTCCCAATCCCGGAGAATATGATCAAAGTCCATCGACAGAATTCTCCACAGCCAAAAGAGATGAAGATGGAAGCCATCCTTCTAAGCCATAACCTGTGCGTACAAGACGATTATCCCCCTCCTCAGCCAAGACACGAAGAGAGGTTCCTGCTGGCAATCTAATCCAATCTGTTGCCAGAGGCTCTGGGATTTTTCGTAGCGACTCTGCTCCTGTGCGAACAACAGCAATGGGCCGACTCCAAAGCCATTCTGCTCCAAGCATAAAACCGCTGGACCCAAGAAAAACCATGATGATGGCTGCCAGTGCAATGGCCACTCGAGCTTCACGCACATAGAGCAGTCGTGCGGCAACACCAAAGACGGCATTCACTGAAATCAGCCAAAAAAGGAAGGCGATGATGGGAGGCCAACGTAAGGGTGTGAGTTCTTGATCGGTCAAACTCAAGGCGTTTTCAATTTCTTCTAAAGTTTGGGCCAGCCTTGGAGATCCAGGGCGCATGAGCAAAGCGGTTCTCAGATCATGCACAGCTTCATCTCCCTTTCCAGCCCCAAGAGCCGCTATACCACGATCATGAAGGAGCCCAGGAAGATTCCCATGCACATCTATGAGCTGATCATAGGACTCTAATGCCTGAAGAAACTGGCCTTCCTGTATCAGCATTGCGGCATTAATGGCCCCCTGAGTATCCGTTTGATTTACCTGAGAAGCGGATAGGAAGAGAGGGAGAATAAGAAGAACTCCAAGTCCTCGTGGTCCTGGTCGTTTGACCAGAAAGAGAACAAACATGAAAACGGCACCAGGAAGTGCCAAAAGAAACCATTGAGGGGATCGCCAATGAAAAACCGAAGCCTGATAAGAATAGGCTTCAGCCCCAAGGGTTTGAGGAAGCCCTCCTCGCTTCTCGACACCTCCTGCCGCATCCACTTGCAATGTGCGAAGGAAAGAGGATTCTGTAAAGGTTCTTCCATCCTGCGATGGATCAAGCCAGGTCCATGAGGGAATACGAACACTGGCATTCCCCTGCCTCTCAAGTCGGAAATCATAGCGTTGCTCTCGCCACCCTTCATATCCTTGAGGGCCAGGGACATAAGATAACGATGCTCCATCTCCCACTTGCACGGCCCCATCCCATTGAGGCTGAGGCAGACGAAGAACATTCAAATTTCCTTCTCCCTCCACACGAAGCCGTACAGATACCGTATCCCCCACACGGTAGGGACCAGGGTCCACCTCATAGCTCAAACGGAACTGACCAACAGCTCCTGAGTTTTGAACACTTTGAGGCAACGGAAGAACTTCTGCTGAAAATGCAGGCGTTGCACGAGTGAGCCCTGAAACAGTCACCCAAGATCCAGGAAAATTGAGAAGACCGGTGGAGCCTGGAGTCCATATCCATGAAGCCATGGGCACATCATAAAGAATATCCTGCCCATGGGGGCGGGTGATGATTCCTCCAAGTCCTGGTGCTTCCTCTAGAAGACCGGATGGAGAACCACGCAATCCGCTGGTATCAGGCAGGGCCAAAGAGGTGAGATTTCGAGCCTCAAGAACAAGGGAAACGGCCTGTCCCTCCCAAATCTGTTGAGGAAGAGCTCGCCAACGCGTGGTGACCGGGTACAGGAATTCACGTTCATCTGGCTCAAGACCAATCAATTCAACAGGCTGAGTATAAACTTCTTCATCCCCAACCTTCACCTGAAACGATGGAACTGTGTAAAAACCTGGGGCATCCACCCGAAGAGCACCAAGAACCTCTATCATTCGTATCTGGGCTCCATCCTCTGCTGTTGCCACCCAGGGACGTGGGTAGGGATAAGCCCACCAAGTTAACCCCTCAGGCAATTCAGGACGAGTGATTTCTGCGCCTCGCTGCCAGGGAATCATGGTACGGATTTGGAAGGTTGTTCGCTCACGACGAACAACCCGATTGGGTTCAAACTCTAAACGAACCGTATCAGCGCCCCAAGAAGAGGTTGTCACCAATAGGGCAAGAGTCAGCGCTACCAGTCTCGAGTATGCGCGGTGTCCGGGGATTCGGCTGATGTCCAAGCTCCCGCCTCCTTTCTCCGGACGTAGTCGAGTAATCGATCCCCGCCCTCATCAATGCTCTCTATACCAGACACACCCTCTTCTGGTGAAGAGGGAAGTTCCGTTCGTATTCGTGAGAGCGCATCTTCAAGATTTATCTTTGCATCAATATCAGTGGGATCAAGCGAGAGGGCCCGACGAAACGACCGATAGGCTTCATCGTAGCGTCCCCAGTGGTAATACAGCACACCCCGGTTAAAAGCGATTCGAAACAACACATCAATGTCTTCCGTATTCTCTTCAGCCTGCTGCCAGGCCCCAAGAGCGGCGTCTCCTTCACCCAAGGCAAAATACACATTGCCTAAGTTGAAATGCACAGCCTCCACCCCAACATTCAGGCCATCATCTGCTGCAAGATAATTCAATATGGCCTTCTGATAGAGTCCTGATCCGTAGGCCATATTTCCCCAGAGCACACGGACTGCAGGCATGGAGGAATCACAGGAAAGGAGGATTGCAAGGAACGGCAAGAGACCCAATGTTTTTCTTACGAACGACGCCATGGAATAATCCTTGCTGCTAAATAGGCCAATAAAAATAGAAGTGCAGGACCAAGAAAACTCTTGTATCGATCCACACTCACAAAACCAATGCCTCGTGTTTCTCCAAAAGTCCTCTTCTCAGATAGTGCCGCTACCAGCTCTCCAGAAGCACCTGACCGCTGAAGACTGAGGTAACTTCCACCTGTGTCCTCGGCAATCCGCCGGAGGCGGTCGACATCCACCCGACTCACAACAGGGCTTCCATCCCCATCCTTGACATAGGTTCCATCACCCAGGGGAATGGTGCTTCCCTCTGCCGTTCCAGCCGCAAGCACATAAACAGGAACACCTGCATCAGCAAGTTCCCGTGTCACATCATCACTTTGCCCTTCAAGAGCTTCCCCATCTGAGACAAGGAGAAGCACACGACTCCGTCCCTCCCCTCCTGGAAAAGAATCCCAAGCCAATCGAAGGGCCTTTTCTAAATCGGTGCTCCCACTGGTCATCAGACCTGGTCCTAAGCGGTCCACCCACGTGTCCAGCATCACCCGATCTTCTGTCATGGGAACCGCAAGCTGAGCATCCCCTTTAAAAATGATGAGGGAAAATCGTGTATCCACCGATTCAGCTGCAACTTGACGAAGGGCTGTTGCGGCTCGTTCTAATCGACTTGGTAGAACATCCCGAGCCAGCATGCTTCTGGACACATCAAAGGCCACAGCCACATCCATTCCCGATTGCTCTTGACTGACTGGGCGACGTCCACCTCGGGGGCCTGCCGCAGCTAAAATGACAAAGACGGCAAATAGGGCCATGCATACCCCTCGAACAAACATGCGAACTTGCCATTCCAATCCAGCTAAGCCCAAACGTTTAAACTCATGAAGACTACGATGCGATCGCAGCCAAGCAATGAAGGCAATGACTGGTACTGCAATAAGCAGCCAAAGAAATTCCGGATAAGCCCAGGTCATGGCATTTCCCCGAGAAAGATTTTCCGCAAAACATAAGAGAATATGATGAGCAGGGCCCCCACCAGAATATAGGGTCTATGCAAAGGCCGACTGGTGGCCCGAAGGCTCACACGCCGCTCCACAGTTTCTAGGGAATCCACGGCTTGAAACACGGTTTCCAAAGCTCCAGGGCTACTGGCCCGCCAGTAACTTCCTCCCGTGGTGTCTGCCAGTTTTCGAAGCACATCTTCATCAAAATCGGTATAGATTGTTCCTCGTGTCACGGTACCTGTTTCTGGATCAGAAAATTCAATGGGAACCTCTCCTTGGCTTCCAATTCCAATGGCATAAATTTTGATTCCATTATTTGCAGCCAATTGGGCCGCCATATCTGGTCGGATTTCACCGGCATTTCCATCGCCATCCGTTAAAAGCAATATCAACCGTTCCCGGGCCGTGGACTCCGAAAGATGCAGTGTGGCCACAGCTAATCCCATTCCAATGGCTGTATCATCCCCAAGCTCTCGAAGCTCCAATTCTTCAAGACGCTGTATCAACCAATCATAATCCGCAGTGGGAGGACATCGAAGCACAGCCTCACTCCCAAAGGTCACGAGTCCAATGGAATCCCCTGAACGACCTTGAACAAAACGACGAATCATTTCTCGAGCGCTATCAAAGCGACTCACAGGAGGAAAATCTCGAGCCGCCATACTGGGGGACTGATCAAGAACCACCACCATGTCGATGCCACGAGAAAGAAGCACCTCTTCCCGTTGCACCACCCGAGGACCTGCCATAGCGGCAATGAGAATAATGAAACCGCTCCAAAAGCAAATTTCAGCAAGCAGGGCAATCACCCTTGTGGCACTTTTGGGAGGTACAAATCCTTCTCCATTCCAAATCCGGTGGGGAAAGATAAGTCGTCCTCCGCGATTTTTCCAAAAGTAGCGTGCCCAGAACAAAGGAGGAAGAAGGAAATAGAGGGAAAACCAGATGGGAGAGCTAAACGTTGGCATGAATTTTCTCCCATTCTTTTATGGCGGAATCCACCGTCTTTAAGGCATCTTGCATGCGTCGATCATCCGCAAAACGTCCGGCAAATTTGATCATGTCACCTTCACGCAGAACTTCAAGAATCTGATGCTGAGGACCTTGGGCTCCATGAAAGGCCTCGAATAAACTTATTTCTGCCGTTGTAGAACTCCGGCAGTCCAATCCCAACCGTTTTCCAATGTACTCCCGCAAACCATCTGTCAATGCACCATACCAAAGCGCTGGAGCTGTGGAACCTATGGCACTTTTCAGACGCCGCAGCAAGCGTCTCATTCGTCGTGCTGGCCGTCCTCCCCGGTGTGTGGCTCGGAAACGTGAAATTCGCTGAATCAACCGGCGAACAATTCGCACTCCAAAAATGGGAACAAACACCAAAGCCGATAAAACCATGGAAAGGGTGAGCCGGGTTCCTGGAATGAGCAACTGGGGACGAAGAGCCCGAACTCCTTCATAGCTCTTGTCCAAAATGGAATGGGTAGGAACCTTTATTCCATCAATACGCAATCCCCCCAATTCAAGAGGAGGAAGGGTACGCGTCCCTGGAGCAAAGGGTGTGAAATCAACCGTGACCGTCAAACGGTCCTCTTCCACATCCACTGAAATATCACGGATTTCTGCCCAATCAGATTGTGGATAGGTCTCAGGGAGATTCAAAGCCACGGGTGATTCTGTTTTAAACACCATGATGAGCTTAACCTCATCCCCAACATAAAATCCTGGAGGCTGGAATCGAAGTCCGTCAAGAATGGCTTGGGCATGAAGCTCAAAAGCAGCAACCATCACAAAACCAATCAGGAGAAGTTTGCGTCCACTCATGCCCCACGCCTCCGCCGAAAGAAGGCCAAAAGGCTGTCCGCAGGTTCTTCCTCTGTTGAAACTTCCAGAGTATCGGCACCAATGGCCCGGCAGTTCTTCAGCCAAGCTCGCCGCTCATCATCCCAAAAATCACTGTACTCTTTCCGAAGACTCTTTGAATGCCCCCAGGCCGAAAATCCCTTTCCAGTTTCGGGATCTTCAGCTTCCACTAACCCCACTTCAGGAAAAGAATAATCTGTGGGATCTGTGATACGAATGGCTATCACATCATGTTTTCGTGCCAGCAGAGCCAATTCGGATTGATACCCTTGAGAACGAAAATCAGAAAGAACCACCACAATGCTCTTTCTCTTGAGATTCTGGGCCGTTGTTTTTAAGGCCAGGGCCAAGTCCGACCCTCGCCCGCGAGGGTGATGACCCAGAACTTCACTAATCTGGCGTAAAACATGTTTGCGGTCCTTCATCGGAACCACAAGACGCTCCACCCGATCAGAGTACAATAAGCTGCCAACCTTATCATTGTTGGCAACAGCCGCCATGGCGAGAAGGGCAAAGAGGTTGCCCGCCGTGTCACGTTTTGTCCGACCTGCCACTCCTGTGGAAAGGGAGGCCGAAACATCCACCACTCCCATCAAGACAAGCTCCCGTTCCTCCTTGAAGGTTTTGGAATAGGGAGCGGCCATACGTGACGAAACATTCCAATCAATGAAACGAACATCATCACCGTATTGGTAATCACGAACTTCATCAAACTCCAATCCCGGTCCCTTGAAAACCGAATGGTAGTTCCCTGCAAAGAGACTTTCTACCAGTTTTCGGGATCGAACATGGAGACGGCGGACCCGGGCGGGCAGGTCGTCTTGAGACACGGCGTTCCTCAGGGCACAGAGACCGCAGCAAGAAGTCCTGCGATCACAGCATCGGCATCCAACTGCTCCGCTTCAGCCTCATATGAGAGAACAATGCGGTGACGCAGAACCAGTGGAGCCACAGATTTGACATCCTCAGGAAGAACAAAATTCCGTCCTTCATAAAGAGCCTGAACTCGAGCACAACGGTACAGAGCAAGGGAGGCACGAGGAGAGGCACCATACTCAACATACCGGGAAAAGGGCAGTTTTCGTCTGTCCTTCACTCGACTCGCTGCAACAAGGGATACGATGTAACGCCGAATGGATTCTTCTGCCTTGACTGATTCTGCCGCCTTACGAAGACGAAGAATCCCCTCTTTATCCAAGACCGTATTCAAGGGAATATCAGGGGCATCCACCATGCGATCCAGCACAGCAAGTTCTTCAGCAGGAGAAGGGTACTCCACCTTGGCTTTGAGTAAAAATCGATCCAATTGGGCTTCAGGGAGCCGATATGTTCCTTCTTGTTCAATGGGGTTTTGCGTTGCCATGACAAAGAAGGGCTCAGGGAGGGGGTAAGTTCGTTCACCAATGGTCACATGAGATTCTGCCATGGCCTCAAGTAAGGCTGACTGCACCTTGGCAGGAGCTCGGTTGATTTCATCCGCGAGCAACACATTGGTGAAGACCGGACCTTTTCGCGGTACAAATTCCCCAGTTTGAGAACGATAAATCATGGTTCCAGTCAGGTCAGCTGGAAGAAGATCTGGAGTAAATTGGATTCTTTTGAACGATGCTGACGTCACATCGGCTAAGGCTTTGACAGCCTGTGTTTTCGCTAAACCAGGAACACCTTCGACAAGAACATGTCCTCCAGCAATGATACCAGTGAGCAGGGCATCAATGAGATCAGCCTGACCAACGATTCTTCGACCAATTTCATCGCGGGCTCGAGCAATCAATGCCCCAGCATCACCGATGGTTTTGTCATTTGCCTTTTCCACACTTCTATCCTTTACGTTCTGTAATCGGCATTGATGATGACATATTCCTCGGACAGATCAGAGCCCGTTACAGTTCCCTGACCAGTTCCAAGTCCCAAATTCAATTCCACTTCGACACTCTCAAAATGAACAGGCCATCCAGTGGAAGGAACGGGAAGAGCACAATCCGCCATGTATTGAGAGAGAAGAACTTCATCTTGCTCGGTTAATTGAAAAACTCCATTGGCAAAAACCTGACGGTTGCCAATGGAAAGAACGAGATGTTCTCGTGGCAATTCGAGCCCCGCTCTTCCAGCCGCGGCTCCCGCAGCCTGTAAGATACGTCCGACATTGGGATCATTTCCACGGATGGCTGTTTTTGTGAGGGGAGCATTAGCAATCGAGCGAGCCAATTTCACAGCCATTTCATCATGGGGAGCCCCCTGAACGGTGATGCGCATCACATGACCGCAACCTTCTCCATTGCGCACAACATCGTCTGAAAGGGAGGCACAAACATCCAGCAGTTTTTGACGAAAAACATCATCTCCGGGATAGGGGTATTTGCATGATGAAATCAAAAACACAGAATCGCTAGTGCTGGTCTCACCATCCACACTGATACGATTAAAGGTTTCTCCCACAACCTCAGAAAGAAGCCTTCTGGCCACATCACGTTCTACCGCAACATCCGTGACAAGAAAGGCCAGCATGGTTGCCAGGTTAGGTTCCACCATTCCGGCCCCCTTAGCACACCCCACAAGAGAACCATCACCACATTCCCTTCGGCGCACCTTGGGCCAGGAATCTGTGGTCATGATGGCTTGAGCAAAGGGTAAGAGAGAATGACTTCTCTCTGAAAGACCTCCAAGAGCCTTTACCATTTCCACTCGAGGAAGCTTCCATCCGATGACACCAGTGGATGAAGGGATGAAGGGAGATGGGCTTGCTTCTTGTTCTTGCAAAGCCTGAGTCACCGTCAATGAATCTTCGAGCCCCTCAGGGACTCCCACATTGGCCACACGGTTATTCACCAAGATTCCTTGGATGGTGGGCACTTGCAGTAGTTCTTTTCCTGCCAGTACAGGCCACCCAGGAAAGGCGTTCTGAGTGAACACCCCAGCAAAGACTGGGGTGGGCTCATCCACTCGGAGCAAAGCGAGATTCATGGGTTGATAACCGGCATCAGGTTTCTCCTGAGGGACAAACTCAAGATTTGTCACCCCAGTGGAAAATCCTTCAGGCAACTGAGAATCAAGAAGGAGTTGCCTCTGCCACGCGTCGGAATTGGTGTAGCGCATCGGTCCCCATAATAGACGCATTCAGACATTCTCGTCCACGCGCTTCATCTCTTCCACATTCATCCTCAGAATGAGGAAGTGACAGATTCTCCATGATGACTTCATCAAAAAGGGTGAATGCCAGAAGATCCATACTTATCTCCTTCACTACAGAGTGAGGGCTGCTTGGGATGCCGCTGCTAAAGACTCCTGCCTTCCCAGTCTCTTCTCTTTTCTTTTTAAACGTCTCTGATGGCCAGAGTCCAAAAGAGAAAGCACACACGGCAAAAGAACAAGGGTTAAAAATGTCCCAAAAATAAGCCCATAAGCAATGGAAATGGCCATAGGTACAAGGAACTGCCCTCCCATACTCTTTTGGAAAATCAAAGGACCAAGCCCCACCGCTGTGGTGATGGTGGTCATCACAATGGGACGAAACCGTTTCAATCCCGCCTGATAGGCCGCCTCATGCCCACTCAATCCTTCCTTCCAACGCAGTCGATTAAATGTAGCAATCAACACAACAGAGTCGTTCACAATGATTCCAGCTAATGCCACCACACCCAAGAATGAAAGAAAGCTTAGTGGTTGCCCCATCACCATGTGTCCAAGGATGGCTCCAACCAACCCAAGGGGGATGAGTAGCATAATCACCAAGGCTTGAGAAAAGGATCCGGTTCCAAACATCAAAATGGTAAACATCACAATCATGGCGACCACCATGGAGGTTACCATGGATTTTGCCATCCGATTGACGGCTTCGGCCTGGCCTCCCATAGACTGAGAGACAGAGGGCACTTGTTCTAGAATTTGAGGAACAATTTCGCTGTTAATTTTTGTTAAAACCACATTTAAGTCATTCCCTTCCGAATCAAAGGCCGCATTCACGGAGACGGAACGAAATCCATTTTCTCGACGAATTTTTGCAGCGCCTCGTTCCACGCTGTAATCAATCACATCGCCAGCCATGGTCCAACCACCGGCAGGACTTCGAAGAGGATAACGATCAAGCTGGTTCAAACTTTGGCGAAATTGAGGATCCATTCGAATCACAACAGGAATCTGACGAGGTCCCTGATTCACACGAGCCACTTCTCGTCCATACCAGCCATCCCGGATCTTTCCTGCAATACTCCCAATAGAGAATCCCAAAGCCTTTCCTGTTTCATTCACCTGAAAGGACAGTTCTCTTGCCCCCCGAGAAAGGTTGTCAGAGATATCCCGAACTCCCTCAATCTTGGCAATTTCCTCCTTCAATAAGGTGGCCGCTTTTTCTAGATCCTGAGAATTTTTCCCAACAAAGCGCACAGAGATGGGGGATCCACCCATACCACCATCCTCCGCCAACTTGATGCTCTCCACTTCTGGCATATCCTCAAGACGATTGCTGAGCGCTGTTGAGAAGCGAGAAGTGGGATAGGGGCGTTCCTCATTGGGGATGAGAATGAAATAGATTGTTAATGACGAATTATCCCCCCAAGAGAGGACCTCTTGGATGGCATTATCATAGCCTAATTCAGGAAGGGCCCATTCCTCTTCACGACCAAGCTCTAAAGCCGTTTTTGTGAATCGTTCCTGAACAGAATTCACAACAGCCGCGGATGTTCCGGAAGGAAAACTGATTTGTGCAAAACCATAGGGTGTTTCAACATTGGGGAAAAACACCGCTTTCACATGATTTCCAGCCATGGCTCCCACAAGAACTAAAATCACGGCCACCATGAAAGCCAGGGATACCCCCCGATGCTTCAGAGAAAACCGAAGCACCGGGGCATAAACTGTATTCACCAATCCTGCCTGAAACCGATCTAAACCTTGGCGGATTCGACGTTCTTGGGCGCCACCCCGGGCTTTAAGAGCTCGAGAATGGGAGAGATGCACCGGAAGAATGATTGCCGCTTCAATCAAGGAAAAGGCCAGACAAAGAATAATGACAAGACCAATTTGGGACGTGTACTGTCCCATTTCTCCGTAGAGAAAAAAGTAGGGAGCAAAAGCCACCATGGTGGTCACAATCGAAATGACAACAGGACCAATAACCTCTCGAGTTCCATCAATGGCAGCTTTTAGAGGCGTTTTTCCCTGATCTTTCCAATGACTGAAGATGTTTTCACCAATGACAATGCCGTCATCCACAAGAATCCCCAGTACCATGATCATGCCAAAAAGAGACATTTCATTGATGGTAATTCCAAGTGTCCATTCAATGAAAAACAGCCCAAGGAATGAGAAGGGGATTCCAAAAGCCACCCAGAGTGACAGACGAAGGTTCAGAAAAAATCCAAGAACCAGAACAACCAGTATCAAACCCATCAGGCCACTGGTTGCTAAAGTGCCAAGACGCTCACCAATTTGATCAGAATCCCGAATAAAAGGATGGAACGTCACCAGACCATCGTACCGAGCCTCGGATTCTGCAATTAAAGCATCCACGGTTTCTGAAATGGCAAGCACATCCTCAGTATTGGTGTACATGATGTTGAAACCAACAGCAGGCTGCCCATTCGCCCGAGTCACAACAGCCTCTTCAGGACGAGATTCTTCCACCAAGCAAAGCTGTCCAAGAGGAATGGTTCGTCCTCCAACAGGAATGGGGACACTACGCAAATCCTCAACCGTTTTTTTCCGTGAATAGGAGCGAATTTTGAGGATCTCTTGACCAGTGACAATTTCCCCTGCAGAAACATCCATATCAGATGCAGCAATGGCCGCACCAATGTCTGCAATCTCAAGATTGTATTCCCGTAATAGGGCCGGTGTTGTATTGATACGGATTTCTTTTCCTGGAACACCCCAACTCTGCAACTGGCTCACGCTACCAGTGGCAATGAGGTCTGTTCGAAAATCATCCGCAACAGACTGGAGAACATCCATATCTTCCGGTCCGTAAATAAAGAGCAGCATGACGCGATTCCATGAATCAAGCTGGGCCACTCGAGGAGCACGAGCATCTTCGGGATAGTTGGGGATGGTTTCAATGGAACTTCGAATCCGATCCACCACTTTATCAATGGCAACATCGGGAGAAGCTTCAATCCATGCATTCAGATAACCTTCACCTGTGGTTGTTACCGTTCGTTCGATTCCATCAATTCCCTTCAGCCGTTCTTCCACAGGTATGGTCAAACCATCCTCAATTTCTAAAGGAGAGGCACCTGGCCAGGCAATATCCAGGTTGATGTAGTCATAATCCATCTGAGGCCAAACACGCCGTCGTAGTTGGCTGAAGCCAAAGATTCCTGCCACCATCACCAGGAGAATGAGCCAGTTGGTGATCATTCCCCGAGAAGAAAAATACTCAATGACTTTTTTCATGCATCCCCTCCCACGGTGAGAGCCATCCCTTCAATGGGATTCTGGAGTAATGTCACCACCAGTTGGGAATCCACTGGGAGATTGGCTGCCAAAATCACATCCCGCTGATCAAAGGCCAGCACATCCACCTCAGCAAGATGCAGAGTTCCATCCACAAGCAGAGGAACCCGGCCGCCAATCAGACACGTACGGGGGAGGCGCAACGCCCAATCAAAGACCCGACCTCGAATTTCCGCTTGTACATAAGTTCCAGGTCGCCAATTCATGCCATCAGACGAAGGAATTTGCACATAGACCTGCGCCATCTGTGTTCCAGAATCCAATATGGGTTCAATACGGGCCACAACACCCATCTTCTGATTCTCATCATCACCGCGGCGAATAAAAACAGTATCCCCCACTTTGATTGAGGGTAAATCTCGGATACTCAGGGCCAAAGGAAGCTCTAATGTCTGTGCATTAATCAGTGTTCCAAGAGCTGTCCCTGCAGAAATCCAGGATCCGGGACTCATTCCATCCCCACTAATCACACCATCAAAAGGAGCCCGAATCTGATGCTCATTCAGATTGAGTGCGGCCCCCTGAAGCGAGTTCCAACTCCCACGAACCCCTAGGGTTGCGGCCAAAAGTTCCTCTCGATCATCTCCATGGGGAAGTCCTGGAAGATTGTGAGACTCTGAAGCGGAAAGCTTCCGAGCAAAGTCCCGCCAGATTTGACGACGTTCAGAGGGAATATCTGCCGTGGTGGCAAACTGAGAAGCACTTTTTAGCATATCCAATCGGGCCGTCTCAAAAGCCAATGCCGATCGTCGATCATCCAAAGACAAAAGAACATCGCCTTTGCGAACTGCCAATCCATCTTGAAGCCCACCAAAAACCGCTTTGACCTGACCACTAACCGGACTGCGAAGAGTGGTTTTTTGAATGGATTGAAGAAAACCATCGGCAAAAATTCGAACCTCTTGGGAGGAAGGTTCCAGCATTGTGGTTTTCACAACCCTTCCCTGGGCCACAACAGCCGTTTCTTCTGCAACCACTTTGTTGGACATGAGAAGCAGCATCACAACGGTTCCAACGGCCAGTACTCCAGCGATGCTCAACACCGACAAAAGCCATTTTTTTTGAGCCATATATTCCTCCGAACTGTATTTTCTAACTACTGTACTACCACACTAATACAGAGTAACTGTAATGACAACCCCGCACCCCGAGTTCACCTCTTCACGATTTATGAGGAATGTCACCAGCTATAAAGCAAGGGATGGGCCAAGTTTCAAAAAATCCTCACAAAAAAAGAAAAACTCTATAAAGGAACTATATATTTTCTTATAGGTAAAAGGTTTATGAATTTTAAACTGAATTTTGAGACCACATGACTGACAACTCTCTCGAATGAACTGATGAACCACCTCGGAAGCTTCTGTCCAATTTTGGTAAATATCACCAAAATAATATTGCGTTTGGTAATAATCACCGCACTGCATACAACGCAACTTTTTCTTATTTCCGATATGATGCTGTTATGCTGCCATGGATCATCACTGCCATCTTTGCCCTAATCTCTTTCGTTCTTCTGCTGTTCTTGAAAAGAACGAACTCTCAACGTGAAGGACTGGAACCAACATCATCTGCCCTCCTCCACCGCATCACCAAACAGCTGGATGCCCTTGATTCCATCGGAGCCCAGGTCGAGGGTCTTGACCGCGCCTTTCGGATCCCCAGAACCCGAGGTGGTTTTGGCGAGACTCTTTTGGAAGAGTTGCTCCGTTCCTGGTTGCCCCAAGGATCATGGTCGACTCAATATCCATTTCCTAATGGCACGCGGGTGGATGCCATCATC
Organism: Spirochaetales bacterium; assembly: GCA_022360655.1. Classification (GTDB taxonomy): domain Bacteria; phylum Spirochaetota; class Spirochaetia; order DSM-2461; family DSM-2461; genus UBA2779. The sequence goes on along the minus strand of JAKSCK010000169.1, from coordinate 47,120 downwards.
CGAATGGGATCAAAGCTGGTTCCCGTGGATGCCAAATTCCCATTGGAGCGCCTTGAACATTGGCTCAGGAATGAGGGAAAAGGAATCCCTGGAGAAGTTCGCCGAACCATCCTTGGTCATGCCCAATCCATTGCCCAAAAATACATACGGCCAGAAGATGGAACCCTGTCCTTTGCCCTCATGTATTTTCCAGCAGAGAATCTGCATTATCGAGTGCTCACCGATGATGATGGGAGTTTGATGCGGGAGTGTCTGGAACTTCATGTACTTCCTGTGGGACCCATGAGCCTCTTTGCATATCTCCAAACCGTGGCCTTTGGGCTTCGAGGCTTGGCTCTTCCAGCCCAAGGAAGAGAGCTGAGAAAACATATCGAACGGATTCGCCGAGATGTCTCTGCGTTAGAACGACCACTCACCGTGGCTTCAACTCACCTCAAGAATTTAAACAAATGTTGGGAAGAAATTGAACGGAAAAGAGTCCGACTTGAGGCGGGAATGGAAGAGATTTCAGAATCTCCTCCCAAAAAATAGGGCAAGTTCCAAGACTTGTGGCCTTGGACTTGCCCTAAACAACCAGCCTTAGTTTAAGGGTTAGGCTAAATCCTCTCGCGTAGAAATGATGCGAGAAATCAAACCATATTCTAAGGCTTCTTCTGCATTCAGCCAGTAATCTCTGTCGGTATCACCAGAGACCTTATCAAAATTCTGGCCAGTCTCTTCCGCAATCAGACGGTTAATCTTGGCCCGAAGCTTTTCTAACTCGTTGGCATGAATTTCAATTTCCGTTGCCACACCACGAATCCCAGACAGGGGTTGATGAATCAAGAAGTGGGCATTGGGTAGGCTCAGACGATTTTGTTTCTCACCGGCAAGATGAACAAGAGCTGCGGCACTTGCCACCGTTCCCATACCAATCGTGATCACCTCCGGGCCAATGAAGCGGAGCATATCAAAAATGGCATACCCAGCATCGGCATCGCCTCCAGGGGAATCAATGAACACTTTAATAGGATCATCACCATCGGCTTCCAAAAGAAGCATCTGCTTGATGACTCGTTCAGCCAACTCTTTGTTAATCTCCCCCGAGAGGAGGATGGTACGGGTTTTGAGAAGCTTTGCCTGGAGGGCTTCACCAGCTTCTTCCCGCTTCTCGTCTTTCTTTTCATCATTCAGCTCAAACATGATACTCCTCATCGCGGAACCTCCGCGTCAGGGAACAAGCCAGAAGCATGCGCTCCGGCAATGACAGCCCCTAATGAAAGTAATATAGTGGCCTCCAAGGAACGAGACAAGAACGCCCTGGAGACAGAAACAATATGAAGAGTGGATTTGTTGCCATTGTTGGCCGCCCATCAGCCGGAAAATCAACCCTATTGAACGCCCTATGTGGAGAAAAGGTGGCCATCACCTCAGCGGTCCCCCAAACAACACGGTCCGCCATTCGTGGAATTGTGAATCGGGAAGAAGGACAATTGGTGTTCCTGGATACGCCAGGATACCATGAATCGGAAAAAAAATTGAATCAGTACCTCAAGGATGTGGTGCACCGAAGTCTCCAAGATGCCGATGCCGTGCTCTATGTCATCGATGCTACCCGTCCCCCAGGAAAAGAAGAAAAGGCCATCGCCCAAATTGTCAATCGCACCAAGGTTCCCATTCTTGTTGCTGCGAACAAAACCGATCTTGATCCTCCTGCACTTTCTGAAGTTCGAGGGTTTATACGTCTCCATGTTCCCCGGCTTGAAGAAAACAATCTTCTCAATATTTCCGCAGTCAACGGTCTTGGTGTTGAAAGCCTGATTTCCATGCTCCTATCGGCTTGTCCTGAGGGAGAACCCCACTACCCTACGGATTTCTACACAGATCAAGATCCAGAATTCCGCATTGCTGAGATTATCCGAGAACAGGCCATTGCCCGGAGTGAGCAAGAGGTTCCTCATGCTCTGTATGTGGAAATTGCCGATATGGAGTTCCAAGCTCCTCCGGCCCAAAATCCTGATTCTGAGGAAAACTCCCAGGAAAAAGACGTGCCAAATCTTCCAGAGGGTGCACCTGAAGGGTTTTTTGAGGATACCCCAGCCACTACACCAGCCCGTCAAACACTGTGGGTTCGGGCATTTCTTACCGTTGAGCGAAAATCTCAGGTAGGAATTCTTGTTGGAAAGGGTGGAGCAAAAATCCGAGATATCCGAATAGGATCACTCAAAGAAATGAAAAAAGTCTTCCCCTGGAAAATGCGGCTGGATTTACGAGTGAAAGTCAATCCCAAGTGGAGACGAAAGGATATGCTCCTCAAACGTCTCACTGCTCCAGGAGAATAAGGGATTCATGCCCGCAATGCAGGCTGTTCTTGGGGTTTAAGGGACACATAGGATTGGGCAAGCATTGCGGCTCTTCCCAGAGTTTCTGTTTTTAAAAAAAGAGATTCTCCAATATTAAGTGAAGAAAAAAAACCATCAAGATAGGGGAGAGCCGGACTCTGCCCTTCCAAAGCGTAGAACGCCACCAAGCGCAACAAACCTTGGCTCACATCACTTTTGACAACGCTTCCACATTCATGAAAATCATGAATGGTGAGATGGAGCTCAAGATCATCATCAAAAGAAAAAACACAGACAAGGGATTCCCGATAGCATGCAAGAATCCGATGGTAGCATTCCCGAATCATGGTTCGATTCACCATGCCCGAAAGTTGTATGAAGAGAACACCATCTTGAGCGTACTGTTCAATCACTTTTCAACCTGCCTTCTGAACTCAATTGCAGAGTAGGAAAAATCTGTGATGATTTGCCGCTCACTCTATGGGCTTTTCATGAAGGTATGACGGGGCTATGAAGGAGAACACCATATCACTATTGTTCATATTCTTTATGAGGAAAGGATTTCTCTCTGATGAGTATTGAATAAAAAAACGACCCGGCAAAGCCGGGTCGGGGAATGAGATTCACAAACACCCCGGCTCAGGCCGGGGTCGATCTTAATACCGACTTAAAAGGGACACCACGGTGTTTTTACCCAGCACATGAAGGAAGTTAAGGAGACGGGGCCCCTTCTCCTTCCCAATGAGGGCTTGGTACACAGCGGTGAAAAAATCCGACGATTCTAAACCATGGGCATGAATCACATCATACATCAGGTTTGAAAATTCCTTTTCTGGAATATCGCCCAGCTTTTCCTTTGCTAATGAACCAAGGTCTTTCACAGCGGCTGCTAAAGAATCACTCAAGGCAAAAGGTTCTTCTTCAGGATTGAGAAGGGCAAACCGGAAATCTTCTGGAGCAAAGTCCTGAACCCAGTGCCAAGCACAGGCCGCCCGGGTGCGGAAACGTTCCAAATCCGCTTCTGGTATGTCGCCCAAGTACTCAATCACGGCATCCACGTTTCCAGAATGAATCTGAAGCAATGTGGTGAGATGACGAATTTGAATCTGGTAGGGCAAACTGGCAGGAACGCCCTCCACCTGAGATAACTCATAAACCCGAGCATCTTTTTCCCATTTTTTCAGTTTCTTGGGGTTTTCAGGCTTATTGAAGTAGTTGCGTTCAATCTTGTCATAGTCCTCATAGTTTTTGAGCACATCTAAATCAAAACTGATGGCAAACTCGCTGTTAGGCCGGGTTCCAGCAAAGAGATACCGAACCACTTCTGGTTGGTAGTAGCGGAGAACATCGCCAAGTGACACCACTTCCCCGGTGGAGGAACTGATTTTTCCACTGCCACCTTTGATGCGCACAAAGTCGTACTGGAAGGTGACTGGAGGCTCATGGCCATAGATTTCCTGGCTGGTGAGTTTGGCCGTGTCAAAACTCCCACCTTCCGAATGGTGATCCTTCCCAGCAGGTTCAAAGTCCACTCCCTCCACACTCCAACGCATGGGCCAATCAATGCGCCAGGGAAGTTTGACCGCCGCAGTGGTGCGAAGATCAACGGTTTCTTCATTGCCACAGGAAGCGCAGGTGTAGGAGACTCCGTAATCACCGTCCCAACCTGTGATGGTGGTTTCATCTCTATCACAAGAGGCACAGAACACACTGAGGGGCCACCAGTCTTCTGAAAGCGCAGTGGTACGGTGGGCATCGAGTTGGCGACGAATATCATCCTTGCGAACAAGGGCCGTTTTCATACCCTCGGCGTAACGGGAAGATCGGTAATTTTCAGCTTGATAAATGTATTCAGGATGAATCCCCACAATGGGAAGAGTGCGTTCCACTTCTTTTTCATTGTGGGCGGCATAACTGGCTTCATCCCCTAGCACATCAGGAACCAGAGTGATGGGTTTACGCAGATAGGTGGCCAATTTTTCTTGTTCTGGCATGTTGGTGGGAACCTTTCGGAACACATCGTAATCATCCCAGGAATAGATGAACCGAACCTTATGGCCTCGGTCTTTGAGCGCGCGCACCACGAGTTCCACCGAGATGATCTCTCGGAAGTTCCCGATGTGGACGGTGCCCGAAGGGGTGATGCCCGAAGCGCAGACGTATTCGTCTTTGTCTCCGCGCTCGCGGATGATTTTATCGGCGGCAATGTCCGCCCAGTGGGTGGAAAGTGGCTGAGATTTCGCGTTCATAATGCGCTAGACTATCCTTTTTCCCTCGCTTTATTCAACGATCTGAACAGAAAGAACCATGAGGATGATGGTCTTTTCAAAGGCATTCTTTTGAAGATTCTTTCATCCGGAACCAAAGAAAAGAATGGAACAAGATTTCTATGAATCGAAGTTCTTTTTCCAAAAAATTATGACATGTTCCCCTGGTGATGGAGTTTGGATGAATACAATTGGGGTTGCCGCTCTGAAAATAAATCATTTCCAGAGGCCAGCGTTTTGTTTCTGGCTTCCATCACATCAATGTCCACCTCTAAGAGCTGAGAAGCGGAGTCATGTCCCTGCCCAAGAACCTCTCCTGCTGGAGAAATGATTCGGCTTTGACCAATGAAATGCAGCTCTTGAGAAGAACGGGATTCTTTCCCCACCCGATTGGCTGTGATGGAATACACATGATTTTCAAGGCAACGGGTCACCATGGCCTGGGGACACCAGGGCATCACCAAATTGGCCGGATGGGCAATAATATCCGCTCCATCCAGAGCCAAAGTGCGAGCCACTTCCGGAAACATCCAGTCAAAACAAATCATCATGCCCACACGTGTATGACCAAGGTTTGTAACAATGGGGGGGCCATCGCCAGGAGAAAAGAGCTCTTGTTCAAAACCAAAGAGATGGATTTTTCGATAAATGCTCACCACTCCGTTGGGGCCAACAAGAGCCGAACTATTAAAAGTTTTCTCTCCATTTTGTTCCGCAAAACCCGCTACAATATGACAGTTTTTTTCTTGGCAAAGAGATTGAAGACAGGAAAGCGCACGAGACTGATGCGGGGCTTCTGCCACGGCATTCACAGCATCTCTGTTTTTTAGGGCATATCCTGAGAAAGCCAGTTCAGGGAGAACAAGTAAGTCGCCATGAAATTGTTTGATGCCCTGAATGATGAGAGAACAGTTTTTATCAATATCCCCCAACACAGGATGAAACTGGAACAAACCCACACGCATAGACTCCCCCAAATTGTCCCCAGCATAGCATGAGTATCACTGAAAACGCGATTTGCGGAGCGTCCTAAAAACCTCTCACCTTTTTTTAATGAAGGGAATAAAAACGGCCCTTTCGAAGGCGACGTTGAAAACCCTTGAGCGGGGAAAGGGAGGCCTCATTCAATTGAAATTTTTTCATCTCCTGGGCTCCTAAAAAAAGTCGTCCTAACCACACATGATGAGAACCAAAGGTCCACAGCTCTTCCCATGCTCTTTCATGCGTTTCTTGCTCATGACTTTGATGCATCCAACTTGCGGGGAGAGAGGTCCAGATCCCTAAGGAATGCTCTGAGGAGGAAAAGAAAAACCATCCGTTTTTCTGTCCCACAAGTCTCCATTGCGCTTTTGGAAGACGGAGAGACACAGCAAACTCCGCAGAAGAGAATCGCCATGGATTCCGACTATGCAACCGTGTGATGATTTGCTGAGGGTTTCCTGTGCTGCTGTAAAATATTTTTTGAGGTGCCGTTTGAGCGGGTTCAAAGGCTCCCTGGTACTGCAACGAAAGGAAACAATTCCTATGCGCCCACCTCCAATGCACACACTGATGAAGAGAATTCCATTGACTTTCCACTTGAGCTATTTGCACAGAGAGTCCTCTTTCAACAAACCTGGATTCCTTCCTTTTCTCTGGGTAAAGAAAAGCTTTTCATGATGAGCATCCTTTATCCGATATAAAAGCATGAGCCCCAAATTCTCCCTTTCACTGATATTCACCCTCTTTTTGTCCATCCATTCCCTGCTCTCATGGGAGCAAGAAGGTGTGGCTTCATGGTATGGAGGCGTGTTCCAAGGGAAAACCACCGCGAATGGAGAAATCTATGATACCCATGGATACACCTGTGCTCATAGAACCCTTCCTTTTGGAACCATTCTCACCGTTGAAAATTTAAGTAATGGAAAATTCGTTCAGGTTCGTGTAAACGACCGCGGCCCTTTTGTTGATAACCGTATCATTGATTTAACCTATGCCGCGGCTCGAGATTTGGACATGATTCGTGATGGAACGGCACCTGTTCGCCTCCTGGCCCAAGAGGATCAGATTCCTCCTGTGCGGTTTACGGTCCGAATTGGAGCCTGGGGAAATCCCATCAATGCCCTCACTCACCGGCAACGCCTTGAAGAGGCCCGCATCAACCCCAGGGCTGAACTGGGAGGAGATGGAATCACTCGCATCTTTGTTCCGGATGTTCAAGAAAAAGATGTCTTTCCCTTGGTGTCCCAACTCGAAGAATTGGGCTATGAGAATCTGCAAATCAGCCAAATTCGCTGAGCACCCATTCTTTCATACGTTGTGCGGCTTCAGGAAAACCACCCTGCCCTGCAGGAGGTACTTCTTCATGATGCGCCAGAAGGATGGGTGGCGCATTGGCCACCACCCAGCTACGGGCAGCCCATTGCAGCATAGCCCCATCATTCTCATCATTGCCCACCGCTCCTGTTTGATGGCGTTGAACCTTGGCATGATGACACCACTGTGCAAAGGCCGTTCCTTTGTTTCGTCCCTTGGGAAAAATTTCAATCCACTGAGAAGAATGATCGAGGGGAGAACGACTGGAGAAAACAGAATAATCTTGAAAAAAATCTTGAGGAAAGGGAGAAGACTGAAAAGGACGAATCACCAGGATTTGACAAGCTGGAAATGGCTTAGAATACTCGCCTTGATTCCATAAGGAATACTGATTCATTCGAGCATCAAAATCAGGATTCCTTCCTTGAAGCCGATGCCGTTTCCACGCAAAACTCTGTGCTTGTGGAACGGGTTGAAGAACACAGTAATCTTCATGGGCCTCGTCGAGCTTTTGTGTGATGATGCCAACATCGTTTTGATGGAGTCGGCTCAGTTCCACTGGCCGTGCATGGGGTGAGGAAAGCCAACCTGCTCCTGAAGAAAAAAGAATTTCATCCGCAATGTCCCAAATGCCCTCCACGTTTTGGAGAGAATGGGCATTTCGCCCCGTCACCATAAGAATCTTGATTCCAAGATTTCGGAGCTCTTGAGCGGCTTGACGCTCCTGACGTCCAATGATTCCTTTTACGGCCACGGTGCCATCAAGATCTGTGGCTAAAACGCCTTTCAAGGTTCACCTTCCCTAGGACTCAATCGAATCTTAATCAATGTATCTCTACCAATTACTCCTACCAGAAGGAGGAGTCAGAAGTGCATGATGCCCTCAGTGGCGCACTTTCATTATGGCTTTTTCCAGTGGACTGAAACAATTCCATTATGGAATCAATAAGCGTCTTGGTGGATTTCATCGATTTGAGAACAGCGAAGCTTGTATTTCCTTCTCTGCTCATTCATGCTCTGGCCTAGTGCCCTTATGGGTTACAAAAGGTAGGCCATCATGACTGTTGAAGAAAATAAAGTTGTCACCATTGATTATGCAATTAAAGAAAACGATGGGACACTCCTTGAGGATTCTGCGGATGAGCCATTGAGCTACATTCATGGAACTGGCGTTCTGGCCCCTGGTCTTGAGAAGGCCATGCAGGGTGCGGAAAATGGAAAAACTCTTTCTGTGGAACTGGCCCCAGAAGAGGCCTTTGGTTCCCGCAAAGATGAGCTGGTTCTTGAAGTCAGTCGGGAGGATTTTGAGGATCCACAGCAAGTCAAACCCGGCCTCGTCTTCCATGCCGAATTGGATGATGAAATGCGTTACTACACCGTCATTTCTGTTGAAGATGACGCTGTTGTGATTGACGGGAATCATCCCTTTGCTGACAAAACCTTAACCTTTGAAGTGACCATCCGTGAGGTTCGTGAGGCTTCCGCGGAAGAACTGGACCATGGTCATGTTCATGAAGAAGGTCATCACCACCACTAAGAGTGTTGGATAATCACTATACCCCGAGGCGCCAAGCGCCTCAGGGGTGGTTCTAAACTACCGATAACCTGGCTCCACCAATCCAAGGAGAGGCCGTAGCCGAATCAAGGCCCGGTGTTTATCTGCTAAACTCAAATTTGTGGCAGAAAAAATGATGTGACGATACACCAATTCCATTCCTGCCGTACTAAACAACGATTCATCCGCTAAATCAAGATGACGCAAGTAGCCCTGCTTCTGATAGGTGGCTTCGGAGCCTGCTGCTAAATTGACAATGAGGACTTTTTTCCCTGGAAGCAAACCAATCACACTTTCTGAAGACCCATTCACAAACTCATAGGCAAAACTGTAGGTAAAAACCTGCTCCAACCATCCCTTGAGGATTGATGGAGGTTGCTTCCACCACAAAGGATAAACAAGAACCAAGGCATTGGCCCTCTGTACAAGATCCTGGTAACGAGCCACCAAGGGATGAGCATGATTGGGGGCCTCATCAAAACGAATGTTGCCATGAATGGGATTGAATCCCTCTTCATACAAATCCACAGTTTCCACCTCCCATAGCTCTTGAGAAAAGAGTTGGCTGAGGGAAACGGCAATGGCCTCACTGAGATTTCCATTACGCGAATCGGCTCGAACAATGAGAACTTTAGGGGCAGAACTTTCGGTAAATCCTGGATTATGGGATTGATCAATGGAAGGCGGATAAAGAGAGGCCGATGTCACATCATCAACCGGCCCAACTTCTGAATGATCAAGAGGAATTCCCTCAGCCGATCCCACAGAAAAGAGAAAACTGGGAATAGCCAAGAAGAGAACGAGAGGTAAATACGGACAAAACGAATAACGGCTCACTCTAGGATCATAAAGGGCAAAGAAGCCTTGGTTTGTGGAGTTAAGGTGAAGTGTTGATGCGAGTTTATCGTGATCCACTTTGATGAGCCATGAAACTTCCACATTCTAAAACAGATCCAGGTTTGGATCTGGGATGTGCTATGGTTAAGGAAGTCCAATTCTCTCTTTCATTCACTGTTTTCCTTACTCAATTCAGGATTCATATTCTCCCGTTTCCGGAAGATTCCTCGAAATTGATCATAAGAAAGCCCAAGAAGATTAGCCGCCTTTCCCTGATGACCCTCTGCTTCCATCAAGGCCTCATCAAGCCAGCGCATTTCCAAATCCCGGCAGGCCTTTTTCAAATCCCGCGGCCAAGTCAACACGTCCTGAGATTCCGCATCATGACTCAAACTTGATTCTGCTTGGGAGGGTTGGGACTCCTTCCAAGGATTAAAGAAGGGATTGAGAACCATATGATGAATAAGATTCCCCGTTTCACGGTAAACCCCACGTTCCACGGTGTTTTTGAGCTCTCGGATGTTCCCCGGCCACGAATGTTGAAGAAGCTGATTTTTCACATCATCGGAAAAACGAGGAACAATGGAACGCCCCAGTTCTCGGGCCATTTGACTCGCAAAATGCTCTGCAAGGAGAAGGATGTCATCCCGTCGAACACGAAGTGGAGGAATGAAGAGCACCTCAAAAGACAGCCTGTCCAAAAGATCACGCTTGAAACGCCCTTGATCACAGAGTTCTGGAAGATCTTGATTGGTAGCACCAACAATTCGAACATCCACTTCGATGGTGCGTGAACTTCCCACCCGCTGAAAGGTCCCATATTCCACAGTTCGAAGGATTTTTTCCTGAACCTCAATGGGAATGAGCCCAATTTCATCAAGGAATAAGGTGCCACCATGGGCCTCTTCAAACCGGCCAATACGCCGGCCATTGGCCCCAGTGAATGAGCCCCCCTCATGACCAAAGAGCTCCGATTCAATCAATCCAGGTGGCAAAGCGGCACAGTTGAGCGCCACAAAAGGCTCATTCCACCGTCGGGAAAGATAATGAAGTCGACTGGCAGCAAGTTCTTTTCCGGAACCCCGCTCTCCAATCACCAACACCGAACGATCCACTCGCGCGGCCTGTCCTAAACTCTGCTGAAAATCAAGAAACACATCGGATTGTCCCAGAGCATCGGGAACAGCACCATTCATGACTCACCTCTGGCTCCAGAATACCTAAATTTGGCATTTGAAGCCATCGCATTGGTATTTTTTACCAATAAAAAGGAATATTCTGGATATGGAAATCATTTTTTGAAAGATTTGCTACATTCTGTGCCCCTTTATCCCAAAAAAATGAGGGCTCATCCAACTTGGCACAGCCATTGCTTTATAAACTGTGTCCAACACAACGGACCATATGAACAGATTTCCAGGAGGAAGAACATGGGAGTTTTTAGCCGGATGGGCGACATCATCAATTCGAATATCAATGCAATGCTAGACAAGGCGGAAGATCCAGAAAAAATGATTCGCCTGATGATTCAGGAAATGGAAGACACCTTGGTGGATCTCAAATCCTCTTGCGCATCCAAAATGGCCACAAAAGCCGAGATGCAAAGGGAAAAAGAAACCCTGGAGGCCAAGTCCAAACGCTGGGATGAACGGGCCACCTTGGCCGTCGAACGGGACCGGGATGATTTAGCCAAAGAAGCCCTCTTAGAAAAGAAGAATTGCCAGAAACAGCTGGATTACGCTGAGATAGATCTGGAAAACTACACCCAGCTCATCAGCGATTGTAAAAGCAACATTGTTCAGTTGGAGCAAAAATTGGAAGAGGTGTCCCTCAAGCACAAAATGCTCATTCAACGAGGCATTCATGCCAAAGAGAAGCAGCGAGCACGCACCATGATGTCCCATGCCAGTGGAAATGATGCCATGATGCGCTTCAGTGAACTGGAGAATCGCATTGAACGCATGGAAGCCGATGCCGATCTCAGCGGTCGTGTGGAAGATAATGACTTAGAACGAGAGTTTTCTCGCCTGGAATCCGACAATGCTGTGGAAGCAGAATTGGCTGCATTGAAGAAAAGTGTGAAAGGCAGTGCAAAACCTCAGAAAAAGGAAGAGAGCAATGCTTAAACTCTTGGGATTGTTGACCTTGATTGCCGTGATCTTCATTCTGGGTGCCAATGCCGTCTCCAAGCGTTATGAATCCAAGGAAGAGAAACGCACCCGAGATGAGATTCTTCAAGATGGGATGCGCGTTCTTGCAAAGCGCATCAAAAACTTAGAGCGCATTAATATCGCGCGTAGCAAGAGGAGCTAATCGGTCATGACGGGATCATTTTCTGGTTCAAGGCGGCTTTACCGCTCCCGGGATGCAGAAATCCTGGGAGTCTGCCAGGGAATCGCCGATTGGCGGGATTTTCCCGTCCATTTGGTTCGCTGGGGATTCATCTTGTTGGCAATCTTCACGGTCTTTATGCCCGTGCTCATTGGCTATTTCATTTTGGGAGTGATTCTCCCCCTTGAGCCAGAGTATAGAAAAAGACGCCGGAAAAATCGGGGCCATTATTATGAAGAGGCCAATGATATCAGCGCCGAGTTTGAAGATTTAAAAGAACGAGTGGACAAAATGGAAGATGCCGCCTTTGACCGTGAGCAAGATTGGGAAGAACGCTTCCGAAAGAATCGATAAGCAACGGACTCTTGAAGCTACTTCATTCAAGCAGGCCAAGCCATCACAGAATGGCTAAGAACGACCGGGGCCAATGCCCCGGTTTTTTTATCTGAAAAAACTGAGGGAAAATCCACTGAGAAACCGATAGGATGAAAGAAGTATGAAAAGAATCGCCCATCTCTTCTTCATTCTGATGCTCTCTTTCCACCTCAGCGCCCTTCCTGTGACCTTAGGAGAAGTGGAATTTGGCTTGGAAGGCTTTGACGGTTACCAAGAAGGGATGCTCTATCTTTCCACCGATGAATTGGGCAGCATGGTGGAACTCCATATAGCCTACCGCGGCTTTGGGTTGGATTCAGTGAAGTGGACATTCCCTGCTGGAGACTTGGAACAGTTGCGCCTAGCCTCCGCTTCCGCCGCATGGTGGCGTTCTCAACTTCTTTCCATGGATGTCACCCAAGAGGTGATTCGTGACACAGGAACCGTCACTCCCAGCATTGAATACACCCATGGGGCAGAGCAGTGGACCCTGGAACCGGCTTCTCATGTGCTCCGCTTTCTTCGTCAAGGAAAGGACTACGCATTGATTCTCACAGAAGCCAGTCCTGGCGCGGATACTCGAAAATCTGGAACAAAGGTTCTTCCCGTATTTACCTTGCATTTTCAAAGCACAGAACTGCCCCGCCTGCGTGATATGCTGACAGAGGACTTTGTCCAGCAACGCATTGACGAATACAGCACCCAGAAAACGGCCATTGAAGCCATTCTAGACAGTTCAGCCCCAGCATCTTGATTCTTCTTTTATAAATCGACCACCTCCCAATCGTGAGATTGGGAGGCGGATTTTCGCTCCCCTCCCCCGCGAGTGCGGGGGTCGATCTAAAAAAAAATATAATTATTTCTATTTTCGTAACATATGTTACCGCAGACTTTCATTTGATTTTCTATTCTCCCTGCATAGAGTTCGTAAACGAGGAGTTTCCAATGTCCATGTTTTGTTTTCAATGCCAAGAAGCCGCTGGCGGCAAAGGATGCACAGTCAAAGGTGTGTGCGGTAAAACCGATGTTGTGGCCCGTGATCAAGATCTTTTGATCTATGCCCTCAAGGCCCTTGCCTGGGCTGCTGGGAAGGCTGCTGATTCTGGGGTTCAGGTGAGCCGTGAAGTGGGACGATTTGTCCACTATGGCCTATTCACCACCATCACCAATGCCAACTTTGATTCGGCCATTTTTGAAAATGCCGTCACCAAAGCCCTGGAACTTCGCGATGGCTTACTAGATGAAGCTCGTTCTGCCGGATGGGATGGAAACGGTGCCCCTGTGGCCGTGACCTGGAAGCCCGCCAGCACAGCCGAATATTCAGTCAAAGCCGCTAGCGTTGGTGTACTTGCCACAGAAAACGAAGATGTACGAAGCCTTCGCGAGCTCATCACCTACGGTCTGAAGGGCTTGGCGGCCTACGCTGAACATGCCGAAAAACTTGGACAAGAAGATGATGCCCTCTACGCCTTCACCATGAAGGCCCTGGCCGCCACTTTAGATGACAGCCTTTCTGCCGATGACCTCGTGGCCCTCACTCTGGAAACCGGAGAAAAGGGCGTGACAGCCATGGCCCTTCTGGATGGCGCCAATACCAGTGCCTACGGCAATCCTGAAATCACCGAAGTGAATATTGGTGTGGGAACCCGGCCAGGGATTCTGGTGAGTGGTCATGATCTGCGCGACCTCAAAGAACTCTTGGAGCAATCCAAAGATGCAGGAATTGATATTTACACCCACAGTGAAATGCTTCCTGCCCATTACTATCCAGAGCTCAAAGCCTACCCCCACCTCAAAGGAAACTATGGATCCTCTTGGTGGCACCAGCGGGAAGAATTTGCCGCCTTCAATGGCCCCATCCTTCTCACCACCAACTGCATTGTGCCCCCCCGGGAAAAAGACAACTACCTGGATCGTTTCTTCACCACCGGAGCTGCCGGCTTCCCTGGTGCCAAGGTCATTGCCAACCGCAGCACCCCCGAGGCCCCCAAAGACTTCAGTGCCATCATTGAAATGGCCAAATCCTGCCCCGCTCCCACCGAGCTGGAAACAGGCAGCATTGTGGGAGGCTTTGCTCACGCCCAGGTGATTGGCCTGGCGGACAAAGTGGTGGATGCCGTGAAGAGTGGCGCCATCAAGCGCTTCTTTGTCATGGCTGGATGTGATGGACGGCAAAAAGACCGCAACTACTACACCGACTTTGCCAAGGCACTGCCCCAGGACACCGTGATTCTCACCGCCGGTTGTGCCAAATACCGCTACAACAAGTTGCCCTTGGGTGACATTGGTGGAATCCCCCGGGTGCTGGATGCTGGTCAGTGCAACGACAGTTACTCCCTAGCCGTCATTGCCCTCAAGCTCAAAGAAGTGTTTGCCCTGGAAGACATCAACGAACTGCCCATCAGCTACAACATTGCCTGGTATGAGCAGAAAGCCGTGATTGTACTCTTGGCCCTTCTATTCTTGGGAGTCAAAGACATTCACCTGGGACCCACTCTCCCCGCCTTCCTCTCCCCCAATGTGGCAAAAGTCTTGGTGGAAACCTTTGGCATTGCCGGAATTGGCTCTGTAGAGGATGACGTGAAGGCCTTCATGAGCGCCTAATACTCTCTCGTTTTTTCTTAGATCGACCCCTGGGCCAGCAACTGGCCCAGGGGTTTTGAGCTCTGAGAAAACAGAATCAAGTTTTTACGTTTATTCAATTGAAAATTCTTTTATAAGATTAAAAGTGTAATAATAGAAATCTTCCCCCTGCACACTCCTCACAATGTAAAGATGATAGGTTCCTGGTTCTAGAAAACCATATTGAGGTAGAATGCTAAACGAGCCATCTTCCTCAATATTACATCCCCCTAAGCTCATCATCTCATTGAAAGTTCCTGGCCTCAGAATCATCAGGCCCACACTTTTAAAGGTTATAGGAGAAGTGGAATCATAAGTCACATCTTTGGTGTAAGTCACAGCACCAGAGCTTCCTTCAATGGCCTCTCTATTCATTGTGATTTTTTCTTTATCAAACGCTTCTAATAAGGGCATGTAGCAAATTTTATTAGAGTATGACGCTAATTCATTTCCTGCTAAATCTTTTACATTTTTGAGTTGAAAATCATAGGGCTTTCCTGCAACCAATTCATTCTTGAAGATCAGTTGGATTTGATTATCTTGGAGGCAATTCACCGTTTTTACTTCAGGGCCTTGGTAATGGTTCAGAAAACTGTTGCCCCAGTTTTTATCATAGGGTTCTTCAAACTGAAGAATAATGGATTGAGAGTTCTCATGAATAGCTAAGACATCTATTGGAGCTGTGACATCAGGAGTGGCATTCACTGTAAATGAAAATTTTGGCGCACCATCTTTGGGTTTGATATGAATTGTGTATGTTCCTTCATTGATTGCACTAAAATTGAAAAATTGCTTACCCTTGAATACGCGTGTATTTTCTGAATCTTCAATATCAATCCAAAACGGTGAAACTTCACCAACACCATACTGGAAATTGGCTCCAAGTCCTAAGATTTGATTTGCTTCAAGAGTGAGAGAACTGTTCTTTGCAACAGGAAGTGGATTCCCATCTTTCATATAATACACATCCGTAATTGGATTCGCACAATTCACCTTCACCTCACATTCCGCCACAAGGTCACCAGCATTGTTGCTGGCCGTGATGGTGGCTTGAGGAAGGTTTTCTGTTAAGGGTGCATCAACATCGGCCACGCGGGTCACCAGGCCATTGGCATCCACTGTGGCCACGGCTTCATTGCTACTGGTCCAGGTTATAGCCTCTTCTGCAGCACCTGTGGGAAGAAAGGTGGCTTTGAGTTGAACGGTGTTGGTACCACCGCTGTAGAGAGTGACATTTTTGGAATTCAGCTGAATTTCCGTGGCTTCTGGAGCACTGATTTTTGGGCCTGTGGGATTGGGACAGGAAATGAGAATGAATGCGCACAAAACGCTGATAAAAAGGACTCCTAATGCATAACGATTTTTCATAAATCTTTACCTTGGTGTTATGGGATTTTACCAAGATAACATGAACAGCCAATATTTAAAACAAAGAAGTTTTTGTCATATTTAATAAACTTCAATTCGAATTTAGGCCTATAGAAAGCTCTCTAATATTGATGCACTTTGTCGAGTATTGCTCCGCGACGTTCTTCCACAATGGCCACAGAAGACTTTCTAGGGATTGTTTCAGGGATTCCTGTTATACGATGAATTTTCTCTTTGAAATCACGAATGGAAAGTGTTGTGATTCTCGAATCTCGTAACTTTTGGGCAATGTCTTCTCTTTGTGGATGAACACAAATCCCCCGTTCTGTCACAAGTACATCAACATACTGACCGAGGGTGCATATTGTCCGAACAGTCGAATTGATTGAAGGTATTCTTCCCCGCATAGACGGCATTGCCACAATTGTGAGCTGAGAATCTTCAGCTGTATCAGGTCCACCTCCTAATGCTCCCAATATGCGCCCATTTGTTCCAGTAAGCGAATTCAAATTGAATTCAACATCGATTTCTGTTCCTGAAAGTATCATTGCATCTAATCGAGATGAGATGCGATTTTGTTCAAATGGACTTGCATATTCCGAGGCACCCATTTCTCTATGGTTTGAATTATTTTTCAGCGAACAAGCCGCGATGTCATCAAATGACTGAACATCATAGAGTTCTTGAAAAACACCACATTCTATTCCATGAACCAGAGGCGATGTGATTCCACCAGAAGCAAAGGAACCATGTATTTTGCGTTCCTTCATCATAGAAACTAAGAACTGAGAGGTCATAACAGAGATGGCCCCACTTCCAGCTTGATAGGCAAAGCCCTCTTGAACCACACCTGAAGCCTCAAGAACTTGAATAACTTTTTGTGCAATATAGACATCTAGCGGTTTACGTGACTGTCTTAAAGTTCCAGTAGAAATTAATTTGCGATTTCCAATGGATTTGACTTGAACAACACCATTCACCTGATGAGACGAAATCGAGTTTCTAGAAAGTCTGTCCTGTGCAGTATGATCTGTCACAGCAAGGACATACTGGGCATGAGCCGCATCCGTGATGCCATAACCCAATGAACCAAAACGACTATGACCATCAATGCCATTAATGTTTCCATTCTGATCCACTGCCGAAGCAGCGATAAAGGCAAGATGAATAGGGGTTCGACCCGTTGTGATGGCCCCAGCCCTCCCACCATGGGATCGAAATATCACATTCCCAGGCCATTTACCAGAGAGAATCTCCCCTGCAAGAGGTTCTTTAAGTCCTGTTGTTTCTAAATCTCGGATGGTGCCTTTTTTCCCAGCTTCAAGCACCGCAAATCCAGAATCTCCAATGAGAGAGGAGACACATAGAGTTAAGTTTTTAAATCCCATTTCTGTCAGAATAGGTAAGATTGTAGAAACCACTTCATCACCATGACGCAAATGATGATGAAAACTGATTCGCATCCCATTTTGAAGGCCAGAGGCCTGAATGGCTTGTCTCAGATCAGAAAAAAAATCAGGCATGCAATTCTTCTTCCGATTGTTTGAGGATTTGTTTTGCTCTTCTAAAAATAGGTTCATCAACCATGGCCCCTTCTACAGCTACAGCACCCTGATGAATATCACCAATGGAAAGAACTTTTTTGGCCCACTGAATCTGTTGCGAAGATGCAGAAAAAATTGTATTCACTGAAAGGATTTGAGCCGGATGGATTACAGATTTTCCGGTAAATCCCAAGTTTTTCGCTCGTGACGCATCTTTTTTTAGCCCTTCCTCATCGCTAAAATCAGACCAGACCGTGTCCAGACAAGCAATACCTGCTGCTGAAGCCGCAGCAGCTATACGACTCCGAGGATAATCAAGCACAAACTCTGGTCCCTTTCTATCAATCCCTAATGCACTGCAATAGTCTTCTGCTCCAAAACTCAATGCGTGAATGAATCCTTCCCCTGCATCAAGTATGGAAAATGCATTCTCCACACCTCTGGGTGTTTCGAGAATGACCTGTAGTTCAATCCTCACTGAGTTGAATCCCATCTTCTTCTGTACATCTTTGAGAAGAAAAAGAATGGAACGAATATCCTCTACCGTTTCAATTTTGGGGATTCGGAGTATGCTTCCGCCGGCCTGAATTACAGCTCTAAGATCATCTTCCCACCAGTCCGTACCCAATCCATTGATTCGGACTGCTACATCTCCATTTAACGGATGGTGCATCAATGCTGCACTTACCAGATTCCGAGCTTCATGCTTCATTGCTGGAGCAACAGAATCTTCTAAATCAAGAACAAGTCCATCGGCTCCATAAACACCAGCTTTCACAATCTTCCCAGGTTTGTTACCAGGGCAATAGAGCCATGTTCTTCCTTTACCCATTCCAATGCTCCAGCATCTGAAATGCCGTCAATAACCGTGCACGTAAAACCCAATCCAAGGCATGATTATCAGAGATCTCTATGAAAAGAGGGGAACCTTGATAGTGAGCAACCATTTCTGCAACAACCTGATCTTGCTGTTTCTTAAACAGGCTTCGAACAGGAGAATGTATTTGTATCTGATGGGTTTGGGACTCTTCTTGCAACCCTAGAGTCACAAGAACATCTCCTTTTTCCTCACTACCAACGCAAACTATGGGATTCATTCGGATGGTATCTCCTGACTGGAGAGTTCCAAAAACCGAGCTCTACCAGGAGCAATCATCCCCAAACCAGCCATGCCATAGGGATGAGGATTTGAATCCCTTGCTTGTAGAACCTTCACACCATCAATAAATCCTGTCATTTCACAACCAGCAGAATTGGTTCTAACCTCAACTTTGAACTGGTAAGACGTTCCATGCACCCATGGAAACGAAGCGGTACTTATTTCTTGATTCCCATGATCTCGCCGGAGAAATGCCACCTGATTCTTGCCATGAAAGCCAAAGAAGTATCCATACTCAGCCCCTCTTGCCCGAAAGGCCAACAGATGACTAAAACCATGTTCAGGAACCAATTCAGCAGCAACATTAGAATCTTTTGTGTAGTAAGGACCGCCATAACATTGAAAATCATTTGAGGTTACAACATGAAGGCTATTGTCCTCTAAATCCCAATACCCCCCTGCGAGTGCTAAACGTGAAAGCCCTTCAAATTCATGACGTTCATCACGCATTTTGAATTGAAAATTTCGATTGCCTGTGATGGATAAACCAGTGATTTTGATGTGTCCCAAAAACTTTGCAGGATCGGGATACATCAGAAGTAATCCAGCCTCTGCTATAGCAAATGGTGTTTCAGGAATCGTCCATTCAACCGTGAATTCTTGGTCAAAATCGGGATAGGTAAATCCATCATGAAAAGTCTCTTTGGAACGAGCATCTCGGACAAAGGGAGCTACAGCCATTCTACCCCCATCATGATGCTCTATAATGCCAGAGATTTTGAGGATTTGACCGGGATATGCCAGGGGAGTAAATGAAGGGCGATAACGCTGATCATCAAAATCTTCCCGAGTGTAATATGGTTTTGTGAAAAAAGAGACCTCTTGACCGCGTTCTAGTCGATCAAGCAGAAATGTTGCCCCAACTTGGGTATCATCATTATTCAAATGAAGAGGAGGAGCGTGATAATGAGAAGAACTTCGTATTCCACAGGTAGAACCGGGCAATGAAAAATCCAATACAATATCATCACTAAAGGTACCGTTTTTCCAATGTTCCGGAACCAATGCTCCAGCTTGTTTGAGTCCGAGGATCGCCAATTCACGAGCGGCTGTTGGTAAGTCAATATTATTCAGTGCACCAGAAATGGATGCCGCAGCATGCCAATCATTAATGGGTTGACGATAATGGTGAGGAAGTCCTTTGGGGCCTACCATTACTCCAAGAATCGCCCCAACATTCCCTGCATTACAGTCCGTATCCCAACCACACATCGTTGCAATTTCAATCGTTCGTGCAAAGTCTCCCCTACCGTAATACATGGAAAGGGCACAAACACCTGCATTGGGAATGATATGGCAAACACCAGGATAACGATCATAACCAAAATCTTGAGTGAGCATTTCCATGGCCTTACGCCAATCATCAGGATCTTTATGATAAAAATCTCGAACCGATGTTACGACTCGAGTGTATTCACAGTCCGCAGGAATTGTGTCGAGTGCTTCCTCAATAATTTGCTCAATATCATCCATGATGAACGCTAATGAAACACAAGCCGCTATAAAACGCCCACCATAGATTCCATTCCCATCATGCCCTACACTCGCTGCCATCCCTGCCGCTTCAGCTGCTTTATTGGCATCTCCAGGAAAAACCCATCCCCATGAATCTATGAATATTTGTCCTCCTATCTGCTCCGCAATGGTCGATCCATTCCGTGCAATGGAGCCTGATTCAGGAGCAGAAATTCCATTCTTTAAGTTGGTATAGGCCGTGTGTTCTGTGCTGCGGCCAAAGCCCCCCCACCAATAGAAACCAATGCCTTCCCGAGTGTAGTTGAGCCATGCTCGACTCACAGCTTGAGGGCTAAGTGGTCCATCATGATCAATCAACGTTCGAATGAAAAAAAGGGGACCATTCACATCATCATCAGCAGCAAAGTTTTTATAGTCCTTCACATAGTCTGTGATTTCCCCATAGGTTTCTCGGATTCTCTCATAAGTCCAAATCGTTGGTTCTACAGGTGCTCCTAATCGAACACCAATGCACTTGCCCAGCAGCCCGCTGTAGACACGTTCTAGATACTCTTGATTGTTCATTTTCATCCTCTTCAGCAGCCTGCAAGAAAAAAGTGACCACTCAGAGAACTCTCTGGTGGTCACATTCATGGATTAATTCAGTTTTTCATTGGCATAAGCTGTGATCTGATCCCCTCCCAGGGCATACCATTCAGCAACAAAATCATCAAAACTCTCAGGACTCTCAATTCCTGTAATCACCTTGTAAGCATATTCTTTATAAAGGTTTTCTAAGGCATCCCATGTGGGAGACATTTCCTCTGGAATGGGAAAGTCAGGATCTCCCACAGAGTATTTCATAAGGAAGTCCCACCCATCTTGTCCTGAATGACCAAGCACAGGAGTAGGAGCCTCCCAACTCATCACATTGTGGAAACGAGGCCACCAATTTGCAGATTCATCGGTGAACACAACATTTCCATCTTCCAGGTTGTAGTGAATCCCTTCTAAACCATATCGATCTAAGTATTGACCTTTATCCGTTGCCAAGAACTCTAAGAGCTGGAAAACCAGCTCAGGATATGGACTTGTTGAAGAAATGGCCCATCCCCGAGTTTCTTTTGCAGATGAGACGGAATACCCTTGGCCTACCCCTTTTGCAGGAGGGAGAGCCACCATTCCCACGCCCTGCTTCTCGTTCAGCTTGTTTTCATAGATATCCAGCACAATTCCTGCTGTGCCATAAACAAGTCCAACTTCTCCTGTGTACAGCTTATCTTCCATTGTATCCCATGCTGTCGTGACATAAGACTGATCAAGTAAACCCTCTGCATACAGTTTTTGATAGAAGGCAAGTTTTTCCTGTTCACCTTTGGAAACCTTCTTGTAAACCAGGTTTCCATTCTCTCTTACCCAGGAAGCGGTGAGACCAAACGCATGGTCAAAGGTGTAGTCCATTCGATTGGTATTTCCCGTATCTGTCATGACATAGGCATCAGGATGGTTTGCTTTGATGGCAGTAAACATTTCATAGTAATCTTCTACTGTGGTTGGAACTTCTCCACCAACTTCCTCAAACCAGTCCTGCCGAACTAATGCGGTTCGAGCCCGTGGTGGTGCCAGCCACAGAAGATAGGGATAATTGGCTAATCGATCCTTATTGAAATCAAGAAGGACCTTCTGCATCACTTCTGACTTCTCAATATAAGGATTGAGATTTGTCAGCAACCCCTGGTTTGCAATAACCTCATCACCGCCTTGGAAATAAATGAGGTCTGGAACATCTCCACTCAACAGCATCAGATTCAATTTCTCAGCGTATGCACCTTCGGGAATCTCTACTAACTCGATATTGATTTCCTGACCTGAATACTGAGCAAAGGCTTCTTCAATCTGATCAAGATGTTTGAGATTCCACTCTTCAGCGGGAGAGAAATCTTTTCCAACCAAACGAATGGTTGGAACACCTTCAATCTTTGTGGTTTCTTCTTGGGTACCGGCAGCAAAGAGTCCTGTTGCCAACAGCATCATGGCGAGACCGGTCATGAGAAGACGTTTCATATTCTTCCTCCTTCAGATATGACACAGGGCCGGAAATCGACCTCTGGTTTCCTAAATCATTCCTTCACGGATCCTTGCAACCTTCCTCGTACAAAATACCGGAGTAAAAAGGGATAGACTGACAGAATAGGAAGTATCGCAATTATGATGAGAGAGGCTTTTATTGCCTTGAAGGGAATGGCTGCAGCACCAGCCATTTTTTGGTAATTCATACTGCCAATGAACGCAGCTTTTTCGAGAGAAACAATCAGTTCTCGGAGCACCACTTGCAAAGGCCATTTAACTTCCGAAGTGAGGTAAATCATGGCTCGGAAGTACTCATTCCAATGAAAAACCCCATAAAACAAACTGATCGTTGCAATTCCTGCAATGCTCACAGGAATGACTATTCGAAAGAGAATTCGAACCTCGGAATATCCATCAATTCTTGCTGCTTCAATCAAAGATTGAGGAACTCCAGCAAAGAAGCGCATGAGAATAATGAGGTAATAGGGATTGATGGCCTTGTACATAATGACCGACCAGTAGCTATCGAGCAAATGCAAATCACGCATCAAGAAATAGTCCGGTATCAATCCCCCCTCAAATATCATTGTGAGAACAATGAGGCCCATAAAAAACTGACGCCCCACTAGGTCTTTTTTGATCAGCACGTAGGCTCCCATGGCTGTCATAGCAATATTGACAACAAGACCTGATAAGGTGATAAAAATGCTATTCAATACACCTCGATAGACCTTGGGAATGGAGAGTACAGAACGATAGGTTTGAAGCGTTATGCCTCGGGGGATCACTGTGGTTCCATCGGCTGCAGCAATGTACTGATCTCCCGTTAAAGAAATGACCAACTGATTGTAAATCGGATAGATCATCACCAGAGCAAGAAGTACCATAAAAAGAGAGAGAAGCCCTTGAGAGAATCGATATTGAATCTTTACCATACCCCCTCTCCCGTCAACTTTCTGCTCAATCGATCTGTCGTGAAGATGAGCCCAATACCAATAATTCCCTTAAATAAACCGGCAGCAGTACCAAGCGAAAAGTTCCCTTTTCGAAGTCCCACCCGGTAAACATAGGTATCAATGATATCCACCTGACTGATAACCGCATCATTCATCATGTTGAAAACCTGATCAAAACCAGCATTCATAAAGAATCCCATATTGAGAATGAATACGGTGATGATGGTAGGAGCAATGCAAGGGAGAGTGATTTTTCGAGCTTGCTGGAAACGACTAGCTCCATCAACAGTAGCCGCATCATAAAGTTCGGGAGCAATGCTATTAATTGCAGCAATATAAAGAATGGAATCCCATCCCATGCTGCGCCATGCTTCAGAAAAAACAAAAACCCAACGGATATGCCGTGACGATGTCATAAAAGACACTGGATCAAAACCAAAAACTCCAAGCACCTTATTCATGGCACCATCAGGAGCCTCGAGCAATGAAATAAAGACACCAGCAATCACCACCCATGAAAGAAAATGGGGGATGTAAACCACACTCTGCACTCCCTGCCGCACGTGAGGATTTCGAATCTCATTAAGAAGAAACGCCAAGAGAATGGGCAGGGGAAAAATGAAGACAATCTTCATTGTGCTGATGGCAACAGTATTGAAGAACACTTTTAGAAAAATTGGAGAAGAGAACAGGACTCGAAAATGCTTTAATCCAACCCATTCATTCTTGCCAATAAACCGCACATTCTGAAAGGCAATTCGTGTCCCCCACATTGGTAAATAATGCCAAACTACAAAATACAAGAGGACAGGAATGAGCATGAGATAAAGGTGTCTATCGCGATAGATTCTTCGCTTTAGATTTTGTCGCCGTAGCCCCATCAATCCACAAGCTCCATTCCCAATTGAGCCAGGGCCGTACCTAATTCCACAACATCTTCATTCCCAGCAAAAGCCAAACAGGTTCCTGCAGGTTGGCGAACAGGTGTAATCCAAGACTCAGGGATCACTTCTATCCCTTCTTTTGCACCAGCTAGAGCTCCAACAACAGCTGCAATCGTATCGGCATCTCTTCCAAAGTTTGCCCCCCAAAACATTCCTTTGCGGTAATGAAACTGGGTCATTCGAGAAACACCATAGATTTCAGGAATGGCTTCTTCTACAGCTGCATGTTCTCGAGTGTAAAATTCACAATGAAGAGCAGACCAGATGTCTTCAATTTCTGAAGCAGAATCGCAGAGTTTTTTAACCTTATCCATCTGCCTTCCTAACCAACTGTTTGGGGGAATAGGATCCATCATGGCATTGCATATTTCTTCAGTACTACCATCTGCTATGGCGACAGAAATGGCTGATGCAATGGCTTGAGCAGCCCAAACACCACTGTTCGCATGGCTCATTTCTGCATCAAAACGAGCAACTTCCGCGGCTTTGATGGGATCTCCAGCATACACAATGCCAACTGGAGCAATGCGCATGGCTGCTCCATCATCTGTATTAAAAACATTATCGATGCCTGATTGAGGTGGAAGGATGTTTCGCTTGAGATTCTCTACAGCTCCATAGAGTGGTCGTCCCCCTCGTGCTTTCATCCCCCCATGTCCTAAAATAAGTTTCCTCCAGGAATCCGCCACATTCTGATGCGTAAGAATCCCCTTATTGTCCAAAATGGTTCGAGCGGAAAGAACTGTGAACTCAGTATCATCTGTACTGGCTGCTCCGTCATACATTTCCGTGATAATGCCATAGCGGAAGCGGAAGGAATCAGCCTGACTGAGGTTGGCATTTTTGTCCCTGGCTATATCACCCATGGCATCACCAGCAGCCACCCCCACCATGCAACCCTGAGCTCGGGAGATATATCGTTTTTCATTGTTCTTCAGTTCTTTGCAGCTCAGCATATTCTTGTTCATTCTCCATGTTTACGATAATATCGTTAGCGGTCACGTTAGCGGTCACGTTAGCGCTAACGAAATGAATGCTATCATTGGTTTATGAGGAATGCAACAAGATGTTTACCTCTGTTACTATCAAAGCAATCATTCAGGAGTGATGCGTGGTTACGATTCAAGATATCGCTGAACAGTCCGGTGTTTCGATTGGGACCGTTTCACGGGTTCTCAATTCAAAACCAGATGTGAGCCCCAAAACAAGAGAACGCATTTTAGAAGTGATGCGAGAAATGGATTACCGCCCCAATGGAATTGCTCGACAACTCGCTCAAAAAAAGAGTCGTGTCATTGGCTTTCTTGCCTCCGATATGATGAATCCAAACTTTCCCGAACTGGCCCGGGGGGTTGTGGATGAAGCAAGACAGCATGGCTACTCGGTCATGTTCTTTGATACTCGAAGAAACTCTGAATTTGAACAAGAGGCTACCCAAATCCTTGAAACCGAAAATGTCGCAGGTGTGGTAGCTCCCATTCAGAAAAAAATTAGCCATGATCTGGCCCGGTTATACAGCCAGAAAATACCTGTCGTGCGTATCTATCAAGATGAGTCATCCCTCACAACGCCAATTGTTTCATTAGACAATGTTGAAGCCGGAAAAGCCGCAACACAGCACCTCTTAGATCTCGGGCATCAGGATATTGGTTTTATTTGGCGTGGACCATCATCCTTTTCTGATTCAGAGCGACTCAAGGGATATCGATTGGCTTTGGAGAAAGCCAACAGACCAATAAAAGAGGAGTTGATTGTTGATGGCCCAGAAGGACGAGAATCTGGAAAACACTGCATGGAAAAACTTCTCAACCTTCATACTCCTCCTACAGCAGTGTTTGCATCCAAAGATGTATTGGCCATAGGAGCCTATGACGCCATCATAGATTCAGGAAAATCCATTCCACAGGATATTTCCGTCCTTGGACATGATGATATTGAGGCATGCCGGTTGGTTCGGCCTCAGATGTCAACAATGACAACCAACCGGCATAAACTTGGTGAAGCGGCGGTTCAAATGCTTTTGCAGCAAATTGATGGTGATGCAGAAATGGAACAAGAACGCATTTTCACCGCCGAACTCATTGTTCGAGAATCAACTTCACCACTCTAATTGGGAATTGTGATCACAAATGGTGCTGTTAAATTTTTTGTTCGCGTATACTCATAACGAATTTCCTGTGAGAAATAAAGGTGATATTTCCCAGGGGTAAGAACTAAGGTTTCATCATAAATATCTTTGAGCACTTCAAAGGAACCATCCTCCTTCACAGAGGCATAACCATTTGGAACATAAACAGAGGAAAACTCAATAGAAGATGGAAAAATCCAAAGATATTTCCCCTTCTCGATGAGCTCTTTATTGGGCGTCTCAGGGTTATTGTCATGGTCATAGGAAAGTGTTTTTTCAAAGGTCACCGCACCTGGTTCCCCAGAGATTTGACCATTCTGAATTTGAACTTTTTCTCTATGAATTTCATGGACAGGAATGTACGTGAATCCTCCTCCTTCTTCTGCTTTGACATTACCAGACACATCTTCTGCATTCTTAAAGCGAATTTGACGGGTTTCCCCTGGCAAGAAGGATTCTTTGAATTCAAAAACAAAGACATTGGAATCCACTTGTTGACTTTTGGTTATTGTGAAGCCCTCTACATTCTCAGGAACAGATAACCACTGTGAATCCATAGGCTCATCAAAGCCAATTCTCATTCTATCAGAAGCCTCAAAATACAATTCAAACAAATTTGGAGGAGTTTGATCTTCAGAAATATTGGCCTGAAAGGTGAACGTGGGGCTTCCATCCTTGGGGATGATCGTAACCGTGTACATTCCCTTTTGAGTCAACGTGAAAGAACCAATTCTCCCGTCATACAGGACATGAATCGGCTCTGGAGCAGACGTCTTAATTGTAAAATCGGGATAATTATAATTGGGGTAGGCGTAAGTATGACTCAATTGAAGATTCACAGGAACATTAGCCTGGCCGGTCAGTATTCCTCCGCCAGCTAAGGATATTTTTGCATTGTATATATCGTATATCACATCCGTGATGGGATTGGCGCAGTTCACCTGAACCATGCATTGAGCAGAAAAAATCCCATCTTCTGAAGTGGCTGTGATTACCGTTTCAGGGATGGAATAGGCCGTGGGTCGTTCAACGGAAATTACACGCTTCACCAGCCCATTCTCATCAACTGTGGCCACAGAAGGCTTACTGCTCTTCCAAATGAGTTTTGAAGTAGAGGCTCCAAGAGGAAGAAAACTCGGCATGAGCTGAACTTCACTCGTCCCACCAGAATAAAGGGTGAACTCAGAGTGATTGAGGGTCACACCTGTAGCAAGAGGAGCTGGACTAGAAGGATTAACACAACCAAGAATAAACGCGAGGGGAGCAAGAGACATAAAGAACAGAATTTTCTTCTTCACCATGAATCATTACCTTTTTACCATCGGATACGGCAGATTACTATAATGGTGATAAAATTAAAATGGTTTATTTTTAGTCATATTTGAATTCACGACAAGAAAACGCCACTGTGTTTTGAGCATTACTTGGTATGGCCTATGTCACGTCCTCGCCAGAATCATGAATCAGAGCCGCTTTCCCCCGATACTGGCCAGGAGAAATCCCTGACCGCGTTTTGAAAAAATGAGCCAAGTGGTATTCATCAAAAAAATCCAGATTCCAGGCAATGGAACGAAGGGGCAAACAGGTGTTTTTGAGCATATCCTTCACAAGATGAAGACGATGATTAAGATAGTAATCATAGGGTGTAGTGCCAAGATGTTTTCGAAATAGACGATTCGTTTGTGAAACCGAGACACCAGATGCAAGAGCGAAGGATCGACAAGAAAGTCGTTTTGTGGCGTTTTTCTCGATGTACGAGATCACCTCCGCGACTGGTGCGGGATAGATGGGCTTTTGTGGATCCAGTGGAAGGCAAGCCGTCAACTGGTTCATAAGACCATGAAAACGGACAGCCAGATGAGGATGAACCGCCTCTCTCCGTCCTGTTGAAAAAGCTCTCACCTGACTGATTTCTCGCTCAAAGAAATCAGCCAATCCTAAGCCAGAAAAAACAAATGTATTGGCCAGTCCATATTGCTCAAGAAGAAGAGGAGCAAGGGATCCATGAATGTTGAACCATATCTTCACCCAAGGATTCTCCTTAGAAGAAAAATAGTGGTGTGACCTTCCCTTGGGCAGAATGTAAATATCACCCTTTTGTGGTGAGAGACGTTTCTGTCCCATGACAATGGTTCCCGTTCCTTGCTTCACATATTCTAGGACCGTAATTCCCGAACGAGCTCGCTGAATTTTGTAACTTCCGTCACAGTATGAGATTCCTGCCATTCCCACATGAAAAGGCTTCTCTTCTTTCCCTTCAGGAAAGGCATAGATTTCCTCTCGCATGCGCGTATTTTACATGTTTTACCAGGAAATTGCATTTATTTGTGAATTTTGCGGGTTTAATTTGCAATACATGACTGTAGCAGAACCATGGAGCATTAATAAGGCTCAAGAATGGTATAAACAACAAGGGTTCCTTTGTGGAGCCAATTTTCTTCCGTCAACGGCCATCAATCAGCTTGAAATGTGGCAGGCTGAAACATGGGATGCCCCAACCATCGATAAAGAACTTGGATGGGCATCAAAGATTGGTATGAATGTGATGCGGGTCTACCTTCATGATCTTCTTTGGAAGGACAATGGAGAGGATTTTCTGGCCCGAATGGATGCGTTTCTTACCATTGCCCAGTCTCATGATATCCGCATCCTTTTTGTGATTTTTGATGATTGCTGGAATCAAAATCCCCAGGCTGGAAAGCAACCCAATCCCCTCCCCTATGTCCACAACTCAGGTTGGGTGCAATCGCCTGGTGTTGCGAAAGTGAATAATCCAGAGACATGGGATGCTTTGGAAACCTATGTGAAAGGTGTACTCACTCACTTTAAAGATGATGAACGAATATTGGGCTGGGATTTGTACAACGAACCTGGCAATGGCACTTCTGGTGATGCATCCATGGGTGAGGATAAGCAGGGAGCTCGCTCTCTACCACTACTCAAGAAAGTGTTTCAATGGGCTCGTGAAGTCAACGGGTTGTCCCAACCCATTACAGCAGGTTTATGGATTGAACAAGAGGAATGGACTGATATCAATGCCTTCCTCCTTTCTCAGTCAGACATTCTGACCTTCCACTCCTATGACCCTCCCATAAAAATGCTCGAGCGAGCAGAACGGGTGAAAGCTCAACGAAAAGGTTACCCACTCATTTGTACAGAATACATGGGACGAACAGCAGGGAGCACCTTCCGCTACAACATGAGCGTACTCAAAAACCATGGGATTGGTGCCATCAATTGGGGATTAGTTTCTGGAAAAAGCCAAACTATTTATCCCTGGGGATGGTCTGAACAGAAGGGTACACCTCCCCTGTATTTCCATGATGTTTTCCATACCGATGGACGTTTCCTTTACCCCAGTGAAGAGAAGGACATTCTTGCCATCACGGGAAAAGGGGCTGAGTAAAAGAGGTGAAAACGGGGATTCCCCCGAAGAAAGGAAGTCATTTCCTTAAATCAATTTAGGAAATGACTTGTCATCAAACTGTAAAAATCTCCCCTGAGGGGAGAAGATACTTTAGGAGGAAACACATGAAGAAAGTACTCGCGACTTTGTTGCTGAGCGCCATGGTGCTGAGCTACGGATTTGCCGAGGGGCAGGCCGAAGAGGAAGCGGTCACTCTCACAGGACCTGTAGAGATTGATGTATGGACCCTTTTTGGTGGTGGAGAAGCTGATGCCATCACTGCCATCATCGAGGATTTCAACGCTTCCCAGGACTTGATCACTGCTGTGGAGCAGAGAGCTGGTGAAGGTTACTATAAAAAGCTCATCACCGCCTACTTGGGGGATACCTCTCCTGATGTGGCCATTTGTCACCTCTCATCTCTTCCTGACTATGCTTCTAAAGGCATGTTCATGGACATCACCAACACAGCCCCCCAAGAACTGTTGGATGAAATCCAACCCAACATTCTTCAGGGTGGTTATTATGATGGACAACTCTATGCCATTCCCTTGGATACCCATCCCTATGTGATGTACTACAACAAAGACATCCTGGCTGAAAACAACCTGGACGTACCTGAAACCTGGGCTGAGTTTGAAGCTGCCGTGATGGCACTCCGAGACAAGGGTTTAGAAGATGTGAATTCCTACTACGCCAAAGGCGCTGGTGAACAGCTCTGGTGGGGGCTCTACAACCAGCTTGGTGGCACTGTTGAAAGCGGCAGTGAATTGGTTCTTGACCGGGCTACTGTGCTGAAAACCTATGAGTTCTTCCAAGACTTCCGGGACAAGGGAATCTTCCGCTACATCAAATACGGTGATGCAGAAGCCATGTTCCTCAACGGTGTTTCAGCCTTCCACACCAATGGTGTTTGGGGACAGTATGCCTACAATAAAACGGAAGGTTTGAACTACGGAGTCACCAACATTCCCGTGTTTGACGGTGCTGAATCCGCCACCTGGGGTGACTCTCACTCATGGGTTCTTCCAAAGAATGATGACCCCCAGAAAGTTCTTGCTGGCTTAGAGTTCATCAAATACGTCTCTGAAAATAGTGTGGAATGGTCAAAAGCTGGTCACTTCCCTGTAAACACCACTGTTTTGGCTTCTGATGATTACAAAGCTCTTCCTCATAAGTCTGAATATGCTCATGTGATTGACACAGTCACTCTGGCTCCCCCCGTCAAGGGTTGGGCCGTGCTGAAAGACAAGTTCAAAGATGTGATGGAGCTCTTCATCCTTGGTGACTTAGACGCCCAGGGTGCAACTGACATGCTCTTTGAAGAAATTGCGGCAGTTTACGAGTAATCGTAATTTGTCCCTCTAGAAGACCAGGAAATGCCCAGGCGTTTCCTGGCCTTCTGACTATTCGAGGATACTATGGAATTGAATTTGAGCAGTAAGAAAAAACAGTGGGTTTTTGCCTATGCCATGCTCCTTCCCTATGTGGTGGTGTATACCATTGTTAAAATCTATCCGTTTTTTTACTCCCTTGTTTTGACTTTCTTTAAATGGGACATCATTCAAGATCCCGTTTTTATTGGTTTCAAAAATTACGCAAAGCTCCTCACTGATGAAAAATTCTGGATGAGTATGCGAAATATCTTGCATTTTACAGCCCTCACAGCTGTACCAGCCATTCTTCTTGGTTTGATCACTGCGTTGATAATTTCTTCAGATATTCGTGGTAAGGGCATCTGGAGAGTCATCTTCTTCCTTCCCTATATATTTTCTGTGTCTGTTGTCAGCCTCCTGTGGCTGTTGATGTACGGTCCAAAATACGGCCTGTTCAACATGCTCTTTGTGAAAATGGGACTTCCTCCAGTGGAATGGCTCACCACCGTGAACATGGCCTTTTTCTCTGTTTCCATTGCCACACTCTGGTGGGGATTAGGATTCAACTTCCTCATCTACCTTGCCGCTCTTCAACAGATTCCAAAAGACTTCTATGAAGCGGCATCCATTGATGGAGCCCGTTGGTATCACCGCATCTGGTATCTCACCATCCCTTTGCTCAAACGAACCACCCTGACTGTGGCCATCCTTCAGCTCATTGCTAGCCTTAAATCCTTTGGACAGATTTATCTCATCACAGGTAAGGGGGCCCCTGGAGGAAAATCAAAAGTGATTCTTCACTACATCTATGAAAAGGGATTCTTGGAGCTCAAAATGGGCTATGCCCAAACAGCAGCCTTCATCTTCTTTTTGATGGTATTTGCTGTTTCCCTCATCCAGCTCAAGATCTCTCAATCAGTGGAGGACAAATAATGAGATTCCATCTTGGTAGAACCATCCGAACCATCATTGTTGGTCTCATTGGTGCACTGTACACCTTCCCCACCTTTTGGATGATTACCTCGTCCATGAAGCTGGAGAAAGATCTTGTGGCCATGAAGATTTTTCCCAAAACTTGGAGTTTGGATAATTACTATAAAATCATTGAACAAGCTAAAATTGGAGCCTGGTTTTCCAACTCTATGTTCATCACAGGCATCACCACCTTAGGTGTGATTGTGATTGGTTTGATGGCCGGTTATGCCCTGGGAAGACTCAAATTCCCTGGCAAAAACATCATGTATGCCTACATCATTGCAGGAATGGTGATTCCAGGAGAGGGCATCATGATCACCGTCTTTCTCACCATGAAAGATTTGGGATTAGGAGCCAAAGCCAGTCTCATCATTCTGCATGTGGCCTCAGCAGTCGCCGTCATGATTTTGTCCAACTATTTCAAAGGCATTGCCAATGAGTTTGAAGAAGCCGCCCGCATAGATGGAGCTGGTGAAATCAAAATTCTCACTCACATCATGATTCCTATGGCAGTACCCGCCATCACCACCGTGGCCATTGTGCACTTCAGCTGGATCTGGAACGACTTCCTCTGGCCCCTCATTTTTGCCACCTCTGATAAGGCCTATACCCTTCCCGTTGGTCTTTCCACCCTCATCAACAATTCAGACCTGCGATTTGGCCCTGTCATGGCAGGTAGCACCCTTTCTGTGATACCGGTTGTGGTGATGTTCCTTCTGTTCCAGCGCTATTTCATGCGTGGAATTGCCGGAGCCACCCTCAAGTAATTTTTCATATTCAATCCTTAAATCGACCCCTGGGCCAGCAGCTGGCCCAGGGGTCGGCCTCAAAGCATATACGACCAGACTACCATGTTTTATACTTCGGCTTATGCTTGAAGATCGGCTAACGGCGCAAATCCTTGTGGCCCTTGTTCAGCAAATGGGGCTCATCATTGTTGTGGCTCTGTTGCTTTCCCGTATTCCAGCCTTTGCCCGACTGGTTCGTCCAGAACGATCAGAACAGGATGCCTCCCAATTTCCTTCCACAAATTCGCATCTGAACGATCCCATGGCCATCCTCATTCCCTCTTTGGCTCTTGGATGCCTAGGGATTGTGGGAACCTATACTGGTGTGCCCGTTCAAGGAGCACTGGCCAATGCCCGGATGATTCCCATCTTTGTGGGAGGCCTCCTTGGAGGACCGGCTGTGGGAATCCTTTCAGGATTGATTGCAGGAACACATCGATGGCTCATCGACATTGGTGGATTCACAGCCATAGCCTGCATGATTTCTACCCTAGCCGAGGGAATCTTAGGCGGATTGCTCAGCCCCCGTTTTCATGCATCAGGAAGAAAAGCCCGCTTTGCCCTGGCCGCTGGAGCCTCTGCTGAAGTTCTTCAGATGCTCATCATCCTGGCAATCGCACGACCCTTTTCAGAGGCTGTTTCCCTTGTTTCTGTCATCAGCATCCCTATGATTGTGGCCAATGGTCTGGGAGTGTCTCTCATCATTGTTGGATTTGAAAATCTTCTTAATGAAGGAGAGCGACGGGCCGCGCGCTTGGCTCAACAAGTGCTCCGTGTGGCAGACAAAACGGTCACGGTTCTTCGGCAAGGGCTTGATAACAAAAGTGCCGCGCAAACAGCCCAAATCATCCATAAAGAAATGGGCCTAGCTGCCGTGGCTGTGACAGACACAGAACGTATACTTGTGCATGTTGGACTGGGCTCCGATCACCATGAAGCCGGGTCGTCTTTGATGACCCGATTGACCCGAGAGGTACTGGAATCAGGGAAACCACGGATTGCAGTGAATGCTGATGAGATTGGTTGTCGCCATCAGGGCTGTCCATTGAAATCGGCTGTGATTGTTCCGTTGCTTCGGGATCATGCTTGTATAGGTACCCTGAAGCTGTATCGCACCGGAGCAGGCCATATCGGGCGAACAGAAGCAGAGACGGCCCAGGGGTTAGCTGGTCTCATCTCCGCCCAATTAGAACTCAGCCGTATAGAAGAGCAAAAGAAACAGCTCCGCCGGGCTGAACTCCATGCCCTACAGGCCCAAATCAACCCACATTTTTTATTCAATGCCATTAATACCATTGTGTCTCTGGTTCGAAGCAATCCCCAGAAAGGCCGTGAACTCCTGGTGGCTCTGGCATCCTTTTATCGAAGCAGTTTGCACAGCAATGCCCTGATGATTCCCCTTGAGCAAGAGCTCCAGCATGTCCGCTCGTATTTGCAGATAGAGTCAGCTCGTTTTGGTGAACGTCTTGTTGTCCGTTATCAGATTGAAGACGGGGTGAACGTGATGATCCCCCCCCTTCTCCTTCAACCTCTGGTGGAAAATGCTGTCCTTCATGGGATTCTTCCTCTCCCCTCTGGAGGGAGAATCACCATAGGGGCAAAGTCTCATCCTCTAGGTACAGAACTCTGGGTGCATGATGAGGGAAAAGGATTTGATTCTTCACCCGCAGGTTCTTGTCCAGATCCAGAGGATGAAATGGAATTCGACAATGAAGACAGGACATCCAGAAATACGGACTTCCAACAGAAAAAATCCAATAAGGATTCCATTGGCCTCAGCAATATCCGGGCCCGATTATGGAGTGCCTATGGACCTGCAGCATCCTTGAGTTTTGATTGTGCTCAGGGCACCTTTGCCCGAATTCTAATTCCCAAAAAGGAAGGCAAAGAGGAAGGAACGGAATGAGAATCCTCATTGTGGATGATGAAAAACCGGCTCGGGAGGAGCTTCGTTTTCTCATTGAAAGTGGCGGCGTTGATCTTGTTGTGGGAGAAGCTTCGGATGGTTTTGAAGCTCTGAAAGGAATGGAGCTCTACCACCCAGAGGTGATACTCATGGACATCAGCATGCCAGGAATGACGGGGTTGGAAGCAGCCAGTCAGATTGCTGAAACCCCTTCTCCACCGAAGATTGTTTTCATCACAGCCTTTGATCAGTTTGCATTAGAGGCCTTTGAGGTTCGAGCTCTTGATTATCTTCTCAAACCTGTGGATTCTCACCGATTAAAAAGAACACTGGATAGGCTCAGAAAAGAAACTCGTGAAGGTATTCAGGAGCAACTCAGCCAGCTTCATGATGTGGCCTTTTCCCAAGCCAATGCTTCCATGAATCACGCAAGCGCAAAGTCAAAATCCCAGCGCATCACGGTCTACCATGAAGGGCATTTTGTTCCCATTCAAATTGATGAAATTTTGTACCTCAAAGCAGAAGGAAGAAGTTCATCCATTTGCACAGAATCAGGGAATTTCTCTTGCCGACGGAATCTCAGTGACTTAGCCGCGTTATTGAATCCACATACATTCTACCGTTGCCACCGAGGTTATGTGGTGAACCTTGAGAAGATCTCCACTGTCGATCCCCGTGGTGACAACTGCTATGCCCTGGGATTGCGGGGAGGGCAGGAAACCATCCCATTGAGTCGTTCTCATGCCGCCGAATTTCGTCAGCTCATGAATATGGATTAGGAAGAGAATTCTGATATTCACCTGTTTTCTTTGTACATAGGAGAGGTGAGCCGCCACTCATGTTCTATTTTTGACATTTCATTACATGTTGTCTATTCCTTTAAGATTTCAAACCGTAGAATCCCGCCAGTTTCCAATTGTTAAGGAGATGCTATGTTCAGCTTCATCCTCTGCCTGGGCCTACTGGTGGCAGGCTACTTTGTTTACGGACGCATTGTCGAAAAGCTCTTTGGTGTTGAAGAAAACCGCCAAACACCCGCCTATGCGAAGCAAGATGGTGTGGATTATGTCCCTCTCAGTGGCAAGCGAATCTTTTTGATTCAGCTTCTCAACATTGCCGGTCTTGGTCCCATCTATGGTGCTGTCATGGGTGCCCTCTTTGGAACGGCGTCCTTTATCTGGATTGTATTTGGATGCATCTTTGCCGGAGCTGTGCATGATTTTTTCAGCGGCATGATGTCCATTCGCCATGAAGGAAAGAGCATCTCTGAGATTTCCGGTACCTACCTTGGAAGTAAAATGCGTATTGTGATGCGCGGCTTTTCAGTGGTGCTACTGATTCTGGTTGGAACCGTGTTTATGGCTGGTCCTGCCGGTCTCCTTTCGAATATGGGGATGACTGGTATCTTTGCCAATAAGTGGTTCTGGCTGGGGCTGATTCTTGCTTACTATTTTGTGGCCACCATTCTACCCATTGATAAAATCATTGCCAAACTCTATCCCATCTTTGGAGTGGTTCTTCTGGTGATGGCTGTGGGCGTGGCTTCCATGCTGTTCATCAAAGGATACAAGATTCCAGAGGTGAGCTTCACCAACGCCCATCCAAAAGGATTGGGGTTCTTTCCCTTCCTCTTTATCACCATTGCCTGTGGTGCCATCAGTGGTTTCCATGCCACACAATCCCCCATCATGGCTCGCTGTCTTCCAGATGAGCGCATGGGACGCCCCGTGTTCTTTGGTGCCATGATTGCAGAGGGCATCATTGCTCTGATTTGGGCCGCAGCTTCTGTTACCTTCTTTGGTGGAATGGAAGGCTTGGCTGGTATTGTCGGACAGGGAGGAGCTGGCTTGGTTGTGAAAGAAATCTCTGTGGGACTCTTAGGAACTGTGGGCGGTATCTTAGCCATGCTTGGTGTTGTGGCCTGTCCCATCAGTTCTGGTGACACAGCCTTCCGTAGTGCCCGACTTACCATTGCGGACTCTCTTGGACTTGATCAGGCAAAAATTCGGAATCGACTTCTCATTGCCATTCCTCTCTTTGCTGTGGGATTTTCTTTGAACTTTGTCAACTTTTCCATCATCTGGCGTTACTTTGCTTGGTCCAACCAAACCTTAGCCACCATTGTTCTCTGGACCGCAGCCGTGTATATGGTGCGCAATGGAAAAAATCATTGGATTTGCAGTCTTCCTGCCGCCTTTATGAGTGCCGTTGTGACAGCCTACATTCTTCAGGCTCCAGAAGGTTTCCGCCTTTCTGCCGGCATTTCCATTCCAGTGGGTATTTCTGTGGCCATTGCCTTGTTCACAGCCTTCTTCCTCTTTGCCAGGAAAGCTCCTGCAAGTGAAAAAACCGTGAAAGCGGCGTAAATGATCTGGCACCCAATCCTTGGATTGGGTGCTTTTTTATTGACAGAATAGGATGATGAGCGAATGCAGAGAACAACGCTTAATCTTCTTCCAGAAGAGAACGAAGGGCTTTGCGATTAATCTTCACTCGCTTACGACCTTCCGGTTCTAACAGCCCCTCTGAGGCCATGACAGAGAGTTCCCTCGAGAGTGAAGGACGAGCGACTCCAAATAAATCAGCGGTTTCCTCACGCCCATACCGCCACCGAGGACTCTCTGAACGCTGCTCTCTTGAAAGAGCAAGGAGATGGCCAGCAATCTTTTTCCGCAAGGAACCAAATCGAAACAACCTCAGTTTTTCTGCTAAAAATCGAACCTTATCTCCAGCATCAGCAAGAAAGGCACGCAGGATTTCAGGCTTTCGCGCCAACAGTTGAAAAACCTGTGTGGCTGGAATGCAAAACACCCATGTTTCTCCCCGGGCATAAAGGGATACTGGAAGTATGGGATCAGAGGATGCAATGATGGCTGTTGCAGCTGGTGCGGGTGCCCTCAAATGTTCTACTGTCAGCCCTTTTCCACCACTATCATCAATCCGTGCTTCTAATTCTCCTCGGGCCACAATGATCAGTTCGTCATATGTGTCCCCCTGAAGTCGCACCAATTTCCCATCACCATAGCGCTCCAGGCGAGCGCTGTGGTCGTTTAAGAGCCCCGGAACCTCCTCCGGTGGAATTCCGGAAAACAAATGGCATTTGGCCACTTCATTAGCAAAGGGCACCCAATCCATTAAAACTCCCTTTCTCCTCGTAGCACTCCAAGAAGTTCCACTTTGGATCGGACGGACAATTTCTTGTACACATTGGCCACATGATTCCTAACCGTATTGGGACTAATTCCAAGATCAGAGGCAATCTCTCCATAGGTGAGGCCCCGAGAAAGGGAATCCGCCACATGACGTTCCCGTTCCGTGAGGGGAAGGTCTACTGGAACATGATGACCAGAGGGAGACGCAGTGCGTGTTGAGGACATTGCACGGATATAGAACACAGATCCAGAAATGGCCATCCAGAGATAATACACCGTAAGAAAAAGGAATTTCAGCGAGGGAGAAACCGCATTCTCACCTCCCAGTTCTGAGAGCAAACGTGCCGCCATCACAAGGGGAAGGAAAGCCGCTGTGAGCAAGGTGGCCATGAGCACTGTGAGACGAGAGGAACGCCGTCGGATTCGTGGCAAACTGCGCAAAATATCCACAAGGATGACCGCCATGGCAATGGAATAGAGTGCCGCGGCGGCTATAAACAAGGGGGGATGAAATCCTGTTGTGAGATACACCACCCCAAGAATAAAATACACACCAGTGGCCGTGAGGGAGGAGGTGAGCTGAAGCCATCGACGTGGCCGACCCACGATGTGATTAACGGTATGGGGAAGAAAGTACAACAGAAGGGCATAACCAGCCGATTCAGCAATACCCGTCCCAAGTACAATGGCCTGCCCTCCTCCAATCAAAACCTCACCAAAAAAGCGCAAACCTGTGAGAAAGAGCACAAAGGCTAAATACACAATGAAGAAAAACGTGTTTCGTCGGGCCGAATTCCGCTTTCGAAGCCAAAAAAGTAGGCTTAATGAAACCGCGGAGCAGGTGGCCCCCACTGCAAACACGTAGATGAAGAAGAAGATGTGGTTAACCATCAGAACTCCCATCGCAGTATAGTGTAATCGCCCGCGGCTGGCGATTCTTGCACAGCACGCTAGGATTTAACCATGAATACGCCTCGAGACTCCAGATTGTCCCCTCTATCTCCTGTTTTTCTCCTTCTTATTTTTCTTTCCTCATCCTGTGCCACGGAAAGGGGTGCTCTGACAGCACTTCAGGAAGCGGCGTTTGCCCAATGGCCTGAATTTGGCATGTGCCATGCTCTGGCATCCGCATCCAGTTCCCCAGAACTCCTTCAAAGCCTGGGGATTCAATGGGCTCGAGAAGATTTTCCTTGGGCACGTATTGAAGCAAAACAGGGAGAATGGAATTTTGCTTACACGGATGAACTTTGTGATAAAGCGGATGAAGCAGGAGTTCAGATTCTGGCCATACTCTGTTATGACACTCCATGGATTCATGATGCACCAAACCCTCCACGATTTGTTCCACAGGAAAAACTCCATCATTGGCTGGAATATGTCGAACAAACAGTTAGACGTTACAAAAACCGGGTAGGAGCTTTTGAGATTTGGAATGAACCCAATTTCCCCCGATTTTGGCAGGGAAAAAATCAGGATTTTTTTGCCCTCACCAAAGCCACGGTGGAACGAATTCACTCCATTGATCCCACTGTAAAAGTGGTGGTTGGAGGTTTGATGTTTCATCCCATACTTGGTGCCTATGGTTATCTCGAGAATCTTTTCAAATCAGGGGCCTTAGCCCAGGCAGATGCCCTTTCCATTCATCCCTATGGACTCACACCAGAATCCACCTCTCGTCGGCTCAGAGCGGCAAAACGAATCATGAAAAAATATCAATTCCAAGGAGAACTCTGGGTTACTGAGATTGGCTTTCCCACAGGAGGGGCTTATCCTCATGCCATCTCCCCCGAGAAGGGAGGAGATTATGCCCTCAAAACCATGGCTCTTTACGGTGAAAAGGGTGCGGATGCGGTCTTTTGGTATGCCCTCAGTGATTCCTTTGCCCAAGGACAGGCACCGAAGGGAAGCTCCTCTGAGGCTTTTTTTGGTGCCGTGTATTCCGGAGGAAAACCCAAACAGAGCGGAAGAACCATGGCAGCCCTTTTTCCTCTACTCCAAGGTGCACAATTCAATTCAATGGCATTGATCAATCAAAGTCGCCTGCCCTTGGATGCCCGAGTGTATGCAACAAAGAATGGCCTTCAGGTTCTGATGATTTGGTCAAAATGGGGACGACATCAAGTGCAAATTGAAGGATGGGATTTTCCCCTGAAGCACTTTTCTCCCTCCACAGGAGAATGGAAGAATTTCAACCATTCCCCAATCATCACTCTGGATTCCTCTCCCCAGATTTTCATTGGCCCCCCTCCCCATGGAGGAACACTCACGATTCATCATGCTTCTTCATCATTGAGGGAATGATTCATGCGCAAAAACCACAACCCGATCCCTTCCGAGAGATTTGGCCCGGTATAAAGC
This sequence comes from Spirochaetales bacterium, assembly GCA_022360655.1. Lineage (GTDB taxonomy): Bacteria > Spirochaetota > Spirochaetia > DSM-2461 > DSM-2461 > UBA2779. The sequence goes on along the minus strand of JAKSCK010000169.1, from coordinate 6,932 downwards.
AGCATCTGCATCGCGAACCATGTCAGAGAGAGGCACCTCGCGCCCTGGGATTCCTCCAGCGACACCAATGCTCACCGTAATGGGACGGTTCACCCCATCCAAAGTAATGGAACGTACATCTTGGCGGATTCTTCTAGCAATCTCCATGGCCGTTTTCACATCCGTATCGGGAAAAAGAATCGCAATTTCTTCTCCCCCATACCGGGCCACCACATCAGAAGCTCGCACATTCTTTTGACAGGTCTGAGCCACAGAATGCAAAACCTGATCTCCAATTTGGTGTCCAAAGTCATCATTGACCCGTTTAAAATGATCCAAGTCCAAAAGGGCAAAGGTGATGGGTTGCTCCTCTCTCCGGGCCTTCTCAAAGAGATAACGTCCATTCAAGTCAAAAGAATGCCGACTCCCCACCTCTGTGAGGGCATCCTCCATGGCCAAGCGGTAGGTTTCCCCATGCATGCGAGCATTCTCCATGGCAATGGCAACAGGTCCTGCAAATCCCCGCACCATTTCCAGGTGGTGATGGGTGAATCCATTGGGACGCGTTTGTTCAAAAGAAATGAATCCAATCACATCCCCATGAGCAATCAAAGGAACCCCAATCCAGGATGATGCCGGTTCCTCCCGTTCCATATGAATATAATTGGGAAACTCTTTTGCCACATCATTGGAAAGGCAGGGACGGCGTTCCTGAATGGCCCGTGTGCTTAAAGATCCTTCTTGTGGAAAGGGAAAACGAAAGCCTGTGATTTTGGATGAGTCACGGTATCCCATGCTTCCCAAAACTTCCAGATAACCATCATGGAGAACCTGCACAGAAGCTCGATCATAAGCCACAACACGACGAGCCTGTTCCAGCACTCGACCCACGGTTTCTTCTAAATCCAAGCTGGAGGAAACAACCTCAATGCAGGCTTGAAGAGTGGCCGCTTCTCGAGCACGAATGGAGGCCTCTTCTTGGGCTTCCTTGATTTTTGTGATGTCTTCATCAACTCCAAAAAAAAGCCAGGGAGATCCACCCTCATCCCGATAGGCCACACCTCCACGGTGGGCCACCCAGCGCCATGATCCATCTTCAAGACAATAGCGAAAGACTTCATTCACCGAGTCTCTTTTCCCATCAATCATCTCTTGAACATTGGCTTCGACTCGTTTTCGGTCTTCAGGGTGAATGCGTTCTAGCCAGGATTGATCATAACCTCGACCCCGGCCTAAATGCTTCCAGATGGGATGATGGGAAAGTTCCTCACTGTGTTCATCAATGATGAAGATTCCAAGTGAAGACAAAACAGAAGAAATGGAACGGTCATGGAGCATGGTATCCGCAAACTGCTCCACCCTTTTCCGCGTTTTCCGAGGTAATGATGCCTTTAAAAGTTTACCTAAGGGCACGTCACATTATACTTTGATCCATTCAATAGAAAACTTCTAGGCATTATTTCTTAAACCAAGCCATTTTCTTCCAGCATGAATCCTGTGTTCCTTCCATCATGGAATGAGAGCGTTTCTGAGAAATCACTGAGCGATTCTCTCCACACGGTGAATGAAGAAAAAAACTTCTGGCTTCCTAGAGACGAAGAAGTTTGCACGAACATCCAAAATCACCTTCATTCACTGTTGACGATTCCATCTGGCGGACTTAGAAATGTTGGTGTTTCCATCAAGGGAGGATTCCATGGGCAGCCAAAAATGGCAGATTCTCATTGAATCGGGATGGTGCAAAAGCTGTGGCATCTGTGTTGCATTTTGCCCGGTGAAAGCCATTGTATTGAATGTTGAGGGAAAGGCCATGGCCGCTAAAGAGGGAAGATGCACCGGTTGCACCCTTTGTGAGCGTTTATGTCCTGATCTGGCCATACAAATCCAATCTTTGGAGGCCACAGCATGAGCACAGTGCGCTTTGTTCAAGGAAATGAAGCCTGTGCTCTCGGAGCACTAGCGGCCGGCCTGGACTTCTTTGCCGGCTATCCCATCACACCTTCTTCAGAAATTGCAGAACGACTCTCAGGAGAACTTCCTCCACGTGGACACACCTTCATTCAAATGGAAGATGAGATTGCCTCACTTTGCGCCGTCATTGGAGCCTCACTGACAGGGAAAAAAGCCATGACGGCCACCAGCGGTCCGGGCTTTTCCCTCATGCAAGAAGCTCTGGGCTATGCCGTGATGACTGAGATCCCCCTGGTGATTGTGAACGTGATGCGGGGAGGCCCTTCCACAGGACTTCCCACTCAAGTCTCCCAAGGGGATGTGAACCAGGCTCGTTGGGGCATTCATGGCGACCATGCCATCATCACGCTAACAGCGGGATCCCATCAGGCCCTGTTTGACAATACCGTTCGTGCATTTAATCTGGCAGAAACCTTCCGAACTCCAGTCATTTTGCTTTACGACGAACTCATTGCCCATATGCGTGAAGGACTCCATGTCCCGGAAGAAGATCAGATGGACTTAGTGGAGCGCCTTCACACCTCCGTTCCTCGGGATGTGGATTACCGCCCCTACCTGCCCCGGGAAGATGGCCGACTCCCCATGTCCGATTTTGGCGGAGTGCACCGCTACAATGTGACAGGTTTGTATCATGACATGTGGGGTTTCCCTAGCACCAAACCAGAGGTGGTTCGAGGCCTTCTCAGTCACATTGTGGAAAAAATTGAAAGCCGAGAAGAAGAGCTTTCCTTTGTGAATGAGTACCACACAGAAGATGCCGAAACCCTCTTAATATCCTATGGTTCCGCCGCCCGTACGGCCCGACAGACGGTTCGTGATGCCCGAGAGAAGGGCGTGCGAATGGGCCTTCTTGAATTAGAAACCCTTTGGCCCTTTCCAGGCCGTCGTGTGAGTGAAGCCCTTCGAAAGGTTGGAGAGGCTGTGGTGGTGGAAATGAATCTGGGGCAGGTTTTTGAGCAAGTTCGTCGGGTGGCTCCCAAACCAGAACGCGTTTTTTTGGCCAATCGGATTGATGGTCAACTGATTGCGCCATCAGACATCCGACGTGTTCTACGCATCATTGAAGGAAAAGGAGTGTGGGCATGAAACCCCAAGAATACATCCGAAAACGATTCTTCCCCCACCTTTGGTGCGCTGGCTGTGGTCATGGGACCGTGCTCAATGCCCTTCTTCGGTCCGTCGATGAACTGGAAATCTCCAAAGAAGACATTGTGATGGTGAGTGGCATTGGCTGTTCCGCTCGGATGGCCGGTTATGCCGACTTCCACACTATGCACACTCTTCATGGCCGCGCACTGGCCTTTGCCACAGGGGTGAAAATGAGCCGCCCGGAGCTCCAACTCCTGGTTCCCATGGGAGATGGTGATGCTTTGGCCATTGGAGGAAACCACTTTCTTCATGCTGCACGACGCAACATTGATATGACAGCCATCATTCTGAATAATCGCATCTATGGCATGACAGGTGGACAGTTTTCCCCACTTTCAGGAGCCGGGATCTCCGCCACAACAGCACCATGGACCAGCATTGACCCAGCCTTTGATGCCATGAAGTTGGCCCAGGCTGCAGGAGCCTCTTTTGCCGCCCGCACCACCACCTTCCATGTTCATGAGCTTCAAAAATATTTCACCCGTGCCATCCAACACAAAGGATTCTCTGTGGTGGAAGTTTTCAGTCAATGTCCCACCTATTTTGGGCGAAAGAACAAGGCGGGAGAGGCTCCTGAAATGCTCCAAACATTCAAAGACAGCACAGCCAAATTGGGCTCCAAACAATTGGAAGAAAATCCCCAGCTCATTCCCCGCGGCATCTTTGTGGAACAGGAAAAACGCGAATATGGTGAGGCCTATGCCCAGCTCTGTGAGCAGGCCAGAGAGCAACGCTCCCCCAAACGGCGCTACGGCAAGGAGGCCCCACGATGTTGAACATTGTCTTTACTGGAGTAGGAGGCCAGGGTGTGATCACAGCGGGCATCATCCTCGCAGAAGCCGCTGTACTCGAAGAGGGCCGACATGCCACCCAATCCCAGTCCTATGGAGCAGAAGCCCGGGGAGGACTCACACGCACCGATGTCATCATTAGTGACAGAGAAGTTCTTTACCCCAAAATTGCCCAAGCCCATGTCCTTGGAGCACTCCATCAACGCGGCTACACCGCCCATGCCAACATCATCCGCCCTGGTGGCATGTTCATCTATGACGAAGAGACGGTCAAAGCCAGTGCAAAAACCGATGCCAGACGCATCCCCATCCCGCTTCTTATTCATGGAAAAGGAGCCAATATGGCTCTCCTGGGTGCCGTCTGTGCCCTCACCTCTGCGGTCAAATGTCAGTCCATTCAAGAGGTGATTCAACGACGTTACGGCGCAGAGTCCTCCAATCTCAATGCCTTTCAAGATGGTTGGGATGCCGTGGTGAATCGGGGGTATACACCTCATCCTGCAGCATATTCCGGCCATGAAGGAGACGGAGTCCCCCCCACACCTTCCATCAACCCATCCATCTCAGGAACAGCCTTGTGATAAAAATGCTGCTCACTTCGCCTCTCACCCTCATATCCCTGGCCGCCAGCCTTGGTCTTCTCTTGGGTAAAATCCACATCAAGCGTTTTTCCTTAGGATCTTCCGGAGCCTTGTTCACCGGACTCTTTTTGGGCTGGCTTGTCATCACAACACTCCCCCCCGATGAACAGAACACCATTCTCTCCCAAGGACTGGTGGGCCAGGATGTCTTTAAGCTCTCCCTTGCCCTATTCATTGGTGCTGTGGCCCTCTCCTCTGCCCGCTATCTCAATAGAGTGATACGAACGTATGGAATCAAGCTCTTGTCCCTGGGGATTATTGTCCCCCTCACCGGGGCCCTCACCGCCTTTGCCCTTTCAAAATGGATGGGAAGCATTCAAAGTGCCGCCATCCCTGGGGCCTTCTCCGGTGCCCTCACCAGCTCCCCAGGTTTGGCTGCCGCTCTGGAACATGTCCAGGGTTCAGAGGCTGAGGCTGCTGTTGGATTTGGCTATGCCGTGGGCTACATACCTGGGGTTCTGGCCGTGGTGTTGGCCATGCAGGGACTTCCTTTGTTGTTTCGTCTGGATGCCAAAGCGGAAAACAAGGCCTACTGTGAAGATTTGGATATTGATGAAACGGCCATCCCTCAGGCCCAAGGATTTCGCCCACTTGAGTTTTTTTTGGTGATTGTCCTGGGCACCCTCCTTGGTGCACTTCAAATCCCCCTAGGTCCCCTGGGACATCTGGGACTGGGTGTCACCGGAGGAATTCTTACCATAGGACTTCTCTTGGGATTTGTGGGAAAATTGGGACCCCTGAATTTCCAAATGAGCACAGCCGCCCTCAGCACAATCCGAGAACTGGGTGTAGTGCTCTTTCTCAGCGTGGTGGGCCTACGCTATGGGCACAATGCCATCGATGCCATCCATGGCGCCGGTCTTCCCCTTCTTGTGGTGGCCACAGCCTCCGCTCTCAGTTCCATTGCTGTGGGTTTCTTTGTTGGTCGCTATCTCTTAAAACTCAACTGGATTCTTCTTGCAGGAGCCCTTTGTGGTGCCATGACCAGCACCCCTGGCCTTGGCGCGGCCGTGGAATCCACAGGATGCGATGATGTGGCCTCAGGTTATGGAGCGGTTTACCCTGTGGCTCTTCTTTCCATGGTGATTTTCACCATTCTTCTTTCGAGCCTTTAAATCGACCCATCAGGCCGGAGCCTGATGGGTTTGGCTCAAAAAGAATGTTCTCCACCAAAACCACCCCGAGGAGCTTGGCGAGGAGGGGTCGATTTAATCCAGGAATGAAAGCAGTTTTTGATACACCCGAAGCATGGCCTGCAGCTGAGCCTCAGGAGAATAGCGAGCCATGAGCTGTGTTCTTTGTATAGGAGATGAAACAAAGGATTGAGCGTGATGATGCGCCTTCACCATGGCTTGAACAAGTGCGGATGCATCTTTCTCTGGCACCAACTGATGCACTCCATCCTCTTCCACCAATTCCACCAGTCCGCCAATTCGCGATGCAATCACAGGCAAACCACACATCATGGCCTCCAGCACCGCTACACCAAAGGACTCTTCCTGCCCTGTTTTTTCATGCCGGATCGATGGCTGAACATAAAGGTGGTGGTTTCGCATTTGCTCAAAGACTTCCGATTGTTCCAGGCCTCCAAGAAAGTGCACCTTTTGTGGAATCCCCAGTTCGAAAACCAAATCCTTGAGCTTGGACTCTTCCATTCCTTCCCCCACCAAGGTAAGGAGAGAATTCTCATGATGTTGAAGAAACTGAGCAAAGGCCCGTATCAGGTATTCCTGTCCCTTGCAGGGAACCAATCGGCCAACATGAAGGATTTTGAAAGTTTCAGAAGAGACATAACATGGCGATGTCCCTTCATTTTCCAAACCTGGGGCATAACTGTTGTAAACAAAATCCAGCTTATCGTGAGGATAACCAGCGGAACTCAGAATGCCATGAAGAAACTGCGACTGCACCACCATGCGTAAGGGAGCATGAAACTGCGTTTCTAAAAAAATCCTACGGTACCGCTTTCGATGGCGGAAATGACTGGTAACATCCGATCCATGAAGGCTCACCACCAATGGAATCTGTGGGAAGACCTTCTTCATCACTGCTGAATACAACGGAATCCCAGCCCAACCAAAATGGGCATGCACCAAATCAGGGGCAATCCGCCGAATCCAAGGAATGTAGTCCTTGGCTTTCCTCTCATCACTGGGCAAAAAAGGATGCTGGTAGCGGTGGAGATAGGCAGGAGGAGCCACAATCACATGGGGGAATGATCTGCTTTTGCTATTCACATGAGCATGGGTGAGCACCAAATGTAACTGATGAGATTGAGATTGAAGCCCCTGTATCAGATTGTAAAGAAAGGTTTCTGAAAGAAGGGAAAAGGCATCCATCACATGGAGAATCACCTGTTTTCCCCGACGCTGAGCATCCAAGTTCTGGAGGATTTTTTCTG
>JAKSCK010000259.1 GCA_022360655.1 Spirochaetales bacterium | reverse complement strand
GTGACCTCTAAGGACCTCTGAGATGTCAAATGTTGAAAGGCTTGGGAGGTGGGACCGGGAGGGAAGAAACGTTGTTTCAAAACCTCTGCTTTGGCTGCATCCTCTTGTGCCCAGTCGCCATCGTCAATCTGAAGATCTTCGACGCGTAATCGTTGACGTGGTTTCAGAAGGCGAGGGATATGGTGCCACATATCGGATTTATTGACCGAGGCGCAGAAGTCCCGCCAGGCGATTGCTTTGGCTTTCCTGACCATGGAGGTGAAGCTGCGCCGGGATCGTCGGTAAAGCTTCCAATCCAAGGTTGTCCCAATTCGTTGGGCCCGGTGTAACATGCGCCTCATGTGCTGCCGAGCGGAGGCGACCTCTGGGGACCACCATGGTTTGGAGGCCCAACAAATAGTCTTCTCTGGCACATGGGTGGCAATTGCCTCCTCTAGGATGTGGGTGAGGCGGGCCACACGGTCGGCAATCGAGTCTGATCCCATGGTCGAGGCATCCCCATCAGTGGGGTCCCCCACCCATCCGGCCTCCTGACACGCCCTCCTCACAGTGGCGGCAAACTCAACCCAAGGGGTTTCATCCCACGCCCGGCGCGTGAACACATCCGTGCGCAGCGGAGAGGTGTCCACGGAGAAAAAGATTGGGCGGTGGTCTGACCCCGACAGAAATTCCGATTGCACTCGCCAATCCAAAATGGATACAGAGATGCAGGGGGTGGACAAGGTGAGGTCGATCCAAGTTCGGTCACCCACATCTGACACGAAAGTGGCGGGGCCTCCCCGGTCATTCAAGATGTCTAAGTCACAAGAAACGATAAAATCCTCCAGAAGTGAGCCCACCTGATTCCGCTGCACGGAGGGGGGTCCCCAGAGGGGGCTATGTCCATTGCCGTCCAACCCCAAGATCACGCGGGGGCATCGTCCTTTTGCCCACCGGCACGCTGCTGCCAGGGCTTCCAGGCCCTCTCCTGAGGTGTGCCGGATGTAGGCTGAGATAACGATCAGAGGCCCCTCTGCAGTTGCAAGCTCCACAAGCACCACCCGTGGCCCAAAAGGTCTGAGTTGCCGAAATCGGACTGTGTCTCGGATTGCCAATGCCGCTTGCCCCAAGACTGCTCCCTGCCTAGGGGCACGGACCAAGCGGTACCCTTTGAACACATTTCGTCCCCCCAATGCGGAGGAGGGGGGGTCTTGGATGAGGATCACATCAGGGGTCAAGTTCTGGTCGAGGAGTTCTTGTTGGCATAGGACCCATGTGGTTTCGCTGCGCCTAAAATTGAGTTGCATGCAGGACACTGCCCCCCGGATGGGCTGATCGGGAGACCCCCCCCCATTGTTGGAGGGGGCCTCATGATGTGGGGGCAGCCCTATTGCGGGGACTGCGATCCGCATGTCCAGAGGTTTGGGCCTCCTGGCCAGAGGAGCGGGTGCGCCCTTGAGGGTTGGAGGGGCATTCAAAAGTCTCGTGGGGGAGCCCACAGTGCCTACACCTTGGGGTGTTGCGGCAATATTTGGCACTATGGACCCCCAACTGACCACAGCGCAGACAGCGGCGTTTTGCAGGTTGAAACAGACGCGCTGGGCGAAAAGTGAACCCCAATACTGTGCCCCCTTCATCCAAAATTGTCTCACACAACGCCTTGGAGGCAAAAAGACGGATTGATGTGGAGGGTACCCAATCTGGCCCACCATTAAGCAAAGATGAGGGCTGATTAGAGGCAGGTGCGCGTCGGTTCAATCTTACCACCCTGACGCCCTGCAGGTCTTTTGCTGGTAGTGCTGGCCAGCGAGTCGCAGCTCCTGTGACCAGCTCCTGGCGCAGCGCTTCGTCACTGATGCCACTGGGAATCCCCGTCAGCACGAGCGAGCTCCTCTGCCGGAAGGGGCGGGTAGATGCCCGGTGCCACTCTCCGAATCCCGGCAGGGTCCATTTGCCATTCCCAGTCAATCGCTCCCACGCCGCCGTACCAAACTGGACCACGTAATCGCCTTTTCCGGTCCGTCGGACCTCCTCCACCGCCGGTCGGGCGCCCAGACCCAGCTCCCGATGCAGCACGGCGTCGAGGGCGCCACCGAACGTGCTGGCGCGCGTTGGGGCGTGTCGGTGTTCCTCCGCCGCCGGCGACAGGAGTGCCGTACGCTCCGGCGCCAAGCGCGCGGGCGGGGGGCGTCGAGGCGCCTGGG
>JAKSCK010000238.1 GCA_022360655.1 Spirochaetales bacterium | reverse complement strand
TGAATTAATCCCAAAAAAAAGAGAAAAAAAAACTGGTTTAAGGACATCGGGGCATGAACCATGACCTAGGGGACTTGTATACTATTATATTTTTTTAATAAGTTTTAAGATGGTCGTTGGACCGAAATTGTTTGGAAGTTGAACACAGTGTGATCACAGTGTCGTTCACAGACCGGTAATGTAAAGAATGAAATCAAGCTAAAGAAAATAACTCAATTTCCAATCTATTTCCTTTAATTTGCAGATGGAGCCTCTATTCCCGGAATCGTGTCTGAACCAAGCCTTCGTGTATGACTTCTATAAAGATGTGGTAAAGCGTTTGATGCCAAAACGGACTTTAGCCCAGATCCTCACCGAGGCGGAGAACGTTGAAGAGTTGCGCCTAAATCCCGCGAAGATGCAAGAAGAATATGAAGAATTTTTACAACAGACGATAGCACTGCAGCGTGTGCTTAGGGCACTAAACATATGTAGTGCAGTCACCCGATTTAGCTCCTCCCATCCGTTTGCCGTGGGCTTAGGTGAGGCGGCAAGGGAGCTCGCGCGGAAAGAAGAGATGTCTGTAGCGTCTGGGGAAGGGCCCATTCGTATGTGTACTGAGCCACCCTATATTGGGGGTGATCCGGAAACACGACGCTGGGAAGTCAATCCTGGGGTGGAGGAACATCGATTTAATTTGTGGCGTGATCTTAGGGCGATGTATACTAGGTGTATGACGGTAGATGACCATCATGAGGCGAACGAGTATTTTCTGTTTCAGCATTTGCAGGCGCGCTGGGACGAACTCGTCCGTGCAAGACGAATCGCCCGCACTATTCGTAGTACTCCTGGTCACGAGTGTGTACCGAAAAATGACATTTGTCTGAGGTACCGCGTATCCACAAATTTACTGTTGTATGAGCTGAGGTATTTAGAGCGTGTAGGGCAGAAAGTGATTCTGCCGGTAGGGGCTCGATGGGGACCCGCTCCAAAGGGTGAAAAACATTGGAAACAATATGAATGTGAATTCTGTGGAATCCAATATTATGCCCCAGTTCCACTGTAGAAAGGATATGTATGTATTGCAGCTTGGCAAAGACTGGAAGTGAAGTACAGTCATTGACATTGATTTTGATGTAGGAATGCAATCGATAACAATGA
>JAKSCK010000198.1 GCA_022360655.1 Spirochaetales bacterium | reverse complement strand
GGGCCTGAAGGAGTGATGCGATGAGCACGAAGTCGAATGAGCAACTTGTCAAAATCCGTGGCCTGAAGATCGAGGGGCGGTCCGACGAGACCTGGAACCCGATCATCAACGGCGGCGATCTCGATCTGAACAAGGGCGCGGTTCTAGGGTTGATCGGCGAATCCGGCGCGGGCAAATCGACCATCGGTCTGGCGGCCATGGGGTTCTGCCGCGACGGGGTGCGTATCTCCGAGGGCACTGTTGAATTCGACGGCATCGATCTGATCAAAGCCTCTGCCGCGGTGAAACGCTCGCTGCTCGGCAAACGCATCGCCTATGTCGCGCAATCGGCGGCGGCCAGCTTCAACCCGGCCCATAAGCTGATCGATCAGCACACCGAGGCGCCCGTTCAGCACAATGTGTCGAGCCGGAAAGACAGCGAAGAGGACGGCATTGAGCTTTATCGCCGTCTGCGTCTGCCCAACCCTGATGAGATCGGGTTCCGTTACCCGCATCAGGTCTCCGGCGGTCAGCTCCAGCGGGCAATGACGGCGATGGCGATGGCCTGCCGTCCCGATCTGATCATCTTTGACGAGCCAACGACGGCGCTCGATGTGACGACGCAGATCGAGGTGCTCGCCGCCATTCGCGACATTGTCGAACAATTCGACACCGCGGCGATTTACATCACCCATGACCTCGCGGTCGTGGCGCAGATGGCCGACAAGATCAAAGTGCTGCTGAAGGGCGATGAGGTCGAAGAGGCCGATACCCGTACCATGCTCAGCGACCCGAAAGAGGATTACACCAAAAGCCTTTGGGCCGTTCGCAGCTTCCAGCGCACCGAAAAGCCGCCTGCCGGGTCGGACGAAGTGCCCGTTGTTTCGGTCAAGAACGTCACCGCCGGGTATGGCAACGTCAACGTTCTGCATGACGTCAGTTTCGACATCCACGCGGGCCGGACCGTGGCCGTCGTGGGTGAAAGCGGCTCGGGCAAGTCAACGACCGCGCGCTGCATCACCGGCCTTCTGCCGCCCAAGGAGGGTGTGATCGAGTTCGATGGGGAACCGTTGCCCCTTGATTACCGCAAGCGCAACAAGATGCAGTTACGGCAGGCGCAGATGATCTATCAGATGGCCGATACTGCGCTGAACCCCCGCAAGCCGATTGGAGAGATCATCGGGCGGCCCGTGCAGTTCTACATGGGCCTGTCGGGCGCCGCGAAGCGGAACCGGGTCGACGAGCTGCTGGACCAGATCGAGCTGGATCCGGCCACCTACCGTGACCGCCTGCCTTCTGAGCTATCGGGTGGCCAGAAGCAGCGGATCGGCATTGCCCGAGCTCTGGCCGCCGAGCCCAAGTTCATCATCTGCGACGAGGTGACAAGCGCTTTGGACCAGCTGGTCGCCGAAGGTATTCTCAAGCTGCTGGCCAAGCTGCAGGACGATCTGAACCTCAGCTACATGTTCATCACGCACGATCTGGCCACTGTGAAATCCATCGCCGATGAGGTCGTAGTGATGAAGGATGGGCGCGTGGTGGAACAGGGCCCAAAGACCCAGATGTTCCAGCCGCCGCACCACCCCTACACCGATCTTCTGCTAAGCTCGGTACCCGAAATGGATCCCGATTGGCTGACCAATCTGCTGGCTGAACGGGGAGTTGATAACATCGGCGATGCCGCTGTTGATAAAATGTAACACGAATCGGCCCGGGACGGGCGAACCAACAAGGGAGACAGATATGCCACGGATTTCACGACGCGGCCTACTACAGACAGGCGCAGCCGCCGCCGTTCTTTCCGCCACGGGCATGCCTTTGCGCGCCCAGGCCAAGCGCGGCGGTAAGCTGACGGCGGGCCTGTCCGGCGCCAATACGTCCGATAGCTGGGATGGCCGGACGCACTCGGACCTGTTCATGATCGCTTCGGCCCACGGCACCGTCTTCGACGCTTTGACCGAAGTCGCCGCCGACGGCTCGCTGAAAGGTGAGCTTGCCGAAAGCTGGGAAGCCAGCCCAGACGCCAAGGTCT
>JAKSCK010000161.1 GCA_022360655.1 Spirochaetales bacterium | reverse complement strand
ACTGTAACTGAATACGTTCCTGGATCAACATCATACAATTCTTGGTCGGTATCACCAGTACTCCAGAGGAAGTTAAAAGGAGCAACACCCGATTCAACAACTAAAGCTATGGATCCTTTCTCGCCATAGCATACATTCTCGGGATAAACAATATTAATTGTTAACTCGGTCGTATTTAAATTAGCTAACGAATAAGTTTGATCGTTTTTAGGCTTGAGATCACCATCTGGACTCGCAAAAGACTTGAATCCAAATAGAATAAAACTCAATCCTAAAACGATCAAACCAGTCGAACTAACTGATATCCTATTCTTCAGCATAAATCGGTTTAAATATTGCAATTCGGTTTTCCATCACTGTTACAAAGTTGAAAAAAATCTGCTAATATCAAACGATTTTTATGATAAATCAGTTAAAAAAACTAAATTATTATCGAACAAGATGAATTTCACCGGTTTCTTCATGTTGGTTGCCAAAGTTATCAACAAAACTACAGTACCAAATATAAACACCAGATGGAAGTAATTCATCTGCAAGATTTGGATCATTATTCATAGCACCATTCCATGAACCTTCACCACATCCTTGACAATCATCCTCTCCATCATAGATCTCTGTTTCAAATACTTTCTCACCCCAACGATCATACACAACAAAATAGAACTCATTAGGATCAATACCATTTCCGCAAAGTTTGAAACAATCATTTATTCCATCTCCATTAGGTGTAAAACCTGTAGGTGAATAGAATGACAACTCATCTACAATAGTTATTTCTTTATAAGCAGTGTCTTTACAATTATAATGATTCACACCAACTAACTGAACTCCGTATTGTCCAACAGCTGGATAGAAATGTACAGGTGATGCAGTATTTATTGTTGCAGAATCACCATCTCCAAAATACCAGTAAAGTGCTAATGCTCCTTCATTAATTGCATGGAACTGTATATTTGGAGTTAAAATACTTGCTTCCTCTGGATCTGTATAGAAATCAACAGAAGGAGTTGGGTAAATCTCTATCATACTTTCAACAGTATGAGTT
>JAKSCK010000127.1 GCA_022360655.1 Spirochaetales bacterium | reverse complement strand
TCAGTGCAACAATTACTCTCGCGTTCATTGGTTGATGAATAGCTGTACACTTGGGAGGCAAGCAAAATATACTTCCACTCGGTCATGTCCCAGAACATAGGCTTAAAATTTACTCATAAGAAGCACAACCCTTTTAGAGGAGGGCACAGATGCCCTCACAAGAGTCAGGAATACTGAAAATTCATTCTCGTGAGGTGTGTTCATCGCCCCACGCTTTTTCCTATAGCACACAGTACGAGGCGGGCTTCTTAATGAGAAAACATTGAGGGTTCTTTGAATTCCCCATAATTGTCACTGCAGCTTTCAATGAGCCATAAGCATCAGTGCAAAATAAGCACAATCAAACGGTCCTTGCTACTCATCCCCTTTGTGTGCGGGTGGTGTACGATCCTCGCTGGAATACAAATAAGTTGTCCGGGGCACCATTTTAAAGAACAACCGCGTTTCATCCACGTTGCAAATCAACTTGAGTTCATAAGATGCAAGTTTTTGACGAAATCTTTCCATCTCCTGTGCAATAATTGCACTAGAAACTGATTCTTCCCCACACCAGAGCGTCATAAGTCTAAGCCCATTGTGCATAAACACACTGTGGGCACAATGGAGTGATGTAGTGAATTTTTGTATATCAAATCTCTTTGTTGGTCCCAATAGTTGACTTTATAACAATATGTTTTCCATCGCTTGTCCCATTGTCATCAAATATGCTTTGGTTACAGGCAAGCCAATCTTACATGCGAGCTCAAAATATTGGAGCACTCCATCTTCAATCAAGGGAAATGGAATCTTATGCGCCGTTTTTGTTGTACCCCTTCTCTCTTCCTTCTTCAATAGCTTCTTGAAATCTGGCTTATTCCTTTTCACTTGTTTCACAGCTACGCCTGAATGCCATATTTATCTTCCACCTACTTATAGTTCATGTGGTTTTCTATAATCTTCTTGTAGAAATCTACCTTGCCCCTCAATTCGAGCCTCTTCCTTTTTTTGATCGCTATTATTTTGCGCTGCCTTTTATCCTAATAGAACACTTGCTGGTGTAAGCTGCCCTCGAGTTTGTTGGTCCTTCATTCTCTGATTTGTGCCAGTTTCCATTTGTGCAAGCAAATATTGTCACCTTATGACATTGCTACACTTGCTTCTTGAGGCTATGGTATGCCTCCACTGGCGTAGTCTTCACTTTCTGCATCACTTGTTGCCTATCTACAGTCTGAAACTGTTCATTTCAAGATATCAAATCTTTGTGTTTGTAACATCTAACAATGCGTGGGCTCTCTTGCGAGCTGAAATGGACCATAATGGTCATTGAACCATTATTGATGGTTGTTGGACACTGCTGAGGGTTTGCCATTGGCATCCAACCATGCAAGAAGGCAGATGCACCTAAAGCAATAGCCGCATCCTGGGTCTTGCTTGCCGCAGCTGCAAAAACCACACGATTCGTGCATGGAGGATTGCAGAAAATGCAAGCGTGTGTCGAGCTCGGTGGAGCTCCATTTGTCTTTAGGCAAAACAGAGAAACTGGCTTTGCATCCCTGGATGTTAATGCCGCTAGTTGACAATTCAGCAGGGTGAAAAACGTTGGCTGAGTACGCCACCCATACATCTAGCACCTCTGATGACTAGAAATGGGGAGATAAAAGAAAAGGAAAGGGCGATCCAAAAGTACCCATGCAGCAATTTGCCTCGTCGCTTGTTGGTCGTCATCAGAAAGTCCACAGTTGGCAGCTGTGACGGCACAGCAACTCGCAAAACGTAGTATTACTGGCGCCAATGTATATGCGCCAATGTACAG
>JAKSCK010000256.1 GCA_022360655.1 Spirochaetales bacterium | reverse complement strand
GCGCCTAGATTGAGTGAGGGGGTGGCACCGAGCATTGATGAACCTGAGCGAGTTCCTGGGACCATGGTCCTTTGGTCTCCCGCCACTTCTGAGGACGCAGGAACCAGGCTAGCTATTGTTACTGCACTAGCATTCAAGGAGAGAGAGAGCAGTGCCAGCAGTCCCTGGTGGGATTTTTTGTCGATATATGATGGGGAGAAGGAACATGCTCTTCCTCTGGAGCCTCTCCCCCCATTGAAGCGCGTCCCTCAGGAGGTTCCTCGGGCACTGATGCCTGCCTTGGCATCCACTGCGGCGTCCCCCCCTCTCACTACTGCTCCTACTGCAGATTGGTCTTGGCTCTCCTCCTTGGAGGGGATTGACCGAGCCACGAGAATTGAGCTTCCTGTCAACCAAGAAGCCATTCCTCATATTGTGGGCTCTAAGGGTAGGACCATTAGGGCCCTTGAAGATAAGTTTGGAGTAGTGATTGGGGTGATGGACGTTCCGGAGGTGGGGGCTTTGGTCACGTTTCTGGGTCCACAGGTCCCGGTCCTTTGGGCCAAGGTTGCTGTTGAGCTGCTGGCACGGGGAGCCAGGGCAGCTCTAGCTCGACTTCAATGGTCCCCTGGGTAGGCTGCTGGTGCGGGTCGGTCTCACATGGATGCCACCATACATTCCTTCTGTGTGATCATAACTCCATGTGCTGTGTGCATGTTATTCCTACACGGATTTTGTTTTATTTTCCTTTGTGCTAGTTCTTTTTAGTTCACAACCTAGTGGATTGCTGTGCGGGCAGCTTGTACAATATCTGTCTAGGGCCGTTCCCCTAATTTACTGGGGAGCCCTGCTAGATCAAATGGTTGTGTTTTTGTCAATTTCTATTAGTTATAGGGCTACATGACCAATTGGGTTTTATCCCTCGCTGTTGAACAATCCTGTAAAAATGGATCTTGATGATGATGATGATACCCATACTATACCTTCAGCTAGGCGGGATTAGCTGGCGCCGTATTCGGGCCTCCATCTGGGACGTATATTGTCGGGCATCTGCCCTCCGCCGTGCAGGGCACCGAGTGGAGTTGTGGTGGGCCCCTGGCCATGCAGACATTGAGGGCAATGAGGCCGCTGACATTGAGGCTCGCACAGCTGCCTTGGGGACACGATTAGGGATAGAGCCCTTCTCAGTGAGCCGCTCGATGCTGGACCACCAACTCCACCTCTGGTACCATTCTCAGGCCCAGGCCTAGTTCCAACGAGGGCCAGCTCT
>JAKSCK010000192.1 GCA_022360655.1 Spirochaetales bacterium | reverse complement strand
TTGCAAGCCGTCAGCTGGCGCACTTTTTGCGTTATGCAAAAAGCGTGACAGTAGGCTTTGCCAAGTTCAAGCGTTTGTTATGTTGAAAATATGCACGATCTGTCCCTATATGTTACTGGTGCGATTTTCTCTTTGACAAGTAGCTTGTAAAGTTCGTTAGATCCATTTTTTTTGGCATATTCCAGTTCTTTCTCTGTTATGCCAATTATATGCAAGAAATCTACTTTACCGGATTTTAACTCAATTGATTGAGGGTAGTGGTTAGGAGTAACAATCATCATATAGCATATATTTATCTCTTCACTATTCGTGCGAGACAATGCAAATGGAATTCTATGCCAATAATCTAACAGTGGACAATCACCATATATACCATGTGCCAAAAGGATATTATAAGCCATTAGCTTCCTTAATACATTCATAGCCCAATCAGATTTTTCCTTTGTTTCCATAACCAACTCAGTACCGAAACCAGAGTACTCTTCTACCTGTTCAGCTTCCCAAGGGTTAGACATACCTGATGTGACATATAGCCATGTTTTTCTATCACCGTTTGGTGGTGATGAAAAAACACCATGATGTAACCATCTTGGGTCATAACTTTCTTGTTTGAAACCGTTTATAAAAATATCTTCATCAAGAGGGAAAATACATTCACCAAGATCACCAAAGAGGTTCTTGTATATTACTTCTTCTCGCTGTTCCCAAGAATCTTCTAGTAAACTCATAAATTTCCTTTTCAACATAACGACTGTATCAGCTGCACCGCAGGTATCTGCGGTATATTGCTTCTTCTTTATTAAAAGATGAGCTTTGTTCCATCACTTAGAAGCATCTGCTCAATATCAAATCGCACTTGAATTCCTGAAGGATCTGATCGCTTTGCAGTTTTGTGAGCATCTATATAACCGTTATAATCTATCATGCCCTCCCAGGTAATTGCTTCATTTTTCCCTATTGGATCATTAAGAGTTAATCCTATTTTCCACCATTCATCACCAAATAAATCCATAAATACTACTGATCCTTTTGCAGCTCGAATTGTTTGATTATGATTATTTGTAAAAAGAAAAACAAAACTGATCCAATCACTGAAATCATTTGCATAATCATTATCTCTATTTGATTCAAAAAAATCTATCGATAAAAGTTCAACTGTTATAGGTCTGGGTTCAACTACTGAATCAATAATATTCGCATTAGTTGTAGAGTGCTCTTTATTATCAAGTAATCCTGCTTCAAATAGAATTTCCTTGAGTGATTCAATTTCCTGTTCTAAAATTTCTAATCGACTTTCAATATCATTTTCAGATAGTGCAAAAATATTTGAAATATACACTATATACAATCCAATTAGTATGATTTTTTTCATTGCGATTTGCTCCTCTAGTATTTGCCTGCAAGGCTTCAACATAACGCCCGCTTCAGTTGCAGCGCGTGAAGCTGGCGTGATTTTTGCCGAGCAAAAAGCATGACAGTAGGGCTGTCTGCTGCAAGCGTTTGTTATACCCAGAATTTCCCCTTACTAGCTTTATTATCTCACATTATTAGTGGGTATAGTCTCTAATTTTTCCGGAAATATATTTCTCTGGAAGTATTCTTTTTTGTTCAACAAATCTCATAATAGGATTTTCTTGAATTGTTCGGATTCCCTGGATTTCTAAGAAAACCCCCAGAACGCCTTTCTAGTCACACTACCCCCTTGGATTCTTCGAGCGGAATTTCTAAGTGAAATCCATGAATGCCCCTCCAAACTCATTACCCCCCTTGGGGCTTCTCAAGCGGTGTTTCTGGGTTTTTCCATAAATCAGCGCAAAGTTTCTTTAACTTTGCTCCTCTATTGGAGCTGAAAGTGGCTTTTCTGGTTTCCAGAAGCAATCTCAGCAAAAACTCGTTTTCTCCCCCCTGGGGATCTCAGAAATTTCCGTAATGCTTTCAGCAATAGAAATGCTCACAGCACTTCCTCAGGAGAATCCAAGAATTTCCGGATTTTCCCCGCTCTCAAAGCTAAAAATTAAATACTTTCTCCCCCGGGGGATTCTCTAATTTTGTCATTCTGCGTGAATTTAGGATTGCTTCTGGAAAGTGTAAATCTCATCTGTACCCCCATTGAGAATTCATGGAAATCAGAATGAATTTTGTAGATTAATCAAATGCCGCCTTCGGCGTTTGTTAAGGTAATGTTATTCCTAACTTTATTTGGCAAATATATTAAACTGATCTCAAATTCCTCTAGATTAATATTTGATAATTATTTTTCTCGAGAAAAATAATTATCATACCGCTCCAGAGCCCAGCTTACAAATTGAACGATCTCAAAGAAAATTGATCGATTGGAAATGCGCGTTTAATAGAATAATTAAGTTGATTTTTCTTGGGTATAACGCCCGCTTAACTTGCA
>JAKSCK010000178.1 GCA_022360655.1 Spirochaetales bacterium | reverse complement strand
TAGCGCCTCCGGTTCACAGCCTCCCACCTATCCTACACGGGTAATGCCAAATTCCAATACCAAGCTGCAGTAAAGGTGCACGGGGTCTTTCTGTCCTGCCGCGGGTACTCGGTATCTTCACCGAGACTGCAGTTTCGCCGAGTCCGTGGTCGAGACAGTGCTTACGTCGTTACACCATTCGTGCGGGTCGGAACTTACCCGACAAGGAATTTCGCTACCTTAGGACCGTTATAGTTACGGCCGCCGTTTACCGGGGCTTCAATTCACTGCTTCGCAAAGCTAACAGCTCCTCTTAACCTTCCGGCACCGGGCAGGTGTCAGTCACTATACTTCCCATTGCTGGTTCGCAGTGACCTGTGTTTTTGGTAAACAGTCGCTCGGGCCTGGTCTCTGCAACCTCTTCTCTCGAAGGAGGCCATACTTCTCCCTAAGTTACGTATGCAATTTGCCGAGTTCCTTAACGTGAGTTCTTCCGTGCGCCTTAGCATTCTCAGCTCGCCTACCTGTGTCGGTTTGTGGTACGGTTCCTGATAACCTAACCTTAGAAGTTATTTCTCGGCACGACGAGTCCGCCCTCTTCGATCACCCGTAGGATCACTACTCTTCACAGCTCAGCTCAAAATGCGGATTTTCCTACACTCTTCAACGCCTAACTGCTTGAACCAGGACAACCAACGCCTGGCAGGGGTTCCCCCTATGCGTCACTCCATCGAAATTATCAGAAGTACGGGAATATTAACCCGTTTCCCATCGACTACGCCTTTCGGCCTCGCCTTAGGGGCCGACTAACCCTGGGAAGACAAACTTTACCCAGGAAACCTTCGGCTTTCGGCGGGGAGGGATCTCACCTCCCTTTTCGTTACTCATGCCTGCATTCTCTCTTCCAATACCTCCAGCAATCCTCTCGAATCACCTTCATCAGCTTATGGAATGCTCCCCTACCCCCAGCAGTAAACTGCTGAGCCGTAGCTTCGGTACTATGCTTAGCCCCGTTACATTGTCGGCGCATGACTACTCGACCAGTGAGCTATTACGCACTCTTTCAAGGTGTGGCTGCTTCTAAGCCAACCTCCTGGCTGTCTGGGCAATCATACTTCCTTTCCCACTTAGCATAGTTTTGGGACCTTAGCTGACGGTCTGGGCTGTTTCCCTTTCTACCACGGATCTTATCACCCATAGTCTCACTCCCGGACTTTGAATAACGGCATTCGGAGTTTGACTGGATTTGGTACCCTGTGACAGGCCCGCACCCAATCAGTGCTCTACCTCCGCTATTAATCATCCGAGGCTGACCCTAAAGCCATTTCGGGGAGAACCAGCTATCTCCGAGTTTGTTTAGCCTTTCACTCCTACCCACAGTTCATCACTGCCCTTTTCAACGGACTAGTGTTCGGCCCTCCACTCCGTGTTACCGGAGCTTCAGCCTGACCATAGGTAGATCACTCGGCTTCGGGTCTACCGCACCATACTCAATCGCCCAGTTAAGACTCGGTTTCCCTCCGGCTCCAGAACTACAGTTCTTTAACCTCGCATGATACGGTAACTCGCAGGCTCATTCTACAAAAGGCACGCCGTCACCAGGACGAATCCCGGCTCCGACCACTTGTAGGTCCACGGTTTCAGGTTCTATTTCACTCCCCTCCCGGGGTGCTTTTCACCACTTCCCTCACGGTACTCGTTCGCTATCGGTAGCTGTCTCGTATTTAGCCTTGGATGGTGGTCCACCCGGATTCCGACAGGGTTTCTCGTGTCCCGCCGTACTCAGGTACGCAATAGGAGTCATCAGGATTTCAATTACGGGGCTATCACCCTCTTTGGCCGGCCTTCCCAGTACCGTTCTTCTATCCCTAGACATTCCATGACATGCGCCCTACAACCCCGAACACGCCGAAACATGCTCGGTTTGGGCTATTCCCCGTCCGCTCGCCGCTACTAAGGGAATCTCAATTGATTTCTTTTCCTCTGGGTACTTAGATGGTTCAGTTCCCCAGGTCTTGCTTCGTGCACCTATGGATTCAGTACACGATACACATCATTACCGATGTGTGGGTTACCCCATTCGGGAACCCCCGGATCAAAGGATGTTTGCTCCTCTCCGAGGCTTTTCGCAGCTTACCACGCCCTTCATCGCCGGACAGCTCCAAGGCATCCACCATGGACCCTTAGTCGCTTGACCATATTATTCTTTATCCCTTCGCTAACTTGTTAAAGACCCGTTTGGAGGCACAGGGACTCGAACCCTGGACCCCCGGCTTGCAAAGCCGGTGCTCTAGCCAACTGAGCTATGCCCCCGGCTAAGTTTTACGGTCTGAACAGAGAAGAGAAGAAAGAGCCACGCTGCCGGGAAACTCGTGCGTCAGAAGTACACTCATCTGACGACTTTTGATTCACTAAAAGAATCGTGTTTCCTTCACGTTGAAAGGAGGTGATCCAGCCGCACTTTCCAGTACGGCTACCTTGTTACGACTTCACCCCCCTTACCAAGCATACCTTCGGCACCGTCCTCCCTTGCAGGTTAGACTAGCGACTTCGGGTACCCCCAACTCGGGTGGTGTGACGGGCGGTGTGTACAAGGCCCGGGAACGTATTCACCGCGCCATGCTGATGCGCGATTACTAGCGATTCCACCTTCATGGAGTCGAGTTTCAGACTCCAATCCGAACTGAG
>JAKSCK010000231.1 GCA_022360655.1 Spirochaetales bacterium | reverse complement strand
GAAAACACACGCTTAAAATAGAAACCATAATGCGTCCTTACACAACACAAAAATAATTCACGTGTTCAATCGCTTTTAGGAAGTTTTCATCCTCCAGCTTGGGGAACACACTTCTCGCCATCTCGGAAATGCCTTCATCACCCAGCTGAAATGGGTCCAACTGAGCGCGCTCCAAGTAGTAATGCTTTGCATCAGCAAAGCCCGCCATCTTCGCAACCGTATCTGGGGAGAATAGTTTTGCATAATGTGTATCCATCACATCATCTTCCCAGTGTCCAGCCCACGGATATCATCTCTTCCGACATTATGCATCAATGCATAGAAGGCACCAAAATGCCTATCGTCATGGCAGACACTACTCCTCCAAGTGTCTGTTTTCTCTAGAATTCTCCTCCTCTGAGTGTAGTTCACACCTGGCTTGCATGTCTTGGTCTCGTCCAACCTCGTTCGGAAGATCTTGATATCATACCTAGGGAAGGCAACAAATTGAAATGCACACGCGCTTACGTAGACATTATTAATGGAGGAGTATTTTATTGGCCATTGTGTACCAGAATAAAGTTGATTGTTCAACATATTGCCTTAAAAAGTAGTGATCTTAATTCCATGTCCTCTTGTCCCATTTTGTAGTTGATGGTTTGCTGATCACTGTGTTGTTTATCTATAAGGAAAGAAATCTCCATTTATAAAATGATAGTAAATCAGTGCTCCCATGCAAGAATCATAAATGGCTGAAATGAAAACAAAGAAGTTCATCGAGCACTCCCCATGAAATTCATCTACCATTTATTTATTCTCTATTGGCTTACCAATCTCTCTTTTCCTTGTCCATCCTCAGAAATTCTTCCATGTCAACATGGAAGCGCGTTACGGTATACAATGCCAAAGCCCCTTGTGGGCATTGTTCCCAATCATTGTGCCTTGGGATAACCTGATAATCTTCAAGTTTTTCATCCTTCAAGAAAATAACATATCAATTAGAATAAAAGGCTCAAAGGCTCAATCTTTTCACAAAAAAGATCTGAGTGACTGAAATATAAAAGAACACAATATCTATATCCCCATGCATCTTCCTAATATTTTTTAAATTTGGTGATGTATTGCCATATCAATGTGTAAGAGTCTGTAGGTGGTCAATTTGCATTCATTATTTG
>JAKSCK010000061.1 GCA_022360655.1 Spirochaetales bacterium | reverse complement strand
CTTTTCTTTCCACCCATAGTTACATTTTCCTCTACATAGCGTTTGCTATCTTATTATATGAATGGGCTTAATCAAACATAAAACGTGTCTATGCCTTTTAACAACTAGCTCAACATCTATTGATAGAACTGGTGTTACTTCTCACTTCAACCTATTCTCAACAATCCACTCACTTTCCACACAAATACTCTTCGCCCCTTTTTTCAATCCCTTTCACCAATTTGTATTCATCACTGTACTCTTTACATAGACATAATAGCATTTAATTCTTTCCAAGATTTTCAGAACAACCTTTACAATACACTAGTGCCCCAACCGACACCCACAACCATCACAATCTCACAACCCAAATCTTCTATCCATGTGTGCACCCATAGAAATAGGACATAGATTTCATGGTTTTGAAAAGGTGTGCACTGCAATAAGTAATGCCAAAACCCCAAACAAAAATAAAATGCATGCTGGGCACTAGACCAACACAATCTCCACATAGCAACAACTCACATTGTTCTAGTGCTGCACAATTTATAATTTGTTTTCTTTTCATTTGAAATACCAGTGATTTGCATCTGAAATATCTATGCAAAATTGGCTAAAAGAATTCTCTCACCTCTCCTTAGTGATAATCAAATCCCAATCCCTCGCACCAAAGTGGATGTCAATCCATGCTCCTCACTCCTCACTCCAGTGGTCCTCACTCTAGCTACATCATGTGATGCCCTGCGATGTACCAGACTCCTCCTTATGCAATCCTCTCTGCATCTCCTTTCTTGGAGGTTCTCTGGTTCCTCTCTCTCCAATGTTGCATGTGTGGTCAATTCCCCTCTCCATAGGGCCACACTGTCCTGCATTCACTGGTCTTCATCGCTGTTTCTGCTTATTGACCACTTTGGGCTTGATCCCCTTGGAGCACCCCTTGACTTTTCTTCCCCACTAGCACTATCCTAGCGATGATCGATTCGTGCTATCAATGCTAATGCTCTTTTTAGAGCCCCATGTGCACCGATCTATGGCGTTTCTTCCCATCGTTGCACTAGCG
>JAKSCK010000002.1 GCA_022360655.1 Spirochaetales bacterium | reverse complement strand
GCCTTCTTCGTTCAGACCGGCTTTTTCCATCAGCGGAGAAGCAGAGAAGAAAGAACCCTGGAATACGTTACCCTGCATACGGAACTGCAGTTCAACGTTGGAGGCTTCTTCACGGGCAATCTTGAAGCCGTCGATGAAGAATACGCGGATGCCGCGATCAACAACTTCCTGCTGGAAGCGACGAGGAATCTTGGCCCAGACTTTGGCTGGATCAGTTTCTTCGCTCTGGATGATGAAGGTACCGCCTTCCTTCAGACCCGCCAGCGGGTTGGAGTGGCTGAATACTTTCGCATCAGGAGACATAACTACGTCAACGTAGGTGTGCTCGCAGTTGATGCGGATAGGTTCTGGAGCTGCAGACAGGTAGTAAGTTGTCGGCATACCCTTCTTTTCAGAACCGTACTTGGGATTCGCACGGATGTCATAACCCAGCAGATCGTACAGGGTCATGGACAGGTTCTTACCGGTGGTGATCATACCCCAGCCACCGATGGAGTGCATACGAACAGTAATTGCACCTTCAGGCAGCAGGTTGGGGTTTTCGGAACCCTTCAGGGACAGCTCTTTAACGTGTGGGTAAGCGTCCAGGATTTCCTGACGACGGATTTCGTCTTTCGGGTTGGCCGCTTGCTCACGAACAAAGTCAATACCCAGGTAGAAGAATGGCTTCTGGACGCCATCTTCCAGCATGTTTTCGATCGCCGCGATTACGCCTTCAGGCTGGAAGTCACGGGAACCCAGGCCGTAGCAGCCGGAGTACATGCGAGGAGCGTCGTCAGCAGAGAAGCTGTCGTACAGTGGGTAAGGCTTCTTGCCTTCCGGAGCCTTGCCGTTTTCCAGACACTTGGTCAGAACTGCACGCATTTCCCGGATGATTGGCAGGTCTTCCGCCAGAGGCTGGTCAGTACGTTCCAGTACACAAACGCCCTTACGGCCTTTCAGTGCAGCGCCCAGCAGGTCGCCTGGGAACGGACGGAACATGGTCAGGTTGACAACACCCATCTTGATACCGCGCT
>JAKSCK010000062.1 GCA_022360655.1 Spirochaetales bacterium | reverse complement strand
TGTTTCGGAGAGTTCGTCAAAGAGTTCCCGGTTCGCCTCCCAGTACCGATGGTCCAGGGGGGAAAGATTGAGAAAAGGGTCTCGGTGTTGCATAAAGAATGATGCCCGAAACACATAATTTTTTACAAGTAGCGAAAAGGGTTGACGCTTTTTTCGATTCCCCGTATAGTCCTGATCGTAACGCAACGCCACGGCGAAGCAACACAACGCGCCTGTCGTATAATGGCTATTACCTCAGCCTTCCAAGCTGATGACGTCGGTTCGATTCCGATCAGGCGCTTAAGAATAAACCCTTGAATTGCAAGAAATTGCGATTTAAGGGTTTTCTTTTATTCCTTGGTTTTCTCCTCCCCTTTAAAATTTCTTGGAATCACTTTCCGCATCAATTTCCTCCCAAAAAAATCAAAGCTACAGACGTGTGGATTTTTTGTGAGCAGAGAGGATTTTCTCCTATTTTAGATCGACCCCCAGCTCGCCAAGCCTCCCTGGGGGGATGTTCTTCAACATTCATACATAAAGACTCTAGAGAGGCTCCTTCTTCAAAGGATGGTATCTTCATGAAAATAAACGAAAGTCTTTTTTATGAATTTACAACCCTCTCTCCAACCTGGAAAATTGATAGGAAAACTCCAACGAGAGCAATCCACCAGTGATGCGGCCAGCATTGTCTTGGAACTTCGTTACATCCTCACTCAGTTAGGGATTCATGAGGCCCATGACTTATTGGATCAGCTTGAACATCTGATTAACCAGGAGTAGGACGCAAACGCGCATAATCCTCTGGGGTATCCACGTCGTCCACCACCCCTGAATGTGACCATTCCACGGCAAGAGTGGACATTGATGACAAAGATTCTCGAATGGGTTCATTAGCGGGAGCGGCAAGGATGTGGTTCACAGCGTGGCGACTCACGAGCACTGGATGTCCTTTTTGCCCCTTCCATACAGGACGAATGACATCATACTGGTCTGAAATTAAGGATGCGAGACGCTCGTAGTCCTGAGCTTGGACAAGTGGCATGTCGGCATTGGCAAGAAACATCCAACCTCCATCCATATGCTTCAATCCACGTCGCACACTCACTCCCATCCCTTGCCACCAAAATCTGTTTCGAAGCAGCAATGCCTCTGAGCCAATCATGGAACGGAGTGCACGCCAATGGGCTCCCCCCACCACAATCAGGGAGCAACCCGCCTGAAGTGGAGCCTGCATCGACCTCTCCAACATGCTTCCCTCCCCCCAAGGAAGGCCCAATTTCCACGGTTTCATGCGTTGAGATTTTCCAGCAGCCACCAAGAGGCATTCAGGAAGACGTTTTTCCATGTAAAAGCCTTACTATCCGTTCGATAATCCATTCAAAGTGCTTTAGATTATTACCATGACACTTGAAGATGTGCGAACCTTTTTCACGCAGAAAACAAAATACATCCTCTCCACCCATGAAACTCCTGATGGAGATGGTCTTGGTGCAGAATATGCTCTCTGTGCCGCTCTCCAAAATCTTGGCCATGATGCTCTCATTCTGAATGCCGATCTACCAGCTAAAAAATTCACGTTCTATGATGAAAAAAACCTGTTTATCACTTTTGATACTGATGCAGACTTTCCCTCCGATTTGGAAGAACGTGTTCTTGTGGTTTTAGATACAGAACCTGGGAATATTGGAAGCATTGGAGAAACCCTTCGCAACACCTGCCAAGAGATTCTTGTGATTGATCATCACTCCCCAAAGAACAACGCAAAATATCAAGGATGGTTGGTTCCAGAGTCCTCCTCAACCTGCGAGATGGTATTCCGCATCATTGAAGCCTTAAACCTTCCTGTGAGCAAGGACATGGCCCGAGCTTTGTACACCGGAATCGTCTACGACACCGGATCGTTTGTGTATCCTAAAACGCAAGCTCGGACGTTCCGCATTGCAGAAGCCCTTGTGGCCAGTGGAGCCGTACCCAATGAAATTTTCTCTCAACTCTTTGAAAGCAAGTCCAAAGGGGCTTTGCTGCTTCAGTCCTTAGTGAATAGCACCATGGTCCTCATGGAAGAGGGACAAGTGGCCGTGCAAATCATGCCCCAAGACACTCTCATCGCTTCAGGCGCGGCCTTTGATGAAAGCCAAGAGATTGTGAATTTTCCCCTTCAATGCGAGCAAGTTCGTGTTTCTATTTTCTTGAAAGAAGACACAAAAGGCATCCGACGCTGCTCCATACGGTCAAAAGGAGAGGTTGATTGCTCCAATGTGGCACAAAAATTCCATGGTGGAGGCCATAAAACCGCCGCAGGCTTCAAATTCACCCTTCCCTTTGAAGAGATGCTTGAGAAGGTCCTTGAAGTAATGCGGGTGGACTTAACATAATTCCCCCATGTTGCGCACCCTGAAAATTCTTGTCACGACTCTGTTGGCCCTTTTCGTTCTGTTCTCTTGCCGTGAGCCTGATCAGCCCATCGTTCGAACAACGGGAGAGGTACTGATCCCAAGAACCCAAGACACCAACAGTGCTGAAGATTCACAAAACCCAGAGGGAGGAACCATTGAAGAAGAGACGGTTCTTCCCCTAGTAAACCCAGGCAAACAGTTCAATATCATGACTCTTCTGGATAGAAATCTGGACTTAGAACAATCCGATGAGCAGGTCCTTGTGGTTCGCCCCCAGAACAATGATGGACCCATGCAATTGATGATTGCCTCAACCAACCCCATTCGCAATCAGTATGATGTGGTTTGGAAAGCTCCTCTAAACGCCCAAAATCTCACTGGAATCACATTACAAGCTGAGGACTTAACAGGAAATAACCGAGACGATTTGGTTGTGGCCGGTTTTGATGAAAACGGCCTTCATGTGACGGAAATTTTTGCTGTTCCGAAAACAGCTGGGGTGGAGGGATTTCGCAAGGTTTTTGCTCAAAAGGTGTCGGGCAATATTGATGTGAACAGTGTGACTCGATCCCCGGCCTACCACAATGGAAGTGCAGCAGGAGAGGCCTATCTCATCATTGTTCAACAGAAAGATCCTGAGTCCAGCACAGGCTTGGATGTGCTGGAAACACGATGGATTTGGGATGAGGCGAGTTTCATTTACCGCCAGGGTCCCACGCGGTCCGTTCAGGGTCAAACCATCCTAGAAAAACGCCTACGAGAGGTGTTTACAGGTGGTGTGGATGGCTATGAAGCCTATCTTGCTGGTGCTTGGTACCGAGAAAGTGGAGAAGGATCACCCAGTGATATGGTGTTTTTTAATCCCGAATTCCGAGAAATCACATTTTATGATGGTTCGGTCCAGGAAACCTTCAATTGGGGACAAAGTTACCGAACAACAGCCCAGCGTCTTTACACCCGAGTCACCAATGGGGTGATCAAAAGCATGCGGGATCGGGTTTGGCTCAGTGCTCGAAGCTGGGACCAGATTGATTTAGCCCGTGATCGCCCCCTCCCCAACGTGGAATCCTATTGGAACGGAACCTACCGTCGTCTTGGCCCCGTCCTTCAAGAAATGCTGGTGCAAGACATTGAAATGCCTGGACTATTGAACAATCAGGAACTCACTGGC
The DNA here is from genome assembly GCA_022360655.1 of Spirochaetales bacterium. Taxonomy (GTDB): domain Bacteria; phylum Spirochaetota; class Spirochaetia; order DSM-2461; family DSM-2461; genus UBA2779. The sequence continues at coordinate 111,471 of JAKSCK010000062.1, read as the reverse complement.
ACCTGGCGAAGTGCTGGAGGAACAGAAATTCTCTTTGATCTACCCAAGGTGATATGGAAAAATGGCAATGATTGGCGGACCGGTACAGCATCGCTTTTCAACCTTGCAGGCGCAACGGTTTTCCAGATTCAATTCATGAAAAAAAATGGCGATGAGGAGGAAACGGTCAATTGGATCATCACCTATGAAGAAGACCGAGATGAAACCCGCGTGATTCGCTCCATTGCCCTCGAACCCGTTCAGCTCATGGCTGAAGGTCTGCGCTATGGAGGAGAGGATTCCCAACGCTTTGAGCAAATCGAAGTGCTCTCTGTCTCACAATAAAACGGTTCCAATCCCTCTCTGTCATCTTTGGACCGAGAGGGGGTCATAGCCAGATTTCTTCAAGCGATCCTGAGCCGTCCCATCCTCATCATGAACATAAACACGCCACCAGGCACCGGACTGTTCCATCCAAGCCGTGAACTCTTCCTCTTCGAGTTGATCGCGAAGCGCAGCAGCTCCTTCACGATTTGAGAACGCTCCAGCCTGAACAACATTTCCGGAGGGCAAATCCGGTCCTGCAAGAAGTTCACGTGGTTCCAACCATGGCTCAATTTGTTCTGATGCAAGATAAGTTAAGGTGGACTGGGGAAATTGTTGATTCAATTGATTCCAAACTTGCTGAGCCTCATCACCTTGCCCTGAGCTCTTAAAAATTCGCCATCGCGTGAACAAGGGATCTGGGATTTGGAAAGCCGCGACACGTTTTTCGCGTTGTTCAAGAAGTTGCAGGGCCGCAAGTGGACCCTCAACGTTGTTGAGGGCTTCTGCCGCCATGGCGGCAGCCCGGTCGCCCAAAGGACCGGCATCAAGCTCCAGGGCCAGATTCCCAGCTCTTCTGGCCACCGCTTCCTCTTCCCCCATGGCCAACTTGAGGGCCAAAGCTTCCAGCAACCATTCAGCCTGTTCCTCCCCCACCCCATTCTGGGCCGCTTTTTCATAAAGCATCACCCCGCGTTGTGGTCGTCCTATCATGGATTCGAGAGCCGCCATGTGGGCCCAAAACTCCGCTTGATCCTTCTGTGGAAGCAGGTGCTCATACCGCTCCATAAAATCCAAAGCATCTTGAGGACGAGAAAGCAGCAAGGAGGAACGCTGAATCACTTCAGCCATTTGCTCATCTTGAGGATGAGAACGAATCCAATACTCATAGAGTTCTAATGCACCGCGCCGATTTCCAGCCTCTTCCGCTCGACGGGCCTCCGCAAGATCATCAGCAAAGCAAAACACTGTGGAGGCCAAAAGAAGGAGTGAAAAATGAAACAGACGCGCAGCCACTTTTTAGGCGTCATCCTCCGAAGTTGAAGAACTCTCAGATTCAGGGAGATCCTTTTCTTCTACCTCAACAACAGAAGGAGCTTTACGAGCACGACCAAGAACACGGAAGCGTCGTTGTGCCCCTTCTGTGGTCTCTTCTTTCTTCATGGATTGTTCGATGCGTTTTTTACTCCTTTGCCATCCCAAGAAAAAAGGAACGGCAGAGAGCAAACCGGCCAAATACATCACAAAAAAACTGACCGATATGGACACCTCTTTCAGAAGGCCTTTTTCCCCAAACCACACCTGAATATCTGAGGTGTTTCCAATATTCAAGCCAACAAAAGTGGCAACAAGAACTATAGCAACAATGTAGGCAATGAGTTTTATGGGCATAAAGGCCTCCTTCATGATTATAGGGGGATTTCTTATGAACGCTCCAGGCGCTTTTGAGCCGAAGATACCGTATTCCACAAGAGCATAGCCCGGGTTAGGGGTCCCACGCCACCAGGAACAGGAGAAATCGCAGAGGCCACGTCCTTCACAGATTCAAAATCCACATCGCCCACCAGGCGATATCCCCGCTTTCGTGTGGCATCTTCCACACGATTCACACCCACATCAATGACAACAGCTCCCTTCTTCACCATATCCGCAGTGACCGTGTTGGGGCGTCCAGCAGCTGCCACAACAATATCCGCTTGGCGCACTTTTTCAGCCATATCTTTCGTGCGTGTATGGCAAACAGTGACGGTGGCATTTCCACCAGAAGCTTTGCGGAACATCAAATTGGCCAGTGGAGCTCCCACAATTCGGCTACGCCCCACAATCACCACATCGGAACCTTCTATGGGTGTCTCACTGGCCTCAAGCATTTTTAGAACACCATGAGGTGTGCAGGGTAAAAAGCCATCCAAATTGAGCACCAAGCGTCCAATGCTCTCAGGATGAAAACCATCCACATCCTTATCTGGGTGAATGGTTTGAATCACCGCTTCTTCATCCAATCCTTGAGGCAGAGGAAGTTGAACAAGAATCCCATCAATTTCCTCATCCTCATTCAGTTCATGAATCAAAGAAATCAGCTCCTCTTGAGTGGTCTGTGCACTCAAACGGATATCTCGGGATAAAATGCCCACCTTCTCACAATCCCGTTCCTTAGCCGTGACATAGGAGACACTGGCGGGATTCTCACCCACCAAAACCACGGCAAGGCCTGGACGAACACCGGAGTCGGTCAGGACACGTGTTTTCTGGGCGAGTTCTTCTCTGATTTCACTGGCGATTTGGTTTCCATCAATGATCTTGGCACTCATGCTCTCTGACAATACTGAAATCCTCTGCGCCTGTGAATATATTGAGAGGGATCACGGGATGTGCTAGGATCGATTCCATATCAACGAAACGAGGATCCCCTTGCCAAAGAAATCGATCTTCATTGCCCTCAGCCTGCTCATGGCGGTTTTTGCCACCCTAGGAGCACAAGATGCGCCCCCAGAAGATGGGGCAGAAGCTTTGCGTTTTAAGACGAACAACCGATCCCTTGGGGACCAGAGTTTCGCCATTTCTGCCGGAATGACGGCTCCCTTGTTCACGGTCTTGCTTCATGACTCCACTATTTCGGGATTTTCTGCGGGTGTGCATCCCACAAGACTCACCGTTGGAGGATTTGGAGCCCTATCCTACAATTTCTATCTGAATACCAATCTCAAGGTGGGACTAGAAATTGGTGGATCCTTTCAGTGGGACATCAATCGAAATATTTTGTATATGATCCCTATTGTGGCGCAAGGATCTTGGGAGTTTCATCCAGGAAACAGGATTTCCATCCCTGTCCATCTTGGATTGGGCATCAACATGAGTTCCTGGAAAGAGAATTTCATGGTAGACCCCATCATTCGTCCAGGTGTGGGATTCTCCTTTGATTGGAGCGTGGAATGGTCCTTTGGGTTGGATGTTCGTTACTGGTTCATCCCCCAACTCAATGTGAGCAGCAAAGACCAGAAATCCCTTGGGAACTTCATGGACGCAACCTTACGAGCGGAGTACCACTTCTGATGAATCGCATTAAATTGAAAGGGATCATCTTATCCTCCTTCATGCTTCTCACCCTTCTTCTTGCTTCTTGTGATGGTGTGGGTGTGTTTGCCATTGTTGCAGTCACTGACAAGATTGATGAGGCCACTCTTCCAGAGGGAATTAGTGCCCGCCCCATTGCTCGACTCAATGAAGTATCAGGAACCCATATGTTCTTTGCTTCAGGACCCGGACTTTGGGTGAAACCAATTTCCAGTGGTTCTTGGCAATCGACTCCCCTCATTGATTCCACTGGTAAACGATGGGATGGTATTCAGTCCATGGGTACGGCGACAATCACGGATACCTCGGATCGAATTTTCTTAGCTCTGTACCGTGTTTCAGGTGATAACTACACCGTTGCACTTCATGTTTTATCGAATTACGACTCAACATCAAATCGTGCAACGCTCACTCCTATTACTGATGCTTCATGGAGTGGAGGTACTGGTGGTTACCAAACCATTGGTATCTTTGGCGCACAAAATAGCGGTGATGTTTATGTCAATATTCTCGAGCATGATATAGATTACGGTTCCATTGATATCAACACAGGACAAACGGGATTCCAAAATTCTGAACTCTTCCGGCTTCCTGCCAATGCAACAAACTGGAGTTCTCGCGTCCCTTTTACTTCTCAAGATTACCTGGATGGGAGCAATGGCCCAGGACGGTATGTCACAGGTGTGGCCAGTAAGGGCACAACGAATGATGACATTCGCATCACAGCCGCAAACAACCTTTTCAGCACGGATTCCGGTGTCTTGCTCAATGGAGCTGGCACGGTTGTGGGTGGATTCTCCAGCACGGCTGCCATGACCGGGCTCACCTGGCTTCCCAATGTGTATACCGGCGAAGGGAACACAGGACCTCAAGGTGCCTATTTTGTGGCCGCCACCGCTTTAGATGATGGCACCTTCCCAATTTTTGTCAGTAATGATGGCACAACATGGTCTAAAGTATCTGGAACCACCACCAATTTCCTCTCCATCAATTTCACGGATATTTCCGATACTGATGCAGGCCAAGGCGATGATGGAGACACGGACGTTCGCCTGGTTCTTGTGGGAACCAGCAGTTACATAGATGGGACCACCTACAAGCGGGCTTCAGGCTATGAAGAATTGAACACCTACAAGGCCATAGCAGACTGGAGCATCAATTCCACATGGTCCACCTATAAGTTTGCCTCCAACAACAACTACGGAGCAAGCAATCTCAAGGATTCCACCATCATTGGGATGTCCCGCATTGGTTCTGGTTCCACCCTTGCCCTCTATGCCTCAACCCGCGGTCAGGGGGTGTGGAAGATTGCGCCCAATTCCAGCCGCCGCCCAAGCTGGGAACCAGAGTGATGTTTTCTAAATATTCGGTGTTCTAACCCCAAAAAAAGCCTCCGGGAAACCGGAGGCTTTTTTTGGGTCGATCTAAAACTCAGGATTATTTGAGAGAACGAAAGAGTTCAAACACTTCCACCAATTCAGGATCCTGGCTCACATAATGCTCCTGAATCTCTTCATCGGTCAGACCTTCGAGTTCATGGCTCAAATAATGAAGCCAATCATCTTGCTCTGGATGATCCACCACAAGCTTTCGAGCCCAATAATCGGGGTGAATGGGCAAATGCTCCCGATACGTGGGAATCTTGTAATCATGGACTGCAATCTTCACATCCTCTCGGGGAAGACCTTTCTCCAAAATGCATTCCACCAGATGATTGATGGTTCGTCCTGTATCAAAGATGTCATCAACAAAGAGCACCTTATCCCCATGGCGCAGATACTCCGGATCATAGGTCCAACCATCAATGCGAACTCGGCCACTCTGATGAATATCGGTGTAGGATCGGGCCACAACAGCAGCGTAAAAAACAGGACGATTATTTTTTTTCACCATTTTGAAGAATTCGCTGAACACGTTGCCCATGTAGGCACCACCCCGAAGAGGAACATAAATCACATCGGGAATAAAGCCATCATCGTAAATGCGTTTCGCCAATTTCAAGGCGTTGTTTCGTACCTGGTTATAGGGGATGAATTCCTTTTTCACATCCCGTCTCCTTCCGGGCCGTAGCCCAATTCTAAAGTTTCATGATCCCGAAGGACGCGGTATTGAGAGGCCTCTCCAGCATCCAATGCTTGATAGAGGTTTTTTAAGGAAGCAATACTCTTCCCATTCATTTCTAAGAGGATGTCACCCGCCCGAAGGTCTGCGGCATGGGCTTGTGTACGAGGATAGACTTCGGCCACCACCACGCCTTGGACCGCCTCATCTAAAGAGAAGCCCTCTCGAAGTTCTGGTGTCAGGGGAGCCGCCAGGAACCCCGGTTTTGCACCAGGATGAAGGGTTCGTACCTGGTCTTCATCAGGGCGTTGGCCAACAATGATGGGTAATGCCAACTCTTCACCAAATCGCTCCACCCGAAGCTGAGCTTTTACCCCAGGCCTTAAGCCACCCAAACGGTAAATCAAATCATCCACATCCTGTGGAGCCATGTCATTGAGAAGGAGGATTTGATCACCAGGCTGCAAGCCGGCTATCTGGGCAGGAGAGGCATCAAAAACCTGATACACCATGATGCCTTCTTCTCGCTCCATGGATGCTGCAGCCTCTGGTCCATAGGCCCCAAGGCTGGCCCCTAGCCAACCATAGCTCACCTGACCATCATCAAGAATTTGCCTGTAAGCGGTACGAACATTGTTGGATGGAATGGCAAAACCAAGTCCGACACTTCCACCATTCGGTGTGGTGATGAAGGTGTTGATTCCCACCAGTTCTCCACGAATATTCACCAGCGCTCCACCGGAATTGCCCTGATTGATGGCGGCATCGGTTTGAATAAAATCGTTGATGTTTTCCCCAGGGCCATCGCGTCTTCCCAGTGCACTGATGATTCCAGAGCTCACAGACTGTTCATACCCGTAAGGACTTCCCACAGCCATCACCCAATCCCCCACATAGAGCCGGTCCGAATTGGCCATGGGGACCACGGGGCGTGGTGAGGACGATTGAAATTCCAACAGGGCTAAATCCCGTCTGGGATCTTGGCCAAGAACCTGGGCTGTCACCGTCTCACCATCGGAAAAGAGAAGCTGAATATCACCATCCTCAGAAATTACATGCCCATTGGTGACCACATAATGCTGCTCACCGCGGCGTTCCACAATGACACCAGAACCAAGGCCTTGACTGCGAAAATAGCGAGGCGTTCCCCCCTCATCCTCCTGAGGATCTTGAAAGAACTTATCCCAGGGCTGAGCTTCTTCAGAAGATTCTCCCAACACATCCGTCTCAACCGAAATTTCCACCACAGCAGGGGCCACCTGTGCACTCACTTGACGGAATGCTGCCTGCACAGCCTCTGCATTGGCAAAGGGATCATCGGTGGATTCTGCTGCACGGGCCTGGGCCAAAACACCGGAGGAAGAAGAAAACAGAAGGACGGTTAAAGAGAGGGTATAGCCAAATAGCCCTCCTATAAGGAGGCCAAGGAGCCAGGTTTTGGCCCGTTTTTTCATCCAAATCTCCATGATGTGAGAACCTGAGGGCCTTTATCACCAATCAGAATGGTATGCTCAAAATGTGCACTCAACAAACCATCGCCCGTCACCACAGTCCAGCCATCATCCAACATGTCCACATCGGCAGTCCCCTCATTCACCATGGGTTCAATCGCAATCACCATGCCGGGTTTGAGGCGGGGATTTAGGCCTCGTGAGGGGTAGTAATTCGGGATTTGAGGATCCTCATGGAGGTTGATACCCACACCATGACCACAGAAGCTGTATACAATTCCATAATCATGTGGTTCCACCACTTTGGTGACCGCTTTTCCGATGTCTTTGATTCGGTTTCCAGGGACACAGACTGCAATGGCCGCATCCAAGGACTTTTTTGTGACATCCATGAGCTTTTGGGCTGCTGGGGAGATTGGTCCTACACCAAAGGTTTTGCAAGCATCGCTGTAGTAGCCATCCAGCAAAACACCAATGTCACACCCCACAATATCCCCCTCTTTGAGGGGTTTTTCATTCGGGATTCCATGAATCACCTGCTCATTGACAGACGCACACACAGAGGCTGGAAAACCATCATAGTTGAGAAAGGCCGGAACTCCTCCAGCCTTGCGGATGGTTTCTTCCACCACCCGATCCACATCCATTGTGCTCACACCTGGGGTGATCATGGTGTCAATCTTTTCAAAAACCTGACTCAATATATCGGAGGAACGGCGAATGCCGTCTTGTTGTTCGCGATTCTTGATATTAATCATCCTTACCTCTGTTTCACGATGGAGAGAGCTCCATCATGGCCCTCATCCCATTTCAATGCTTCCTGTGCCTGGCGCTGTGCTTCTTGTTCTTCACCCATACGTTGAAGAATGAGTGCATCTAAATAGAGAAGCTGCGCTCGTTGCCGGGAATTGGGCCTCTGGGTTTCCAAAGCCCATGCAATATCATTTCGCCCATTGGCGAGAAGTCGAATACCCACATCATGATGAATGCGCCCAGAAGTTTCCACTGCTCTCTGACCTTTTCGTGAGGAGGATTGGAATCTCTTTACCGCATCCTCCAATTCAGGCCGCATCTGGGCTAAGGAATCCATTCGATCCCGCAAAGGACTGGACGACTCTGGCATGGCAAACGGATCTGTGCTCAAAGCAGCATACAAGGCCTGATGCTCTTCAATTCGACCGATGCCACCCTGATCCAAAGACGATGGTGAAGCGCCACGATTTTGAGCTTCGTCATAGGCCATGAGGGCAAAAAGGGCGGCATCTGAAAAGCCTCGCCAGTTTCCCTCTTTTCGTACCTGTTCACGATATCGACTATAGGGACTGGTTTGCTCTGGATGATCCGGAATCAGATTCAAAAGCGCCACTCCACGAGAGGCATCAGCCGCCATACGCCAAATCAAAATCCAATGTTCTTCAGGATGGGCGGATTGATATCGATCCACCGCCACGTCCAAAGAGGCAAAATCCCGCCGTGTTGCCAAATATTCAAGGACAAAGGTGGCGGCTTCTCGGCGGTCGATTTGACGAAGCTGGGAATTATTTGACGCCGTGGCCTCTTCAAACAACCGCCACAGCCGTGCTTCATAAAGACTTGGAGAAATCGAAACTTCGCCAATTCTCAGCATGGCGGTTTCAAGTACGGGATCTGGGGAAGATTGCGATGTGAGCAGTCGACGAGCGGTCCCTGGTTGAGATTCGGCATTCTTGATGGCCCACGCTGCTTTCACTTCACTTTGCCGAGGAAACCGTCGAAGTGCCTCACGCAGGTGTTCCTCAGCGCCTCGCAGTTCTCCAAGATATTCGTAAACTGTAGCAAGATTAATCAGGAGTTTCCAAGAGCTTTCTGGCCAGACTCCTCCCCCATCCTCTAGCAGCTGAGCTGAGGCCTCCCAGGCCTCTAATGCCCCAAGCGCATCGGCAGGATTCCTCCCCTGACGGAAAATGCGCCATCGTAAATCACCAAGACGAGCCCAATCCACCCAACTCTCTGCCCGTCGTTCTGAGGCCTCATCAAGGCGGAGGTTGAGCCATTGATAGGCCTGCATGAAATCACCAGAATCTTCAGCGATGCTGGCGGCAGCACCCAAGAAATTGGCCCTGGAACGCGCATGAAAACTTTGGGAGATTGTTGGTGATTCAACCACTCGAAGAGCCACATCAAACGCTTTCTGAGACCGACCCATTTCCATATACAACAGGGCTGCATCAATGAAATACACCAAATCGCCTGTAATATGACCGGCCTGTTCAAGAAATTCGGGATCTGGGGAATCAAGAGGAGGAGCATTCTCCTCTCTATGACGCTGATCAAGAAAGTCACGTATACGGATTTCAAGTCCCAGACTGTCCCATTTTCCCGACGGAATTTGTTGGACCAAACCGCGGATTTCCGCTTTCTTTTGCCCGGAGCGTTGAGCACCCCAGGTCCAGTAGGCAAGAAAATCGCCATTGCCAGGAAGGGCCGCAACGGCCCGAGAAGCAAGGGTGGTGAAGAGCCGGTAATCTTGGGGGGAAGGGTTGGAAGGAATGCCTTGAATGGCAAGAGCAAGAAGCTCTCGCCATTGGGTCACTGACACCGCGGATCGTGCCCCCCGTGTCAGAGCCTGTCGGTAACGGAAAGATGCCTCTTCTTCTAAGGCCAAATTTGCCGATGCCAAAGCATCGGCAAATTCTCCGTCCCGAGCAGGGCTGATGAGGACGAACAACAGAACCAAGACGGCCCCTACTACGGATAAAAATACCGCCAAGACCGGCAAGATCCGGCCGCCCGCACCCTCTTTCATTAATTTAGGATAGATTCGCTTTCCGTATACCGTCAAGGACACCGTTCACAAAACGATAGGATTCTGGTGCTCCAAATCGTTTCGCAATCTCAACGGCCTCATCAATGGTCACGGATGAGGGAATGTCTTTTTGATAAAGCAAAGCGTAGGTACTCGTCCGAAGAATCGCAAGGTCGACACGATTCAATCGTTCAAAACTCCAATTCTTCAGATGGGCACCAATATGTTTGTCGACATCTTCTAGATGGTCGAGAGTGCCTCCTACAAGAAAGGAGGCAAAGGCCAAAGCACCTTCATCGGGCTTCTTATCCATCCAATCAAAGGATAAAAGCTCCTTGCGATCGCTGTGGCTTTCTTCCCAGGCGTAAAGGGCCTGAAACGCGGCTATTCGCGCCTGTCGTCGACTTCCCATGAACTAACGATACTCCCCAAAGTAACGAATGGTGGCCTTCTCACGCAATTCAGCTGTGGTGAGAGTCACAGCCTGCGCAAAGGCTTCCTGGAACTTATTCGCATAAATCAGCTGTTCCAGATAATTACGAACTTCAGTCTCCTCAAGAGTGAGAAGACGAGCCGCCTCTTTTCGAGTGAGGCGCACAATGTGATAACCCGCATTGGATTTCAGTACATCACTCACATCCCCAATATCCATGGAGAAGAGCGCATCAACAAAGTCCTGACCGTAGGCCTGAGAAATGGTGGTATCACCCTTGGCAAGAGGTCCAAGAGGAACACCTCGTCCAAGAGACACCTGATCTTCTGATTCAGAAGCCATCAGATCAGCAAAGGTTGCCGATGTGTTCATCAGTTTCTGATGAACCTCCTGGGCCTTTGCCCGCTTAGCCTGGGCATCTTGAGAGGAAAGACCAGCCGTTTTAAAGTAAATATGTTCAAACCAAACCGAGTCTGAGATGGCAAATTCACTAATTCGAGCGGAATACGCCGCCTCTAATTCCTCTGGGCTTGCCGGACCAATGGCCTGGAAACTCGCCGCATTCTTTGTGGAAATGTACTTTTCCGCTAAAAGCTGATTGCGAACCTGAGCTTCAAAGTTCTCTACAGATTCTCCCATCTGAACAACGACCTGACGGTACTGATTCTCATCTGTAATCACACCACCAGGGGGAAGCTGTCCCATGGCCTGCAGTTGCTGGGAGACCAGTCGCATCGACGCTTCACGGATTTCAGCATCCGTAACGGTCACGTCGCGATCTGCAGCTGCAGCCTGATTGATCAGGGCTTGATCAACCATCTGTTCAAGAAGCTGTTTCTTCTCTTCCTCTGTTAAAGGCGCACCCTTCTGTTGGGCATAGATGGTGGCCGCATCTTCAAGCTGTTTTTCAGAAATGGGTTCTGTTCGCTCTAATCGAACCGTGGCAACAGCCATGTCCTGAGCCGATAATCCCGCACTGAAAAGAAGGATAAAAAGCAATGCGACAAGGGGAGTTTTTCTCATGATGTACCTCGTTTTGACGCCCAAGATTGGGCGCCGACCGCTTCCGGTCAACCAGCGTGGGGTTCGACGTGCAAGCGGGTGCCAATGGCTTCAGCCTCTGCGGCCTGGGATAAAACATCCGACCGTTTGAGGTACATGCCCTCGGCTTCCATGGTTTTCATCAAGGAAGCAAGAACACGCCCCTTGCGCCAACCTTTTTTGCCCACGAAGGCATAGCTTCGCTTGCCGGAAACTTGACCAGCAGAACGAAGGAAGCCCCCCAATTCGGGGGGAACCGATTTTGCGAGAACCGACGGAGCCGCAACGCCAATGCAGATGTACTGAAACGGGGTGAGCGAACGCCCACCCTCGGTCTTTGCATCAACAACGGTGACATCGTGGCCCTGGCGTTCAATTCCTTTGGCCAGGGCACGAACAACATCACCGAAGGCTTGCGAATCGTCGGTATCGTAATGGACGACAGCGACTCTCAGGGTGAGCCCCCTATTCTGCCACGCTGGTATCGGAGTCCAGGAACCAATCCTGACCAGTACCAGCTGCCTGGCGTGACTCACTAATGACATTGTCATCTACAGTGGTTTTGTAGGACATTGCCACAGCCAGAGAGGTGACCATAAAGAGGACGCCCAGGATGGCTGTTGCCTTCACGAGGACGTTGCCGCTCGCCGCACCGAAAGGAGTGGCTCCGCCGCCACCGCCAAACAGTCCGCCGAAACCTTCACCTTGCTCATCCTGGAGCATCACAAGGGCGATGATCAGGATGGCAGCAATAGCGAAGAGGACCAAAAATAACGTTCCGATGATTCCCAAATCTGTCTCCAGTGTGCGATTACTTGTCGAAAGCGACAATGCTCGCGAAGGATTCGGCGTCGAGAGACGCACCACCCACCAATGCGCCGTCAATGTCTTTCTGGGACATCAACTCTGCAACATTGCCAGGCTTTACTGAACCGCCGTACTGGATGATGACAGCATCGGCGACCGACTGCGAGTATAGCTCGGCAATCTTACCACGGCAAGCCTCATGTACAGCTTGAGCATCAGCAGGAGTGGCTGTTTTACCAGTGCCAATGGCCCACACAGGCTCATAAGCAATGACAATCTTGGCCATCTGTGCCGCATCAATACCTGCCAATCCGCCTTCCAACTGTGCAAAACACACATCGTTAGCTTTGCCAGCTTCCCGCTCTTCCAGTGTTTCACCAATACAGAGCACCACATCCAAACCATGCTGAAGAGCAAGTTTTGCCTTGGCATTGATGAATTCATCGCTTTCGCCATAGATATGACGGCGCTCACTGTGACCAAGAATCACGGAACTCACACCCAGTTCTTTGAGCATAAGAACAGAAGTCTCACCCGTGTGGGCACCATCTTCCACAGAAGACATGTTCTGGGCAGCCAATTCCACATCAGAACCAGCAAGCACTTCAGCCACTGCAGGGATACAAACAAAGGAAGGAGCCACCATCTTGCGGGTGCCCTCCCCTTTGGGCATGGCCTTCACAGCCTCCGCCAAGGCCTTTGCCTCAGAGGGGGTCTTGTTCATTTTCCAGTTTCCGGCCATGAGGTAGTCTCGTGCCATTTTCTTACTCCTTGAGGGCCACAACGCCGGGAAGAGCCTTACCCTCAAGATACTCGAGAGAGGCACCACCGCCGGTGGACACATGATCAATCTTATCAGCCAAGTTGAACTTGTTCACAGCTGCCACAGAATCACCACCACCCACAACTGTGGTGCCAGCGCATTCTGCAACTTTGTGAGCCACGTCCAAAGTCCCCTTGGCAAAGGCATCAAATTCAAACACGCCCATGGGACCATTCCAAACAACGGTTTTGGCATTGGACAAAAGTTCTGTCACAGCCGCAACAGTTTTGGGCCCCACATCCAAGGCCAACTTGCCCTCAGGAACATCCACAGAATCCACCGCTTCAGGAGCCGCATCTTCACTGAATTCAGAGGCCACAACATGGTCCATGGGAAGAAGAACCTTCACGCCTTTCTCCTCTGCTTTGGCAAGGAAATTCCGCGCGGTCTCAGCATAGTCGGATTCCACCAGGGATTTCCCCACGGTGTGTCCCTGCTCTTTCAGGAAGGTGTAGGCCATGCCACCACCAACCACAAAGGCATCGGCCTTGTCTAAAAGAGATTCCAACACAGCAATCTTTGAGGACACTTTGGCACCACCAATGATGGCCACAAAGGGTTTCTCTGGATTTTCAAGAACTTTGTCAAAGAAGGCACACTCTTTTTCCATGAGCAAGCCAGCGGCAGAAGGAAGAAGCTTGGCCAAACCTTCTGTGGAGGCATGGGCCCGGTGGGCCGTACCAAAGGCATCATTCACATAGAAATCGCCCAATTTGGCCAGTTTGGCGCAAAATTCAGGATCATTGGCGGTTTCTTCTTTGTAGTACCGGGTGTTCTCCAAAAGAAGAATTTGACCGCTCTTCAAAGCCTCAGCCATGGCCTCCACTTCATCTCCCACCACATCGGGAGCCATCAACACTTCCGCACCTGTGAGGGCCGCAAGATGATCTTTGAGCTGAGAGAGACTGAACTCGCTTTTTTTCTCACCCTTGGGTCGACATAAGTGACTCATCACCACCAGGGAGGCCCCCCGATCCAGAAGGCTTTTGAGGGTGGGAAGGGCCCGCTGCATGCGGGTGTCATCGGTGATGACGCCGTCTTTGAGAGGAACATTGAAATCAACTCGTACCAAGACACGCTTCCCTGCAGGATTCATGTCGTTGATGGTTCTTACGGCCACGATGGACTCCTTTGGCATTTTGCTCAGCAGAAAAAGCCAAACAAAATGGATTATTCAACTAAAAATCAAATCAAAAAACTTTGACTCTTGATTTCGTTTTCACAATGTCAAATTCCCTTCCCCATTCCTGAGGAACGAGGATTCTGCGTCCCCTCCTTGCTCTGGGCTCTGAGAGGTTTGGACCACCAATCGGCGATTGGTGGTCGACCTCCATTTTCAGAAAAAAATGGAGGGATTCCTCATGGGAATATCGGAAATACTATAGGGATTAACCCCGTGAGGGGTCAAGAACACTCCCGAACTTAGGGAATGGAGAGAAGGCGCCTCCGCAAGGCCGGATCCGGGGCTAAAAACTGCTGGGAATCCGGTGCAGGAGCCTCCATCAGGAACAACTCATCCCCAGGGGCCACAAAATCAAAATCACCTTGTTTCACAAAGAGTCCCTCACTCAGCGCCTCAGAAACCCGTTGGAGTTGCACGGTTCCCAGTACATTGGCCACATCATAATCCACCTGCGCCGGCAAACGTGAGGGTGTGGCCGTACCCGCGGCCAGGGCGGTCCAAACCTCATCCGATGCAACCGAGTACCAGCTGCCCTTGTCAGCAAGGATTCTATCATCTTCCACCTGCAGGATACGCATCACCCGGGGTATGGCCTGACTGAGGGAACGAGAAAGTTCATCCAACACCCCAGAAACACGCCCTTCTCCTGTTCGTAGACCATCGGAACTTCGAACGGATTCTCCCGTACGGGAAAGGTACAATTCATAACCTCCACTGAAGCTGCGTTGCGTTTCATCAAAGCGGAGGATGGCAAAATAATCTGTCTTCCCTCGGGCCTGGGTAAAAGCTTCGGGAAAATCCTTGACGGTTGCAGCCCCAAAGAATCCAGATTGTGGCTGAATCACCTGCACATCCGGGGATTGATCCACCAAATCGGCAAAACGTTCAGCAAGAAGATTTTGGGCTCCATCATGGAGGGGAAGGGAACTTTGATTCTCGAACACAAAAACCGCAAGGCGCCATTCTTGAGGACGATTCCAGGGATTGGTGATTCCCCAAAGATCGGCCAGTGTATCCACCCTTCCATGCTGCAAGAGTTCCAAGTCTCGTTCGAGACTTGGTCGTTCTTGAGTTCCGGATTGGATGTCACCAGCCAAGGCCACCGAAAGGCTTTCTTCATAGAGTTGTCGATAGCCCATCTTGTCCAAGATTCGAAGGTAGGCCACCCAAGCTTCGGGTGAGTCCTTATCAATCATTCGAGCACGGCGATACTCATCAAAGGCCCGGTTATAAAGATATTTATCTTCAAATTTGGCCCCTTGCGTGAGACGCCAGGAGGCGGCTTGGTTTCGGGCAAGATCGTGGTTGGAATAGGAGGACACCAGGGGAGCCTCTCGAAAGAGTCGGGCAATTTCATCATCGGGATACAATCCCAATAGGCGTTGAGCCACATTCTGAGCGGCCTCTTCATTGCCCACCTCTCGGGAGGCTCGAGCCATCAGATAAAGAGTGCTTCGTGTGACCTCCCCTTTCATGGTCTCCAGGGTGGTCAATGCGGCGGCTGGATCACCTTTGCGCAACTGAAGAGAGGCCTGAAGAATGGCCATCTCCTGAAATCGGGGATCTTGTGGGCCAGAAAGAAAGCGAAGCGCTCGTTCCAGATGAAAATCAGCGGTTTCCCAATCCCCATAAAGTGCCGCATGTTCAGCGGCCTGTGCACGCACAGAAATATTTTCTGGATACAGGCGCAACGCCCGTTCTAAAACGGCAGCAGCTTCCTCTTGTTCCCGAGCGGCATCATGCAAGACAGTCAACTGCAAGAGAGTCCGCAAATCACCAGGGACATGGCGCAGACTCTGCCGAAGGGCCTCACCGGCCCGCTCTTCCTGCCCGGTCAAAGCATAGACTTCGGCCAGTCCCCGATTGGCCTCTGTGTCATGGGGTCGCTGAGCAAGGATTCCTTGATACAGCAGCAACGCCTCATCATAGCGCATTTGAGCTGTGGCAATCCGCGCTTCTAGCAGGGTAAGACTGCGATCATTTTGGGCCAAAGGACGGGCCATGGCCGCCTCACGAGCGGCTTCCTCATACTCGCCAAGAAGAAACAGAGCCTGAGCCATGCCCACTCGGGCATCCACGTAATCAGGATTCACCCTGAGGGCCCCACGAAAGGCGTCCACAGCCGCATAGGGATCATCGGCCTGCAGGGCTTGCGTTCCTCGAACCACTTCATCTCGGGCGCTGGACGGTGCCGCGAAGAGAGGAGAAAGGCTCACCACTGCCAGCATCAAGGCCATCCTCTTGCATCCCATGCTCAACCTCCCGAAACCTCCCGTAAGATCTTAACCTTTCGGATCTTATGGCCTTCGACCGATTGTATCACGAACACCAGCCCAGACCACTCGATCTTCTCATAGCGTCCGGGAATTTTTCCAAAAAGATCAAAGACAAAGCCCCCTAAGGTGTCAAAATCATCATCGGGAATGGTGGATCCAAGCTCTTCATTCAAATCTTCAATGTTGACCCGGGCATCACAAATCCACTGTCCTTCTCCCACACTGACAATTTCCTCACCTTCATTGTCAAACTCATCCTGGATGTCGCCAACAATTTCTTCCAGGATGTCTTCCATGGAGATGATGCCGGAAACACCACCATATTCATCCACAGCAACAGCAAGGTGAACCCGTCTTTGCTTCATCTCTTTCAGAAGAGAATCAAGCTTCATGCTCTCGGGAACAAAGTAAGCTGGACGCAGAACATCCACAACAGCCTTTGGTTGGCCTTCTAACAGGGAAGGAAGCAAATCTTTGACATAAAGGACTCCCACCACATTATCAATATTTTCTCTGTAAACGGGGAAACGAGAATGACCTGTCTGAATCACTTCAGCCAAAGAATTATCAGCCACGGCCGCTTCTGGAACAAAAACGGTATCAATTCGTGGAATCATCACCTCCTTCACAGGAGTGTCTGAGAGCTCCACAATTCCTCGAACCATGCCCATGCCTTCTGCATCCAGGTTCTCTAGATCTTCCGTCTCAATGGGATCTTTACGGGATTTATCCAATCCAAATATTTTTTTCAACACGTTCATTTCTTGTTTGTACTGGCAGCCCAATCTGCCAAGAGCTGTTCCTGAAGAACAAGCATTTCCCCATCATAATCATCTCCGGGGTGATCCATACCATTCAGATGAAGAATTCCATGAACCACGGCACGGCGAATTTCCATGGGGAAGGTGCTACCCCATTCTTGGGCATTCCGTTGAATGGTTTGAAGAGACAGAATGATATCTCCGGCTTCACGTGGAGCTCCTGGGATTCGGGGAATGTCCATGCCATCGCTTTGGGCAAAGGACAGAACATCTGTTGGTCTGTCCAAACCCCGCCATTCACGATTGTGGACACGGATACCCTCATCATCTGTGAGGATGAGTCCCATATGCCAGTCTTCTACACCGATTCTCTCAAGAACTTGGAGGGTAAAATCGTCCAATTCCTCCGCCTCTGGCGGCAAGGACACTCCTTCCAAGGTGAGGTCAACATCATTCATGATTTCTCCGTTTCATCTTTCGGGTATTCAATTCGGGTATGAAAATGTCCTGTGAGGACATGAACAAAGGTCATTTTAATGGTTTCCAAATCTCGCAGGGTCAAATCACTTTCATTGAGTTCTCCTGAACGGAAGCGCTCCATGATCAAATCCCAGACATATTTCTCAAGTTTGGCCGCGGTAGGACGTTTCAAAGTGCGTGTGGCGGCCTCTGCGCTGTCGGCAAGCATCACCACTGCAGCCTCCCGGCTTCGAGGCTTGGGGCCACCATAGGAAAAATCTTCTGGATTAACCTCGTCCCCTTTTTCCTTCATGGCCCGATCATAGAAATAGCGAATCACACTAGTACCATGATGCTGCTCAATCACAGCCATCACCTCATCGGGCAAACGCAGGGCACGAGCTTTTTCAATTCCAATTTTGACATGAGATTTGATCACAGCCACGGAGAGGGTGGCCTTCATCTCATCATGCCGATTCTCCCCTTTCTGATTCTCCACAAAAAAATGAGCTTGATCAACTTTCCCAATATCATGGTAATAAGCGCCAACGCGAGCCAGAAGACCATTGGCACCAATGGCATCACAGGCGGCTTCTGCAAGATGAGCCACATTCTGAGAATGGATGTAGGTCCCGGGGGCCTGTAGGCGCATCCTCTTGAGAATGGGAACATTTTGGTCAGAAAGTTCAATCAGACGGAAGGTGGTGGCGGTGTTGAGCAGATGCTCAAGGAGCGGAAGAAAGGCCAGGCTTAAAACACCCGTAATGAGACCGTTCACGGCCGCCCATCCTGCAGTACGGAGGGCCTCAACAAGCGTCAGGCGCATCAGGATTCCTGAGAATAGAGCAAAAACTCCAAGAATGGCTGCAAGCCGAGGACCAGCTTTGAGAAGACCCATTCGTGTTTCTCGCTTCTTCACCGAAAGGGCTCCACCAATTCCCGAAGCCAGGGTGATGAGGAAGTCATGCCCATTTTCCCCTGTGAGGAAGAAGATGAGCAATCCCATTAGCATCGAGGACAACAAGGCCATACGTCGATCTTGAAGAAGTTGCGCTAAAAGGAGTGTGCAAAGCGCCGTGGGCATAATCTCGGCCGGAGAAATACCCCCTCGGTTGGGGACAAAGGCAATGAGAAGAGCGGCTAAAAGCAGGTAGAGACCACCGAGTACCACAAAAAGGAGTAAGGTCTTGGTTTGATCAAAACTCACACCAAAGATGCGCCCAGAAACAAGTCCAAGGGTAAAGAGAAGGGCCATGTAAAAAACTGGGTCCACAAATCCATGATATCCCGTGGTCAATTGACTGCGTAAAGCCTCCAAAATGGCGGCTTGGCGGGAACTCACAATGGTACCGGCCTCAAGAAGCTTGGTTCCATTTTCCAGATAGACCACAACAGGCTCCGTTGCGGCTGCGGCGGCATCACGATTCTCTTGAGACAAACGGGCATTCACATAGCCATTGGATTCAATGAAGAAGGAGGCCAAAGCCACCACAAATTCTGCATCATCCCGAGAGAGGACCTTGAGACGTTCAGACTGACGTAAACGCTCCTCAACATTGAGAGAATCCACCACGGCACTTCGTGTTAAGGTGAGGCGTCGCCCAGGAAGTTGATCGGGAAAAACCACTTCGATCACCCCTGAGGCCGTCCCTCCGTCACCATCCTCCAGACGGAATACACCAGCCAGAAGAATTTCTTGGAGCACATCCCGTGTAACCTGAAGCATGGCCAAAACTTTGGTTTCATCCCGAGAAGTTTCCCGCTCTAAAAGTGCAAGCACTCCAGGAAATTCATTGCGAATGTTTTCCCGGGAATTGGCCGTTTCACGACCAGTGGGCTGAACGGAAATGGCAAAACGGTCAAAACGTGCCAAAATTTCTCTTGTGATCTCACCACTCACCTCATATACCGGAGGAACCAGGCTTCGACTGAGGGCCTGTGCTTTGGCCGTGGCCTCCCGATCAATGATGCTGTAATCCTGAGCCACAATAAAATCATTGATGACTCGGTCCCCTTCTTCATAAGCAAGGGCCTGATCTCGTTCCAACCACAATCGCCCCTGATCCACCCCGATCAAGAGCACTGAAGCGGCCAACCAGCCTCCCAACACAAGAAGGGTTTCTCGACGTTGAAGAAAACGCCAAAAACGATTTTTATTGGTGTTATTCATGGGACTCGTAGGCATCAATGATTTTCCTCACCAAAGGATGGCGCACCACATCTTGTGTTGAGAACTCCGTGATTCCAATTCCCTCCACGCGTTTCAACACCCGGGTGGCATCAACCAAGCCAGAACGTTGCCGATTGGGAAGATCAATTTGAGTGAGGTCTCCAGTGACAACAGCCCGGGAGCCCTCTCCGAGTCGAGTCAAGAACATCTTCATTTGCTCCACCGTGGTGTTTTGCGCTTCATCAAGCACAATATAACAGTTTTTCAGACTCCGCCCTCGCATGTAGGCCAGTGGGGCCACTTCCAGCTGTCCATTGTCTCGGAGGCGCTGAAGAAGATCCGGATCGGATAAGTCTTCCATCGCATCATAGAGAGGGCGAAGGTAGGGTGCGAGTTTTTGGGTTAAATCACCGGGGAGGAATCCCAGACTTTCCCCGGTTTCCACCACTGGTCGGGTCAACACAATTTTCCGCTTCTTTCGGGAGAGCAATTCCATCAGAGCATGGGCCACAGCTAAGTAGGTTTTTCCCGTTCCTGCTGGACCAATGCTAAAAACAAGATCAAGAGCAGACATTTGCCGGATGTATGTGGCTTGCTGACGGCTCCGAGGAAAGACTTTTCGTGTTCCTCCAGGAACCGCAATGACACTGTCACGGAAGGCCTGAACATCGGCATCATCTCCCGTTTCCAGGGCCGTGAGTTCACTCCGAATGCGATGACCATTCACACTCTCTCCGGATGATGCGGCATCAGAGAGTCGATCCATCAGCGTCCGGAACAAGAGTCGACTCTCTTCATCCGGAGGATCAAAAGACACAACATTCCCCCGTGTCCGGACTGGGGCATCAAGCAAGAGGCTAATCTCATCAAGATTACGGTCATTCGGGCCGCAAACAGCCCCTAAGAGTTCTGGATTGTCGAATACGATCGTTAAGCTGGCGCTCAAAGGCTCCTCTTTCGTTTCCGGGCTTTAGTGTAA
This sequence comes from Spirochaetales bacterium, assembly GCA_022360655.1. Lineage (GTDB taxonomy): Bacteria > Spirochaetota > Spirochaetia > DSM-2461 > DSM-2461 > UBA2779. Next base: position 90,864 of record JAKSCK010000062.1, on the reverse strand, counting down.
CGAGGGCACTTGCCCAAGGTCAAGAATCACATCCTTACTTAAAGGAATCCACAGTCCATTGATCATTCTTATACTCTGTACGTTGATTGAATATGGGGAGGGGATTCCATTTCACAAAAAGACTGAGTTCTGAACGCCATCGGTAGTTGTTCACATCCGAATCAATCGCTGGCCACCCCTTGTACTCAACCGTCAAATCCCAACTCCTCAGATGATGCACCAATTTGACTTCCACACGATCCATGTTGAACTGAGAATCCAGTCGACTCTGGGTATCAAACACATTGAAGGACTTGATTAAGTCCTCAAAAAATCCAGGGGCTTGGGAGATCCCCAACTGCTCACGCCACCAGGGAAAATACAGGTACATACTTTTATTTGCGGCACGAAAGGAAAGGGACAGGTCCAGGAATTTATAGATATGAAGCGTTTGTGTCCACTTAAAACCCAACTCATTTTTTGTGGGCTGGCGCAAGTTGATGTCCCAACCCGTATCCAATTCGGTGCTAAAACGGACCCGATTCCGCCAAAAAGGTTTAGGCTCCCACTTCCGCTTGAACCCAAAACGCAAATCCATGGGAACAAAGGATTTCTCTTGGGTTAACCAGGAATACGAGGCTCCATCCCAACGATAGGTATCGGCATAGCCGGCCTTAAATGTGGTTTCAAAACCCCAAAATGTAACGCGTGTCTCCGCGGTGGAAATCCGATTGTTCTCCACATCATACCGTGCGGACTGTGAAAAGGAGGCCTCTCCATCCCAACCCTTCCAACTCGCTGTCCCAATGAGCGGCTGGTACGTCCATTCTTGTTCTTTGAATTCTGTTTGCTGACTCAAATCAACCCGAAAACCAGCAACATTCAACCCGGCAGTTCCCCGGAATGAGAACCGCTCATCCAAAGGAGGCAAATCGCCTGCAACATTCGCTGACAAGGAAAAGATGGAAGGCGTCCACTTGACGAATGCCGAGGCCTCATTTTTTCGGATATCCTCTTCTCCTTGAATCCAATGATGCTCATACTCAGGATCAACCACTGTGGCGCCTTCAGCAAAACGGAGGGAATAAAGGTTGGCGTCAAAATCATACTTTAAAGAAGATTCCTTCCAATCATCCATGAAAACAAAAGGCTTCACATGAAAGGTGATGCGATGATCCCAAAGCATCTTGGAATACCGTAAATCCTCCAGTTGTACAGAATCCGTCACCTCTGCTCCCGAGCCAAAAAGGTCACGATGAACTTGGTAAAACCCAGAAAGATTGGAAGTTCCACTGAATCCAGTGATTCCTTGGAAAAAATCCAGGGAATAGCGTAAATCCCCTCGTTGGGTGGTGTTGATGCGGGCAGAATCAAAGGCAAAATCAATATCCGATGGAGCATCCCAAGAATCACTTTGAGACTGCCCTTCAATATAAAGCTGTGTTTTTAAGCCATAATTGAGGGTTCCATTCACCAATGCGGACGGAGAGGACACGGAATAAGAACCACGATAACTGGGGATTTGCGGCCCGGACTTGAGGGGATCTTCGGCCGGTTCTTCTCGAACCGCCTCTTGTTGGTCCTCAGCAAGGTTTTCTGCATTTTGATCTGCTGATTCCTCCTCAACCTCCTCATCGTTTTTGTTCCCTCCTGCAAAAACTTTCCAGGCCGGTGTGGAACCACTGAGTGAGAAAGAGACATCGGGAAGAACCAGTTGATTGGGATAGTAAAAATTTCGTGCAGGATCCACGAATCGATCTGGTGATGCGGAATTGGCAATATCTTGATTGGCTTTGTTTCTCCAGGTCAGGGAAGCCCGCAAAGAATCCAGAGAAACACTGGAGAGCCAAGGAGAAGCCTTCGGGGTGTCAAAACGGTGGGATCCTTTGACTTCCCATCGCATCTCTGTGATGAGATCTGGAGTATCCACATCCGTTCCTTCTTCCCCAAGTAGAAAACTCAACCAATCAAAATTTTCTGCTCGATCACCAAAATCCTCGAGATAGTAAGGATCAGAATACCAATCGGCATAGATTGACCATTTATCCCAAGCAAAGTCCACCTTTGTTCCCCACCGAAAGGGAATCTTTAGCGGCCCAAGATAACTTGAGTTCCAATGAACCTGGGGTCGTTCTCCTGAGCTCGGAAAATAGACACTGCCCTCAGGGGAAATGCTGCGGCTCACACCAATGGTGGCATCAAAGGTGAGTGCCCCACTGGCTCCCAACTTAGGGAAGGAGCCAGAGAATCCTGTCATACCACCAAGTGAGGTGTAATAATCCAGCATGTATTTGAGATAACCTTCTTTGGATTTTGCGGTTTTCCCCTCTCCGGATTCTCCTTCACCCCCCTCTGCTTGAGGTTTTTTAATGAGGAAAAGCCCCTCACGCTCCAGGTCATATCCCCCTGATCCGCTATCCCCAAATCCCAGGATTGAAAAACCATCATCTGGAGGTTTTTGCCCCCAAAGGTAGGTGGTGGTTTGAATGTAATACCCTTCTCTGGTGCGATTACCAATCACGGGATTGAACAAAAGATCATTTCCAGATTTCCAATAAAAGGGCAGGTACAAAACCGGAACATGCCCAACATAGAGGGTGGCACTAAAAATTCCCCACTGCCCAGGACCAGTAATCCAGATTTTTTTGGCACGGAGAGAATAATCTGGATCGGCTGCCCCATCGCTGGAAATCACGCCATCATCCAAGATCAGAATGTTTCCAGCTGCTCGACGAATGGAGTCTCCACGGAAGAAGAAATCAACCGTTTCTTCTTCAATGGTTTGAGTTCGAGCCACAGATCCTTGGAAGATAACCCCAGACCAATCCCGAACTTCAAAGGTCAGACTATCACCAGTAAACTCTTCCTCATTCCCATTGTTATCAACAAGATAGCGAATATTTCCAAGAGCAGTGATGGTACGTCCTTCTTGGTTAAAAATCACCTCATCGGCATGCACGGTATGGGTTCGCTTTTTTTGTGGCTCCTCCACGGTGAGAAGAACTTCCCCTGTGAGACGAACAACAGACTCTTGAGATCCATCTCCTAGAGTCACCACAAAATATTCACTGCGTTGTGCTGTTTCAATGAGAATGCGAGAGCCATTTTCAGAATGACCAGCAGAAGGATTTTGCACATCGCTTAGACCATAAAAAGAATAGAGTCGCGACTGCAGGGACTCGACACTTCCTGTGCTGTTCAAACCTAGAGTTTGACACCAAGCCATGAGTTGCTCTTGGGAAGAGGTTTGAATATCCCGAAGAAGACTCTCCTCTTCCAATCCTTGATTGAGCCCAGAGAGTAAATCCCCCTTCCCCTGCGTCTCAGGGGAAGAATCATTCTCCAAGGAATCTTCCGTTCCAGAATTCTCAACAGAGGATTCGATTGATACGGACGGAGGATTTTCCTCGGAAGAATCCTGCCCCCAAAGATTTCCCCCACTCAAGGGAAAAAGGAGTATCCAAGCAACTCCCAGGAGAAGGGGGGATTTTACAAAGCAACGTGCGTTCAGAGGACGTCCTTCAAATAATGTCCAGTATAAGATTGAGGAACTTGGGCCACCTCCTCTGGTGTTCCAACAGCCACAACGGTTCCACCGCCATCACCACCTTCTGGTCCCAAGTCAATGATGTGGTCAGCTTGCTTAATCACATCCAGATTATGCTCAATCATGCAGATGGTATTTCCCCGATCTACAAGTGTTTGAAGAACTTCAAGGAGTTTCTTCACATCGGCAAAATGCAACCCTGTGGTGGGTTCATCCACGATGTAAAAAGTGTTTCCTGTGCTCCTTTTGGAGAGTTCAAGGGACAGTTTCACCCGTTGGGCCTCTCCTCCGGAAAGAGTGAGAGCGGATTGTCCTAATTTGACATAACCTAATCCCACAGCATTCAAGGTCACCAAGCGGTTTCGAATGGAAGGAACAGCTTGAAAGAACTCCAGAGCCTCCTCTGCGGTCATTTCTAAAACCTCATGAATGTTTTTCCCTTTGTAACGCACCTCAAGCGTTTCACGATTGAACCGCTTGCCCTTGCAGACATCACACGTGACATAAACATCCGGAAGAAAATGCATTTCAATTTTTTTGGTACCTGCTCCCTCACAGGCCTCGCAGCGTCCACCTTTCACATTGAAGCTGAATCGTCCTGGCTTGTATCCTCTGGCCTTGGCCTCAGGAAGAGAGGCAAAAAGTTCTCGAACAGGAGTAAACAGTCCCACATAGGTGGCCGGATTGGAGCGTGGAGTTCGGCCAATGGGGCTCTGATCAATGCTAATCACCTTATCCAAAAAGTCGGTACCGGTGATGCTTTCATAATCTGCCGTAGGAAGCTTGGTCCGGCCAACGGCATTCGAAAGCACTGGATGAATCACATCAGAGAGGAGAGTGGACTTACCAGATCCAGAAACACCGGTGATGGTGACAAAGGTCCCCAATGGAATCTCCACTGAAATGTTTTTCAGATTGTGTTCCCGAGCTCCTTTCACCTGCAGAAACTTTCCATTTCCCGCTCTTCGTTCCTCAGGCACATCAATGGTTTCGGCACCACTGAGGAATCGGCCTGTGGGACTGTTTGGATCGGAAAGGATGGCTTGGAGTGATCCCTGGGATACCACATGCCCACCGTGCACCCCGGCTCCAGGTCCCATATCCACAATATGATCTGCTGTGCGAATGGTTTGCTCATCATGCTCCACTACAATCAGGGTGTTTCCCAAATCTCTCAAATGGGTGAGAGTATCTATAAGCTTTTGGTTATCCCGTTGATGGAGACCTATGGTGGGTTCATCCAAGATGTAGAGAACCCCAACCAAAGACGATCCAATTTGCGTGGCCAGGCGAATGCGTTGGGCCTCTCCCCCTGAAAGAGTGGCCGACTCCCGATCCAAGGTGAGATATCCCAATCCCACACTTTGCAGGAAGCGGAGTCGGTCCCGAATTTCTTTGAGGATTTGATCGGCAATGTGCTGATCGGTTTCCCCCAGCTTCACATCATCAAAGAAGGCTCGGGCTACATGAACAGGCATAGAGGTGACTTCAATGATGCTTTTATCATCCACATAGACACTGAGGGCCTCTCGCCTGAGCCGCTTCCCCTGGCACTCATGACAGTGCCTCCGGGTCATGTAGCCTTCCAGCCAATCCCGTACCCCTGAAGAAGAGGACTCTTTATATCGACGTTTGAGATCGGCAAAAATCCCCTTGAACTGGGAGGTGTATTCAAATTTGCCCGTGCCTTTTCGATTCACATAGGTGACATCGATGGCCTCATCCGTGCCCTCGAAGAGGTCGTTTAAATCCTCCTCCGACCACTCAGAAAAGGGTTGATCCAGACTGTAGCCATAGGCTTTTGCAAATCCTTCAAACCAACTGCGATGCCAAGCCGCCTCAGGATTATAGGGAGCCAAACCCCGCTCATTGAAGGAGAGAGACAAATCGGGAAGTATGAGTTCCCGATCAAATTCCTGCGTCATTCCCAGACCATCACAAGAGGGACAGGCCCCAAAGGGACTATTGAAACTGAAAAGACGAGGCTGCAACTCCGGAAGGCTAAAGCCACATTCTGGACAGGAATTTTTTTCTGAGAAGAAATGCTCTTCTTCCTCCCCTCCCTCAAGAATCCGCAGCACCTTCATTTTCCCATCGGAAACTTCAAGGGCTGTTTCAACAGATTCAGCCAGCCGTTTATGACTTTCTGGATTGAGTTTGATGCGATCCACAACGACGGAAAGATCATGCTTCCGTTGTTTATCCAGCACAATTTCATCATCAAGAGAATGCACTTCCCCATCCACTCGAACCCGGAGGAACCCGGCTTTTTTCGCATCCTCCAGATACTTTTTATGCTCGCCTTTCTTCCCCCGAACAAGGGGGGAGAGAACCATGAGCCGGCTTCCTTCTGGAAAAGAGAGCACCGTATCCAGAATTTGATCCACACTCTGCTCTCGAATGGGCGTTCCGTCATTGGGACAGACAGGACGACCAATTCGGGCATAGAGAAGTCGAAGATAATCATAGATTTCTGTGATGGTTCCCACCGTGGAGCGGGGATTCTTACTGGTGGTTTTTTGCTCGATGGAAATGGCGGGAGACAAGCCCTCAAGATAATCCACATCTGGTTTATCCATGCGCCCCAGGAATTGGCGGGCATAAGCTGAAAGGGATTCCACATATCGTCGTTGCCCCTCGGCAAAAACGGTATCAAAGGCTAAGGACGATTTTCCGGACCCAGAGAGTCCTGAGACAACAATGAGACGATCCCGAGGGAGTTCCAGGTCAATATTTTTAAGGTTGTGCTCACGAGCACCTTTGATGATGATCTTTGCCATGCTTGTCCTATTTCTTTCGCAACTAAGGAGCGAGAGTTCCAACTGAAATGAAGGGGTTTTCAAGCTGCTTCACAGCCAGGCGCCCCCAACGTCCGCTACCGTTTCGGGGGGATCGATCCCCTTCTAATGAACCAGAAACCACAAGAACTTCCCAACAGGCTTGGGCCGCATCCCCATGACCTCCGGCAAAAAGTGCAGAAGCAAGAAGGTAGACTTGTGACCAAAAACCTTCGGTCTCAAGCCATTGTGTTGCCGTCAAATCTTGTTGATTGACCCAAGCCAACAACTCGGCAACGCCGTCGGCATAAAGTGGGTATCGAACATCTTTATCGGGCCGGAGGGGATCTTCCAGGGGATCGATATCAAATCGCCAATGAGGATCCACCTCCCGTCGTCTTTGTGAAAGAGTGGAAAGTATGGAAAGCACACTGCGCATGGAATGCACTAGTGCCGTTCTGTATTGCCCATCTTCCCAGGCCATTTCCCCAAGAACTCGACGGGCCTGCAATGAATAGGTCAATTCATCACGATACAGATACAACAGCTCATCCAACCCACCAGCCAACAAGCGGTCCACATAGAGATGCTCCCGTTTGAGTTGTTCCGGGTCTGAGGCTCCTTCCTGATTGGCAATTCCCGAAAGAAGAGCGCGGGCTTCCTCCCGCCGGGGAGCACCCCGATTCAAGAGCAATTGGGCTAAGGCATACTGGATTTGAATGGATTGGTTGCGAATCACCAGTAAGGAGGCATAGGACAGCGCCCGCCGGTACTGTTCTTCTGCAAGTTCGGGCTGACCTTGCGCCTCATAGACCTGTCCCAGCCAAAATTCCGCCTCAGGGTATTCTTGGTTTTTCTGGGTGGCTTCAAAGAAGAGTTGTTGAGCCTGGGACAGATTGGATTCATCAAAAGCCACCTTCCCTTGTTCAAGAATCACCCAGGGCGGGCGTTCTTGAGCATCAAGAGATAGAAACACGGCAAGCATTAGGAATCCACAGAGCCAATATTTCTTAGCCACATACCTCTCCCGTTCTCTTTCCTTATCATTATACAAAAAAATACAGGCCGCCCGAAGGGGCGGCCTGGGAAATTTTCACATGCTGTCCGGGTCCGGATTCGTTCCCTAGAGCATCAACAACAAGAAGACCATCACAAACAGTGCCACGGTCTCAACAATACCAATGACCATGAGGTAGTTGGCCGTTCCCTTTCCGGTGTCAGCAAGTGCATCAGCAGCGCCAGCGGCAGCTTTCCCCTGCATCAAAGCAGAAAAACCCATGGCCAAACCACCAAAGACTCCGGCGCTCAGCAAGGTCAAAGGATCTTTATCACTTCCATTGATGAAAAGCATCAACAAAAAACCGTAGATGGTTTGTGTGAGAGGGGCTCCAGTAAAGGCAACCAGCATAAAGGGGGCTGGCTTATTGGATGCAAAGCACTTTTTCCAAGCACCCATAGAGGCCTGACCGGCGGCGCCGGTACCGAGAGCTGAACCGATGGCGGCAAGTCCGAGGGCCGCTGCAGGACCAATTAATCCGATGTTCATGAAGGAACTCCTTGATACGTATTCTCTTCCGATATCCGGACCCTGAAGGGGTCGTATTCCATTCCCGACCATTCCATTCCGAGCTGGCCAGAGAATTCGAGCATATTGAGACGAATGCCATGCACCACCACTGAGAGCAAGGCCATCACCAGATTCAGTCCATGACCGATGAGCACCACAAGAATGCCCGCTGGGAACAGCCACCCGTCAAGCATGGGTGCCGCAAGATTGTTAAAACTTGATGCGATGTAAAAGGACGACATGCCCACAGCAAAAAGTCGAATGTAAGAAATGATGTTGGAAAATCCACTGATGGAATCCAAGAACGTGGTGAAGGCTCCTCCGAGTCCCTTTCCCAGTCCGGTCATAAAGGGGATGCCTGGTCCCTGCTCTCCAAAGAGAAGCACAAAGGCAAATCCTCCCACCATGGCCCAAATGGCAAATTGCGGCAGAGTGGAACCGAGAACAAGGTTGAGCACCAAGAAGTACAATCCCCCCACTAAACTACCCCACCCAAGATGGGACAGAGCCCGAAGTGAGGGAAAGTCCCGTAGGAAATTCATCAGATTGGCCAATGTGAGCTGAGAAAGCCCCAAGAGGAAGCACAGCCACATCACCGTATCTTGTGGATTGGTTTGAACCTGAGGGAACAACTCTGGGTAGGTGGCCAAAGCCGGAACGGTTAAAAGTTTGAGAGGCTCCCAAGCCGCCAAGGCTTTGGAACCAAACCAATTCCCCGTCACGGCTCCCCAGGCTACGGTGGAAAGGCTGAGCAAAAAGAGCAGTTTCACCGCATCAGCCAAACCTTTTTTTCGGCTCATAAACGCCAGTGCCAATGCACCCATCAAGAAGAGAACACCATAGCCCCCATCTCCAATGATCATGGCAAAAAATACGGAAAAATAGGCCAAGAAATAGGGGCTGATATCATATTCTCGGTATCCTGGAACAGTTCCCAGGAATTCAAAAACAGGAGCAATGATGCGTATCCCTTTCGTATTTCGAACCAACGTTGGAGGCAGATCCTCTTCCGATGGATCACGAAGAAGAAGCCCCCAGCCTTGCTCTGAGGCAAGGGCTTTGAGTGACGAAAGTCCGTCCTCAGGAATGAATCCGCTGATCCAGCTGAGAGACTCCCCATCCTCCCCTTCAGAGACTAAGGATTCCATCTCAATCCGCTGATTCAAAAGAGTTTCAAGGGCTTCGTAGTCCTTTCGCTTTGCGGCATGAAGAGCTAAATCATCGGTGACTTTCTGGAGCTTTTGTTGAGAATCCTCCAAGAGAGAATCCAGTTCCACCATGCCATACTCAGGAAACGCAATGGCCATTTCCCGAACAGAGGAGGGAGCCTCCCCTTGGAAAACAGCCGCAAAGATCCGCTGCTTTTTTGATCGTGAAATCACAAAAACAGAAGCTCCGGCCTTCTCAAGTGATAGGCCAAGCCCTTCATTCCCTTCCACAAGGCACAAATCAATATCCTTGCTTTTGAGAATCTCAAGATCTGCAGGCTCAAAATCCCCAAAGGGCTCCATGGTGGAACGCTGCAGTTCAAGATCGGCGATTCTTTGAAGAAGAGCACTCTTGCGCTCACTGGCCTCAAGAATTTGCTGAACACCCTCTTTGAGCCCCGCCTCATCCAGAGCTGGACTCTTGGGAGAACTTTTGATGGACGAATCAAGGGAATTCAGCGCTTGCTGAATCTGTGCACGCTCCCCCTGAAGCTGTTGAACGGCTTCTCCCTGTCCTGCAGGAACCCGAGAAAGATGCAAAACCCCGGCTTTCCGAAGGGTTTTCAACGCGGCCCTCCAGTGAGGAGAGGCCACAACCACATCGGCTTTTTTCATTGGAACAATCATGATGCAGCCCTTTCCAAGCCCCGCTTGGAGATTTTTCCCCGCACCACAGCGGCGGTTTGCTGATCTCCCAGATAAATGCTGATTTTCTTGATGTTTCCCCGTGTCTCCGGGATTTTCACCTTTTCAAACAGATTCACCCGTTGGGTTGTGGTGCGCAGTTCCACCGCAAGCAAACGTCTTTGCTCCTCAAGAACACGCAGTTCCAAGTCAAGAAGCATCAGACGCTGGAGTTCAACAACAGCCTTGTCCACCCACAGAGGCTTGGCCCAGAGGTCATAGGAAACAGGCTGAAACGAAGCACCTTGAAAAATGGGAATATCCACACCGGCGATGTTGCCCCGTCCCACATCCGTGGCCTCAAGAACCAAAAGGGTTTCATCAAGGCCCACATCCTCACCAAAAACCGCAATCCACTTTCGAAAGTCCTCTTCCAAGGATTCCTTTTGGGATCGGACGGCCGCCTCTCTCTCCTCGACCTTGCGGATTTCCGCTTGCAGTTGCTGTTTTTTCAACTGCAAGGTAGGGAGATAGCGTGAGAACATCTTGAGGGCGTCTTTTTGTTTTTTCAGCTCATTCTTTGTGAGCTTAATCTTTGCCATGCCCTCGCCTCTCCTAAACTTCTATGGGCCAGAACTTTTCAATCAAACTTGATCGGAGTCCTGTTTCTTCTTTTTCGAAACAGGATGCCAAGATTTTCCACCCATTATCCAAGGCTTTTTCCAAGGGAACATTGACCGACAAATCCATCATTTCCTGTTCAAAAAGTGCCCCATACTTCAGCAACTTCAGATCCCAATCCGTCATCTGGAAACCCATGGACTGTTTCTCGAGCGCATCTTTATAGGCGGAATAGATTTTAATCATGCCGTCCATCAGAGGCCTGTGATCTTCCCGGGTTCGGTCATTCACCTGCTGTTTCAAGCGACTCAAGGAACCAAAGGGTTCAATTCGCCCACCACGCAGATAATACTGCCCCTCGGTGATGTACCCGGTATTATCTGGAACGGGATGGGTCACATCATCACCAGGCATGGTGGTTACCGCCAAAACGGTGATGGACCCTGCTCCTTCAATATCCACCGCTTTTTCATAGCGGCTGGCCAATTGGGAATACAAGTCACCGGGATACCCACGGTTGGAAGGAACCTGTTCCTGGGTGATGGCAATTTCCTTCATAGCATCCGCAAAGTTGGTCATGTCAGTCAACAGAACCAAAACTTTCTTTCCTTCCAAAGCAAACTTTTCAGCCACAGCCAAGGAAATATCCGGAACCATCAAGCCTTCCACCACAGGATCTGCTGCCGTGTGAATGAACAGGATGGATCGACCAAGAGCTCCCCCCTCTTCCAAGGTGTCTCGGAAATAGAGGTAATCGTCATGCTTGAGCCCCATGCCACCCAAGATGATGAGATCCACCTCTGCCTGAAGAGCAATACGGGCCAACAGTTCGTTGTAGGGCTCTCCAGAGATGGAGAAAATGGGAAGTTTCTGACTCTCCACCAGGGTGTTAAAAAGGTCAATCATGGGGATACCGGTCCGAACCATGTTCCGGGGAATAATACGGCGAGCCGGATTAAAGGATGGTCCACCAATGGGAATCATGTTGTCTTTGAGCGCTGGTCCCTTATCTCGTGGTTCTCCAGAGCCATTAAAAACACGCCCCATCAAATCTTCCGAGAAGGCCACCTGCATGGACTTTCCTAAAAACCGCACCTCATCGCCTGTGGAAACACCCCGTGCCCCAGCAAAGACCTGAAGGGAAACAATATCTTCATCCAGTTTGATGACTTCCGCCAAAGAGGTTCCAAAAGAGGCCGAGATTTGGGCCAGATCACCATAACGAACCCCATCAGCTTTGACGGTGATGACATTACCGGCGATGGATTCAATCTTGCTGTATACCTTGTTCATTACTTCAGCTCCTCGAGGATGCTGGCAGCGGCGGGATCGCTTCCAACAGTTTTGGAGAGAACCATCTCGCGAATTTCTTTCTCGAGACGATTGAAATCATCGCTGTGCCATTCTGCACCGTTGTAGTCAAGGAACTTCTGACGCAGCTGATAGAACCAACGACGTGCCTCATCTTTGTCCGCCAAGTCCAGTTCTGCTGCCAGAATGTGGAGAATCAGAGCAAAAACAGAAATTTGACGATCGGGAGTGACGGCTGCATCGACCGGATCAAAGGAGTTTTGCTGGAAATACACCGCATCAAGGAACTCACCCTTTTGATAGACCAAATAGTCTTTCAAACTGGTTCCCTCTTCTCCCACAACCTTCATCATGGCGTCGATTTCCCCAGAACGGGAGAGAATCCCATGGGCATAATCCACATGATGAGGAGGCATAATACCGGAGTATTTACTCCAGGAATCAGTGGGATGAATGGCGGGATATTTTCGCGCATCGGATCGTTCACGCGACAAACCGTGGAAGGCCCCCACCACTTTCAAAGTGGCCTGGGTTACGGGTTCTTCAAAGTTACCACCAGCAGGAGAAACAGTACCACCAATGGTAACGGAACCGGTTTCCCCACTCTTGAGTCGAACAATACCAGCACGTTCATAGAATGCGGCAATGGAAGACTCCAGATAGGCGGGGAAAGCTTCTTCACCAGGGATTTCTTCCAATCGTCCCGACATTTCCCGCATAGCCTGAGCCCAACGACTTGTGGAGTCTGCCAAAAGAAGAACATCGAGGCCCATTTGTCGGTAGTACTCTCCCAGAGTCACAGCGGTGTACACCGAGGCTTCCCGAGAGGCCACTGGCATGGATGAGGTGTTGCAGATGATGATGGTTCGTTCCATGAGAGAACGTCCTGTTTTGGGATCCATCAATTCCGGGAATTCTTTGAGCGTTTCGACAACCTCACCGGCTCGTTCTCCACAGGCGGCAATGATCACCACATCGACTTCTGCATGACGGCTGGTGATTTGTTGAAGAACGGTTTTTCCTGCACCAAAGGGACCAGGGATGCAGTAGGTGCCCCCTTTTGCCACAGGGAAAAAGGTGTCCATCAAACGGACTTTGGAAACCATGGGTTCTGTGGGTTTAAGTCGTTCATCAAAAAGGGAGATGGGACGCTTCACTGGCCATTCAAACCGCATGGTGAGTTGAACCTGACCTCCACGAGGAGTGTTTCCTTCCAACACAACCTCATCTATGCCATAGCTTCCTTGCCCAGCAATTTTTGTGACCGTCACCGCTTCGCGATGGGCAAAAGGAACCATGATTTTATGGGTGAAGGGTCCTTCTGGGACTGTTCCAAAACAGTCTCCGGGCTCCAGGACATCGCCCACAGCGGCCACAGGTGTGAATTCCCAACGGTTTTCCCGGTCAAGGGCATCCAAATACACCCCCCGCTCCAGGAAAAAACCGGCCTGCTCTGCGAGTTCTGGCAAGGGGTTCTGCAGTCCATCATACACCTGACCCAGGAGTCCTGGTCCCAGTTCGACAGCCAGCATTTCACCAGAGAATTCAACAGAATCTCCAATTCCAACACCTTTTGTGATTTCAAAAACCTGCATCTGAGCCACGTCACCCCGGATTCGAATCACCTCAGATTTGAGACGCTTTCCTCCGGTGAGGACATAGCCCACCTCATTCATGATGACATTGCCGTCGACGCGGACGGACACCATGTTTCCGTTGATGCCAATGACTGTTCCGCTCGTGTTCATCCGTTCATTCCCCCCATCGGGACTGCGGTGCCCGCAGCGCCAAGCACCCGGGCATAAAGATCGCGGTATGCAGCAAATCCCACATCCTCTTGAAAATGGGCATGCCGTTCAAGGATTTGCAGTTTCAAGCTGTAACCACGTAAAAATTCCATATTGAAGTGATGTGGTGTTTGAAGTTCATCAATGAACTTCCACCGCTCTTTATCCAAAATCAACTCTGCTTCTAAGGGCGATGTTGCCGCCATGGCCTCTTGGGCAATCTCCAGGGTTCCCAAAACGGGTTCCCCGTCTCGAAGCATGGAGCTCCCCACAAGCCCGGCTTGTGCTGCCCGTAAACGCACCAAATCGTTGCGCAAGCTCATTTCCCACTGTGAGAAACGCGCGACAAGCCCTTCTGGAGCATTCACGGATGGTTCTAACCGAGTTGCAAGGAGTGATTGGTTCTCATCCTCTGTCAAAAAAGGTCTTGCGGCATCCAGAAAATCCTCATAACTCATGGGAGAGGTCTGTTGAGGACCAATGAGCATAGGAAGAGATGCAACAATGTAATATTGAGCAGCCAAAGCCCTGCCCCCTACTCAGCTAAGAGTTTAGCCAGCTGAGGGTTAAGGAAGCGTGCCAGCAGCATGGCAATTTCCCGGTCCGAGAAATCATAGAAAACCGAACCATCTTTTGTGCTGATTCGGAATCCTGCATCCAGCCCTTTGATGGGCTTCACATCCATTCCTTTACTAAACTGAGCACTGAGGGCCCCACGAATCTGAGATTCCAAGGCTGTGGCTTTGTCTTCTGGAAGCAGGAGAGTGGCTTCCTGAGAATCCAGCTCTGCCAGAGCTTTCACAGCGGATTGCACCGCTTCTGCCATGAGAGCACCATCCAGGGTTTCACCTGTTTTTTCCATAAGAACATTGGTAAAAAGGCGCTCGATTTCAGCTCGGAGACTCAAAAGCAAATCTCGGCCTGCCTGACGCAGGGCTTCTTTCCCGCTTCGCTCTGCCTTTTCAGCATCGGCTTTTGCGGAAGCGCGAAGGGCCTCTGCTTCCTCTTCCGCCTTTTTCATCAGCGCTGCGGCTTTTGCTTCCGCATCCGCCAGGATGCGGGCAGCCTCGTCCTCAGCGTTTTTCACGCCATCGTTCTTAATCCGATCGATAAGCTCTTTCAGTTGAACGTCCATATTCAATCCTTATTCCAGGTACCGGTGTATTTTTCCGGCGATGCGGCTAATCACAAGAAGAACCAGTTCGGGATATCCACGATCTCGGGACAATTCTTCTAGATGTTGACGTAAAAGATCCAGGGCTGCTGGCCCGTCCACCCCAGGTGGTGGTGCCCAAGCAGTCACATCACCTTCCAGTGATTTCACACAGGCCAGCTCCCGACGTAATAACGCTGTATTTTCTTTCCAAACGTAGGGGGTGATTTCTTCATCATCGAAACGGCGAGAGGTGTAGTCAAGAAGTGCCATAACATCGTTTTCGGTTTCCTCAAGCTCCACGCGAAAAACTTTGATCAGCATTGCAACGCGATCAGGCATGAGCCCCCTCCCTCCCGAAAACGGAAAGTTACGAGAATCTTATCGGAATTATAGGCCTTTCGACAAAAATTCTGCAACTAGGTTCAAATCCTTCCCAAAAAAGAAATAATCATTCTTCCTAATTTTTTATAGTAATCCTTCATTCTTTAATCGCCGATCCAAGACTCAAATCCCCTATGATTTTTAACAACCGGCCATCTCGCTCTAGATGCAATTTTCTACCAGGAAAAAACACCGGAAGTTTCTCTTGAACAAGAGTTTCCACATCGGCCTCAATCTGAGTCCTCACCTCTGGAGGAATATGATCAAGAGTGGACATGCGCACCTGCACCACATAGCCTCGTCCCAATTGACTGCCATAGCCAGCGCTAAAATCTGCGCCGACATTGAAAAGGCCATCCATTTCCTTATTTGCTGTGGTTCCCCGATGGGGACGATTGGGATGGAGAGAATAGGACTTCCCATAGGCATTCTCAAGCCAATCATCCACTTCATCAAACAGGGCTTTGAGTGTTTGATCCCAGATTCGAGCACTTGTATGACGCATGAAAAACTACCAGCTTACAACCCAAGACTCCGAAACGGACTCATCCAAAAGGTCTCCAATGGTGAAATTCAATTCGGCCCATGGACCATCAAGAGTTCCTCCATTCACAGAGACCGGTGCTGAGGGGGGACGAAAACGAAAACCAATTTGAATGTCTCGCACAAGGGTTTCCATCCATTCTTCTTCCACGGAAGCTGGATTTCCCTCTTCTGAATCATTCAAAAGAAGTTCAAAGGTTTTTTCCTGAGCATCGTAAACCATATCCATTCCCAAAAATTGTCCAAGAGATTCAATGGAATCCGCCTCAAGTCGGATTTGAATGGTTTCAGAACCATCCTCCCCCTGAATGACGCGGTATTTTTCCACACGAGTCCCTGGAACCTGGATGGATTGCTGAAGAAAGTCTTTTTCTGTCAAAGGAAGCATCCATGGTTCATCTGCACCAAACCCTCGGCCAAACTGAGCAGCCTCCTCAGTCAAGGTATAACGGAGTTGGGCTGTGACACTTCCATTCCGTTTCAACCGGATTTCTGTTTGAAAATCAAAACAGGAGGTCAGGGAAGTCACAATGAATGCAAGAGTCAAAAAACTGATGAACAATCGTCTCATAGGAAACATGCCCTCATCCTACTCCTTGAATAGAATGGGGTAAACACCCTCTTTACCACCGCTCATCCTCCTCAAGCTCATCTCGAATGCGCAGATAATTCTCAAAACGATCAGGATGAATCCGACCATCATCCACGGCATCCTGAACGGCACAATCCGGTTCATGGCGATGAGAACAGGGAGAATAGGAACATTCCTCATCCAAACCAGAAAATTCTGGGAACCAATGAATCAAATCCGCAGAACTCATTCCTCGAACCAGGATTTCCCGCACACCTGGGGTATCCACCAATCGAGCTCCCCATGGTGCATCCAACAATCGTCCAAAATTGGTGACATGCCGTCCCCGATCATACTTTTCAGACAGTCCGCCTGTGGCCAGTTCAATATGGGGAAGCAGGCGATTGAGTACAGAGGATTTCCCCACTCCAGAAGGGCCAAACAATGCCACCGTTTTCCCGGCCGTCAGGGCACGGATTTCCTCCATGCCTTCTCCGGTATGGGCCGAACTGCGGTACACCGGGATGTCCAATTCTTCCCAAGCGCTGATTCGGGATTCGCCCCATTCAGGGAGCCCCTGGTCAATCTTGTTCACCAAAACGGCCGCTTTTACTCCACCCTGGGCTGCAGCAATGAGCACGCGGTCCACAAAACGAGGACGGAAGGGGGGCTTCCCTGCGGCCACCACCGCCACCAACAAATCCAGGTTAGCGGCTACGGTTTGCCAGTTTTCTCTTTTTCGATTCCACCGGGCAAAGCGATTGGTGCGCTCCAAGCGTCGATGAATCAATCCCTGACCTTCATCCGATGGTTCAAAAACCACCAAGTCTCCCGGCGCTAATGGGTTGTAGGAGGGTTCCGAATCTTTAAGAATTTTTCCTTTGATGCGGCATTCATAAAACGATTCTGTGGGAGCTTGATAAGGAAGGATCACATCCTGACTCTGCGCCACATCATCACCTCCATCCACAGGGCGAACCTGATAGATGTTATTGATTCCGCTGTATATCAAACCAATCATGTGAGTGGGCCCTCCCATTGAAAGCCATGGAGCTGTGCGTAACGGCGGTGCATCGATTGCAGTGCATTCCCTGTGACCCAGAAGCCAGAAGGAGCAATTTCGGCGTTCTCATCCACTTGATGGGCTTCCTTGAGCACATCAAGGACACGCCGTCCCACCCCATCTCGGGAATCCACCACCTGCACCCCTGAACCAAGTTCTTTTTCAATGGGGTTCATGACATGAATAAAATGGGTGCAGCCCAGAACCACCGAACCCACACCCTCTTGTTTTAATTGGGCTAAAGACGGTCCCAGCACTTCTCTGGCTCCGTCTTCCCCATCATCCAGCCAACGCTCTTCCACAAAGCGCACAATATCACCTGCGGCAACACGATGCACCTGGCGTCCTGGGGCAAAATCTTCCACCAATCCATCCAAGTAGGAAGAACTCACGGTACGGCTGGTGGCCAAAACACCAATGGCCCCTGCTAAGTTGGCTGCACTTTTGATGGCTGGTACCGTGCCCACCACAGGGCAAGGAGCCATGGCTCTCAAGGCCTCCAGAGCCACCACGGAAGCCGTGTTGCAGGCCAGCACCAATATGCGCGGAGTTCCCTGATCAAAGAGCTTTACAGCTGTTTGAAGTACAGCCCTTTTCACATCGTCTGGTTCCCGTTCTCCATAGGGAAAAGAGGCACTATCGGCCACATAGGTCAGGGGCAAATCCGGACGTCGCTGACGCATCCAATCGGCATAGGGCAGTCCTCCCACCCCCGAATCAAGAAAAGCAATGGAGTGATCAATCATCGCCAAATAAATCCGCAAAGGCCTGACGGGCGGCCTCTTGAGAGGAGGAATCTCCTTCAGTTTGGGCACTGGCATCTTGGGCCGGAGAAAACCAATCACAGAAATTGGCTCTATCCTTATCTAATACCGGTTCACTCACCGGCTCTCGGCAGTCATGGGCCGCACCAATTTGAAAATGACGGCAGTTCCGACAGGTCTTCAATTCCCACCCACAGGAGGAACAAACCGTGGTTTTATACACGGGCGGCTCATAGGAGGCGCCGCATTTTGCACAACGAGGCATGTGCCCATGATAGCCGCCCTGATCCGGTGAATCAACGCGTGGAGCCACTTCCATGGATTGCAAGAGTTGACCATAGCTCCTATGATCCACTTCAACTGTGTTCGTATTAGCCACTTGCACCCATCCTGAGTGTTCTCGCCCCAGCTGGAGTGGATCGGTCTATTGCCGTATCCATCATCCTCATCCTCAACGCCATATCCAAGAACGCATTCAAGCGCTATTGGATTCTTCGCAAGCCCTGGAAATGGAAGATTGGACGGGATTTGACTTTTCCGAACAAGATTTATCCCACAGAGAGTTCCGGTATTGCCGATTCACCAGAGCCAACTTTCAAGGGACCCGCTTGGAAGGCACCCGTTTCCTCATGTGCCAACTGGATGATGTACGGGCACCCCAATCGGTATGGAACGGCTGCCGCATGATGAGCGTGTTGGCCGCAGGAATCCGCCTCAATGGAGCCCAATTCAAAGGTTCCGACCTCATCAACGTCAATTTCAATGGATGCGAAGCTCGCAATGCCATTTTTGACAGTTCCGATTTGTTCTACAGCCGTTTCATCAATGCCGATCTTCGAGAGGCCTCCTTTCAGGACTGCAATCTTAAACGAGTGGATTTCACCCATGCCAGTGTGGGAGGGATTCGCTTTGATGATTCCAATCCAGAAGAAGCCTATCTCATGGGGGAGGCTCGATCATGAGAGTCCTTTCCCATTTTCCAGCCATTGGTGTGAGCAACACCTATGTCATTGGCCCGGCCCAAGGGGGAGAAGCCATTCTTGTGGATCCAGGCCGTTTTGATACGGGGCTGTTGGAACTCATTGAAGATCATGGCTATGACATCAAAACTGTGCTGGTCACCCATGACCATGAAAATCACATTGGAGGATTGCGCACCTTACTCAAGGTGTATGATGCCCAGGTGGTGAGCGGAAACAACGAAATCATGGGCTGCCCGGCCCGTCCGGTGAACCATGGGGAACATTGCCGTTTTTATGGGATTCCGGTAGAAGTGCTCCCAGTCAAAGGGCATTCCCCCGACAGCCGTGTCTATCGCATTGGTTGCTATCTCTTCACGGGAGACATGCTATCGGCTGGCCGGGTGGGCAGTGCCATGAACAGTTTTGCCCGGGAAAACCTGCTCCAATCCCTTCATGAGCACCTACTAAGTTTGAATGAGGCCATGATCATACTCCCTGGCCACGGTCCACCCACCACCGTGGGTGCCGAGCGCCGTTGGAATCCCGATCTCACCACCTTCACACCCCACATCTAGGGTTTTAAATCAAGAATTTAGATAAACCCCGCCTCCCGGCGGGGTTTGAACAACGCCCCGTCAGAGAGAACAGCGTTGCTCTTCCAAGACAGTAAGCGGGATGTTCAGATCTTCCAGAATCTCATGAAATCGAGGAGGAAGCGGTGCTTGAAAGAGCCGAGCCCCATCCTCTCCTGGCAGGGTGATGGACAAGCGCCAGGAATGGAGCATCAGTGTGGCTTGAGAAAATCGTTCATCCCGACGTCCATAGATGGGATCACCAAGAATGGGAGCGCCCAGACTTTTGAGATGCACCCGAATCTGATGGGTTCGTCCTGTGAGGATGCGAACCAGCACCAGGGCATGATGACCTGAACGGGCAAGAACCTGATAACGGGAATGAGCCGTTTTGGCATTGCGCACTCCCACATCAAATTTTTTTCGATCATGGGGGGAGCGGCCAATGGGCGCATCAATGTCTCCCTTCTCTTGTGGTAGGGATCCTCGCACCACGGCCAAATAGTATTTTTCCACCGAACGCTCACGGAACTGCGCACTCAACGCTTCCATGGCCTGTGGGTTTTTGGCCGCCACAATCAATCCTGAGGTGTCTTTATCCAGACGATGCACCACTCCTGGACGCACCTTATCCCCCCCAAAGGCCTCTTCCAGTTCCTTGCATTGAAACAAGAGACCTTGAACCAAGGTGCCATGAAGGTGTCCATGGGCCGGATGCACCACCATGCCCTGGGCCTTGTTGAGCACCCAGCACTGAGAATCTTCATGAAGAATTTCTAGGG
Source organism: Spirochaetales bacterium (assembly GCA_022360655.1). Lineage (GTDB taxonomy): Bacteria > Spirochaetota > Spirochaetia > DSM-2461 > DSM-2461 > UBA2779. The sequence continues at coordinate 70,649 of JAKSCK010000062.1, read as the reverse complement.
GAAGATCCTCTGGCAGGATGTCTGAGGAGGGGGGATCATCCCAATCCACCACCACCACATCTCCATCCCGCAAACGCCGAGACATCTTGAATTCTTGCCCCTCTTCATCCTTTACCCGCACCGAACGCCGGGAGATTTGACTCCGCGTGAAGAGTCCCAAAGAGGCCACAAATTTATCGGCTCGGATGGTATCGCCCTCAGGAATCTGAACGGGAAAGGCTTCGCTGTTCACGATTCTCGTCCTCCTTGGAGCGCTTCACAAGGGTGATGATGAGGTCGGTGGTGGCCACAGCCAGAGAAAGTCCGGCAGCGGTTCCTGTGATGATGGCAATGTCTCGACTACTCCGTTGGGACCCCAAAGAGTAAGCAGGATCAAAATTGTTCTGGGCAAAAATACTGAAATCATACACTAAAGAACCCAGGAAGAAGGCCAGAGGAAAGGTTCCCACACTCACCACTTCAAAACGCCGAAGATCCCAGGCCCATTGCGGGAATTCATCCCACTCATAATCCTCAGGGACGATGGATTCCTGGGGGGGCAAGGCCTGCGAGTATAAAGGCATCCCGAGGCCCAAAAAGAGGAGAAAAAGCATCAAAAGTCCAAGGGGGTTTCTCAATCCCGTCTCCCAAAGAGGGTGGTTCCCACCCGAAGTAAATTGCTTCCTTCTGCAACAGCCCACGGATAATCGGAACTCATACCCATGGAGAGCTGAAGAGGTCCATCCACCAAAGATTCTATGGATTCTCCCCACTGTCGCGCCAGGGAAAAACACCGGCGCACCACCACTTCATTGTCCACAAAGGGGGCCATGGTCATGATGCCCTTCAAGGAAAGTTGAGGGAATTGGGCAATTTGGGCCGCCGCTTCGGCAAATTCTCCTGCATCAGCAAAGCCACTTTTGCTCTCTTCCCCCGATGTGTTCACCTGGAGAAGAATCTCAAGCGGTGTGTCTTCCTCTCCCCGCCGTTCCGACAGTTTGCGAGCGAGCTTGACAGAGTCCACGGAATGCACACCGGCATAACGGCTGGTGATGCGAGAAATCTTATTGCTTTGCAGATGACCAATGAGGTACAGAGGATAGGTTTGGGCCTCTAAATCGGCAAATTTTTCGCTGGCCTCTTCACTGCGATTTTCCCCAAAAAGGGTGAGTCCAGCCTCCCGGGCCTCCACCACTTCCTCTTGGCTACGAGTTTTGGAAACGGCCATGATGGTGATGTCTTCCACATTGCGTTGGTATCGGGCGGCGGCATTGGAAAGGTTTTCCATGAATGCCGCGTAGTTTTCTCTGATTGCCATAAACCTGATTATACAGCCAGTGGTGCTCTGGGGGAAAGTCGCCTCTTTGGGGCAGGGATTGAAGAGGAAAGCCCGCAGGAGAGCCCCTGGCGCTGGGCGGAGGGGACGGAGCCCAACAGGCGCAAGGAAGGAGGCTTGACGAGGACTTGGAGCGAAAAGCCCGACCCCGCTGGAGGCGGGGTGCCCTCCAAAAAAAAGGAAAGTAGGAGGGATGAGCTTGACGCGATGGATGGGAATCTCTAGGTTTTCAAGCGAGCTTCCGGGGTGGCCTGTTGGGCCTGAGATTATACTCGTGAACCTGAACCGGTTCGAACCGGCGTAGGAACGAGGCTCCCTCAATGAACCCGGGACCGACTCTTGTGTAGGAGTGGTTCCATGAAGAGAAACCTCCCAAAATTCGTTTTATGGTCTCTGATGATGCTGATGGCTTCGCTGGTTTTTGCCAGTGGGGGCAGTGAGGATGATGTGGTGCTGCGCGTGTTCAGTGCTGATTCCTTCAGTTCGGAATGGGGTCCGGGACCAGCCATTGCTGAGGCCTTTTTTGAAGAAACGGGCATCCAGGTGGAATTTGAGTCCCCTGGTGATACGGTCACGGTGCTGAATCAGCTGATTCTGGAAGGCGGGGAAACCCGTGCCGATGTGGTGATGGGGCCGGATAATGGCATGCTCAAGCGGGTGCTGGAAGCGGGGATTTTGTCTCCCTATGCGTCTCCGGTCCTGGCGGATGTGCCCCAAGAATTGATTCTGGATGAAAGCTTTCATTTGCTGCCCTATGATTTTGGTCAGTTTGCGATTTGCTACGATTCCGAATCGGGTGTGCGCGTTCCCACCTCATTGGAAGATTTAACCTCTCCAGAATATGAAGATTCTTTGATTCTGATGGATCCCCGTACCTCTTCTCCTGGTTTGGGATTCCTGCTCTGGACGGTGGCGGCCTATGGCGAGGAATGGCCCGCCTACTGGGAGCGCCTGCAGCCCTCCATCTTGACGGTGACCGATGGTTGGAGTCAGGGCTATTCCATGTTCACCACGGGGGAGGCCCCTTTGGTGCTCAGTTACGGCACCAGTCCGGCCTACCATGCCGAGTATGAGGAGAGCACCCGTTATTTAGCGGCGGAATTTTCCCAGGGACACATGACGCAGATTGAGGGCATGGGGATTCTGGCTGGCACGGAGCATCGAGAGGAGGCGGAGGCCTTTATTGATTTTGTGCTTTCACCGGCGGCCCAGGAAATGCTGGCTCTGTACAACATCATGAATCCGGTGAATTCCACGGTGGAATTGCCAGCCTCTTTTGATGTGGCCATTCGTCCTTCGATTTTGGAGTTTCCTGGCGGGGCTCCCAGTGATGAAGAGAATGATGCTCTGATTCAAACTTGGATTGAATCCTTCGCTCCATGAAAAGGCTCTCCCAGGAAGGAGCTCCGGCTCTGGCTTTGATTTGGCCCCTGCTGCTGTGGGTGGTGGCCTTTTTGGCCCCCCTTGTGGCGGTGGCTTTCCAAGGGGCTCTGTCCCTGGGAACGTTGGGAGGACTGCTGTCCTCTGAGTACTACCGGGGCGTGGTGAAGGTGACCTTTCATCAGGCCCTGCTGAGCACTCTGGTATCGGTGGTTTTGGGCCTACCAGGGGCTTTTCTCTTGGCCCGGCGCCGATTTTGGGGACAGGGATTGCTCAAATCCTTGTCTACGGTGCCCTTTGTGCTTCCTCCCATTCTGGCGGTGCTGGGCTTTATTTTGGTGTTTGGCAATGCCGGAGCCATGAATGATTTGCGGGTGTGGCTCTTGGGCGCTGATTCACCCAAATGGCGCTTTCTCTATTCCCTTCGGGGCATTGTGCTGGCCCATGCCTTCTACAACTTCCCGCTCACCCTGCGCATTGTGGGGGATGCTTGGGAATCCCTGCCCCTCTCCTCCACCCGGGCGGCCCGTTCCTTGGGGGCGAGCCCAGCTCGCTCCTTTTGGCATGCCGATGTTCCCCGCTTGCTTCCAGCTCTGGGAACGGCGGCCACCCTCACCTTCCTTTACTGCTTCTTGAGTTTTGCTGTGGTTCTGGTGCTAGGAGGGGGACCGAATCTGAGCACCTTGGAAGTGGAGGTGTACCGGCTGGTGAAGTATCAGTTGGATTTTGACCAGGGCAGTGCCTTGGCCTTGGTGGAATCCTCGGTGGCCTTGGCTTTGCTGGGAATCTATGCTTTGGCGGATATGAAGCTGCGTCAGCGAAATCTGGACCACAGCACCACCACCCAAAAACGTGAAAAAAAAGCGTTGTCTCGATGGGAGTCGTTATGGGCTTTGGCCTATGCTCTTCCGGCGGTTCTGCTCATTCTGGCGCCCTTGGCAGCCGTGGTGATCAACAGCTTCTTGGGGAGAGCCACCCGCTCGGCTCCCCTGACACTCACCTTGAGCCATTGGAAACGGGTGTTTGGCGGAGGACGGACGGCTGGAGTTCCGGCGGCTGCCGCTCTGCGCACCTTTGCCTTGGGTGGACTGACGGCGGTCACGGCCACCGCGACGGCCACTTTGGCGGCCTGGTATGCCTACCGGCGGCGGGGCATTTCTGTGAAGTTGATGGAATGGGGATTGGGCATGCCTTTGGGGGTGAGTTCGGTGATTCTGGGCTTTGGTTTTTTGATTTTGGCCCGTTTGGTCCCGCCCTCCCCGGTGCTGCGACTTGCGGCATTGCTGGCGGCCCACACCATGGCGGCCCTCCCCTTTTCCTACCGCTTGATTGCCGGAGCTTTTCGGGGCATCAGCCCCCGGGTGCCTCAAGCCGCACGGTGCTGTGGGGCTGGACCATGGCGCACACTCTGGGGGATTGAATTGCCTTTGGTACGCCGTTCGATGGCCACGGCCGGAGTGTTCTCCCTGGCACTCTCTGCGGGGGAATTGAACGCCACTTTGATTCTGGCTCCTGGAAATTTCACCACCATGCCCATGGCCATTTACCGCATGATTGGTGCCTATGATATTTTTGGCGCCTGTGCTTTGGGATCGGTGCTGATTCTGCTCTGCACCGGGGCTTTTGCCGCCCTGGACCGCTATGGACAAAAGGAACACCCATGAGTTCTAAGGACTTGATTTTTCAGGATATCCGGCTCCAAAGAGGGGCCTTTTCCCTGCATGTGAATGCCACATTTCCTCATGGGAAACTCACAGTAATTTTAGGCCCCTCTGGCTGTGGCAAAACCACCTTGCTGGACTTGGCGGCGGGTTTTGTGCAACCAGATGAGGGGATTGTATGTTCAGCCGGGTTGGATGTCACCCATTTGGCTCCAGAGAAACGCCGCGTGGGCGTGGTGTTTCAAGATCATGCCCTGTTTCCCCATATGAGTGTGCAGGACAATGTGGCCTTTGGACCACGGATGCGAGGTTTAGGAAAACAAGAGGCCAGAAAACGCGCCAGAAAATACCTTGAACTGACCCGTATGGATGCACTGAGCCACAGAAGGCCGGCCACCTTATCAGGCGGAGAGAGACAGCGGGTGGCCTTAGCCCGTGCACTGGCCATTGAACCGGATCTTCTCCTATTAGATGAACCCTTTAGTGCCTTGGATGCGGCTCTGCGTCGAGAGCTCCGGGGGGAGGTGCTGCGGATTCAAAAGGAAACGGGAATCACAGCGGTTCTTGTCACCCATGATCAAGAAGAGGCTCTGGCCATGGCCGATCATTTGGCCCTGATGCGGGGAGGTGAAATGGTGCAAATGGGCCCGCCTCAAGAGCTCTGGGAGAACCCCACCAATCTGTTCACGGCCACCTTTTTAGGGAGAGCCTCACAACTGCAGGTGAAAAACATTGATGTTCAAGAAAAGTGTTTTCTTGTGGAGACAGGAGCGGGGATTCTCTCCTTCAATGCCGTAACTCAGGCTTGTCCGAACCTTCCGGCAACGGTGGTTTTTCGCCCAGAGGCCCTCACGCTCTGGGAGAATCCCATGGAGGATTTTCGAAGATCCACAGATAACATCTGTGCCCCCCGTAATTCCTCTAGCATCAGCCCAAAGACCTCCACCCAAGCCCCCCTCCTCCTTCAGGCCAAGGTTAGGGAGTGCATCTATCATGGAGGTTCCTGGACCATCAAACTGGGAACCTCTCATGCAGGTGATGAAATGGAATGGGATTATCAAGGGGCCTTACCCCCTCAAGTGGGATGTTCCCTCATATTCCAAGTGCGACCAGAGAGCCTGCATCTGCTGCCTCATGAGGCGTTGGTATAACGAATTGAGGTAAAATCAAACAACCCAACATGCATTCTGGGAAAAACAGATTTTGCAACCTTGAGAATGGGCAAGCCCGAGGTGAGATTGGCATGGATTGATAAACATTGCCTGTCACGTACCGGAGGTTGCCCTGTTGATCCTTTGATATTCTGGGCTTTCCAATCTCCCCACCAAAGAACGTGACGAATTTTCCATAAGAAATCCTTTACAAAAGGTTAACACCATGTCGATGGCCTTACCCCATGAACAAGATTGAATAACACCAATTTCCGGTCACCAAGAGTCTGTTTGTAAGGATGTTTTATGAGAAAAGCGTTTCTTTGGGAAAACACGTCTTTGTGGAATATGGCACTAATCATTTTATTAGCCTGTATTTTGCTCTATGTCAGCTCCATCCCTGGCTTTGCAATAGTCAAAGTGATTGCAAAGATTTTCCAGATTGATTCCAGAGTTTTCTGGCTCACATCTTCCACCGTTTTGCACCTGCTGTTTTTTGGCTTAATGATGTGGCTGTATTTCAGAAAGATCCTCAAAGCAGATTTTACAACCTTGAGAATAAGCAAGCCCGAGGTGAGATTGGCATGGATTGGTTTGCCCATCATGTTTCCTCTCCTGGTATTAAGCCTGTACTACGGGATATCTGGTAGACCACTCACCTATAATGGACAAAAAACAATCACCGTTCATATTCTCATGGCAATTCGAGCAGGTTTGATTGCAGGAATCACAGAAGAGATTGTTTTTCGGGGGTTAATTCTGTCCCTTTTTGAACACAAGTGGAATCAACGAATTGCTGTTTTTGTCCCATCTGTATTCTTTGCATTGTTGCATTTTTCAAAGGAAATGAATGCGATGGACTATTTGCAGGTGGTGATTGCAGGAACACTTGCAGGGATTCTTTTTTCCCTGATAACCATCTCAAGTGGCAGCATATGGAACGCCATCTGTTTTCATGGTCTGTGGAATGCTCTGGTACTCCGCGTCATTCCCGTTCAAACCCACGAATACATCCATGGCATGTTCACGATTGAATACTCTTCAACCAATCGATGGATGACAGGAGGAGCATTTGGGATAGAGGCTGGTCTTCCGGCGATTTTGGGCTACAGCCTCCTGATTCTTGTGATCATATTTTTTAACAGTCGAAAGGACCACGTCAAAAAAACGAGTCAAAACCTTTTTTTCTAAGAATGGGAACCAAAGAGGGCTCAACCGTGGTAGCACTGAGCGAAAAACGATTCAAGAACTCCATCACTCTTCGCTTTTCTTGCTGAACGAGTGATGGACTCTGGGTTCTCAAAGAAAGCTATGAGGGGTTCAGCATCGCCTCCTGGGCTGTTGCGGCCTGGGCCTTTGAGTCATAAACATCCAATGCCGAATCCGGCACCCAACCCACAAGCTGCTGTTCCGGATCTTCAATTTCCAACCAATACCAACGGCCATCGGAAGCGCCCACCTTGGAAAGAATGCGCACCAAATCGCCTTGACGGAGGAGTCCTTGAACCTCTGCAGCAGAATCGGATTCACGCAGAACTTTGAGATAGGGCTTATTGGTGACTCCCCAGATGGCTCGTGAGGTGAGAACTGGTGTGGGTGGCAACTCTGGTGCAGCGGCCATTTTTTGCCGACGACATCCACCGAAGGAAAGTATCAGCAACAGGGAAAAAACCAGCATAGAAATTCTTAAGCTGAAAACCTCTCTATGTGATGTCTTATTTCTCATGCATCGCCATCCTTGAGCTTCTGAATTTCATCCCGAAGAACGGCCGCTTCTTCAAATTCCATGGCTTTCGCCCGTTCTAGCATCTCATTCTCCAGGGCTTTGATGAGCCGTTTTTTCTGCTTGGGATCAAGGATGTTGGTGGCACCCTTCATCACTTCGATGCTCATGCGCTCGGCATGGCGTTTTTCATCATCTTTCCGAATGAGGATGTCTTTGATTTCCTTGCGAACTGTTTCTGGTGTGATGCCATGCTTTGCATTGTAGGCCTCCTGGATGCTGCGCCGCCGATTGGTTTCAAAGATGGCCGCTTCCATGGCCACACTCTGCTTATCCGCATACATGATGACCCGTCCACCGGCATTCCGCGCTGTGCGTCCAATGATTTGAATCAAGCTGGTTTCACTTCGGAGAAATCCAATCTTATCGGCATCCATGATGGCTGTGAGCGAAACCTCAGGAATATCTAAACCCTCCCGGAGAAGGTTGATTCCCACCAGAACATCATATTCCCCCTTCCGCAAATCCCGAATGAGTTCCACGCGTTCAATGGTTTCCACTTCACTGTGAAGGTAACGGGCTCGCACTCCCAAACCAGTAAAATAATCGGTGAGATCTTCCGCCATTTTCTTGGTGAGGGTGGTGACCAAAACGCGTTCATCATCCTCCACACGACGACGGATTTCTCCATAGAGATCTTCAATCTGCCCTTCTGTGGGACGCACTTCTATGGGAGGATCCAACAAGCCTGTGGGACGAATGACCTGCTCCACCACCGCCTTGGTTTTCTTTCGCTCTTCCTTACCAGGTGTGGCAGAGACAAAGATGACTTTATCCAGTCTGTTCTCAAATTCGTGGTACACCAGAGGACGGTTGTCCAGGGCAGAAGGAAGACGAAAACCATAGTTCACAAGATTGAGCTTGCGGGATCGATCTCCTTCATACATGGCCCGAACCTGAGAAAGAGTGACATGCGATTCATCCACAATGGTGAGAAACTGTTCCGGGAAGTAATCCAGCAAAACTTCGGGCCGCTGCCCGGCCTCTCGTCCCGTCAGATGACGACTGTAATTCTCAATTCCTGGGCAGTAGCCCATCTCACTCATCATCTCAATGTCGTATTCGGTACGCGTTTTCAAGCGTTGTGCTTCCACCACCTGTCCGGCCGCCTCAAGCGCTTCCAGCTGCTCATCCAACTCTTCCCGAATGGCCTCACAGGCAAGGCGCACCTGTTCCTCTGGCATCACAAAATGCTTTGCGGCCCAAATGGTTGTGGTGTCCAGAGTCTCTTGAACCTCTCCCGTGAGAGCATGGATGCGGTGAATGGATTCTACCATGTCAAAATCTAAGCTGATGCGGTAGGCCGTATCCCTGAGGTAGGCTGGATAAATTTCAATGACATCACCACGAATCCGGAATTTTCCCCGCTCCAGAATGGCATCATTGCGCTGATACTGCATGGTGATGAGTTCCATACGAAGCCGATGCAAATCAATTTCATCACCACGATGCAATTCCAGTCGCATATCCCTGTAGGTTTCTGTGCTTCCCAGGCCATAGATGCAGGACACCGTGGCCACAATGATGACATCCCGACGTTCCATCAAACTCATGGTGGCCGAGAGACGCATTCGCTCAATCTCATCATTGATGCTGGAATCTTTTTCGATATACAGATCCCGGGAGGGAACATAGGCCTCAGGCTGGTAGTAATCAAAGTAGGAAACAAAGTATTCCACCGCATTATTGGGGAAAAACTCTTTGAATTCCCGGTACAACTGGGCCGCCAGAGTTTTATTATGACTAATGACCAGAGCGGGCATTTGCAACTCTTCAATGGCTTTGGCTACCGTGTAAGTCTTCCCGGAACCCGTTACACCAAGGAGAGTTTGATATTTTAATCCTTCCTGAACCCCACGTGTGAGGGCCTCTATGGCCTGCGGCTGATCTCCAGCCGGTTCATAGGGCGCGACAACTTCAAACTGACCTCTCACAAAGCACTCCCATCTCGAGCTGTAAGCACCACATCATAGTTGAGTTCCCGCTTTCCCCGAAGGACTGTAACACTCACGGTATCTCCAGGACGACTCTTTTCTAAAGCCCCATACAAATCCCCTAAGGAGGTGACGGCCTGGCCATCAATCGCCGTAATCACATCACCTCCAAGATAAATGACGGAATTCCCATTGCGCACAGCCTGACGTCGGTCTCCCCCACGGAGACCTGCTTCATCCGCATTCCCTCCCGATTTCACCTGCGAAATCAGAATGCCTTTGGAAATGGGCAACTTGGCATAGCGAACCAGAGAGGGAAAAAGCTGCACGGGCTCTATATCAATCCAGCCCCGTTGGACAAAACCATAACGAATCAAATCGGGAACCACCCGACGGGCTGTGTCGACAGGGACGGAAAAACCAATTCCCACAGACCCTCCAGAAGGGGTGTATATCATGGTGTTCACTCCAATGATTTGTCCGCGGGTATTGAGCAAGGGACCACCGGAGTTTCCAGGATTGATGGAGGCATCGGTTTGAATCAAATCCCGAATCACAATGCCTTTATCATTTCGCAAAGGTCGACCCAATCCAGAAATGATACCGGTGGTGAGGGTACGTTCAAAAGCAAAAGGATTTCCAATGGCCAAAACCTTCTGTCCCACTCGTAACGTGGAGGAATCCCCAAAGGGAATGGTGGTGAGGGGATGGGATCCTGGATCAAACTTCACCACTGCCAAGTCATTTTCACCATCCGATCCAATGACTTCTCCCTCAAAGGTTTCTCCATCAGCAAGAGTCACATTCACCTTGTAAGCATTTTCCACCACATGGTTGTTGGTAAGCACATAACCCCGGGCATCAATGATGGAACCGGAACCGGATGAGCCAGCTTGAGGAACGGGTTCTAAGAACCAGTTGTACCCCACGATTTGCGTAGAAATGTTCACAACCGCACCATTGGCGGTTTCATAAACTGCGATATTCTGGCGCTCATCCTCAGAATACTCTTCCAAAGAAGGAGCTTCGGTAGCAACGGGAAGAGTCCCCCTCTGATAATCAAAGGAAGTGCTCAAGCCTTGTTCTGCTTCTGTCATTGAAACGGGCGTTTGGCCACCAAACCGAATCTCTATGACACCAAATCCCATCAAGAGAATAAGAATCACCAGGAGGGCGGCCATACCAAGCCAGAATAATTGTGCGCTACCTCGGGTTTTCATCGACTCTAGTATAGTGATGAGATTCGACTGGACAAGGGGCGGATTTCAGCCGTGTTCATTCCAGGGATTTTTCGATGCTCATAGGGGGAATGCCCTTGGGACCAAGCCAAAAGAATATCCAGTGGATCTCCATGGGAAACCAAGAGTATGGAGGCTCCAGTATGCCTTTTTTCTTGCCCATGGAGAACAAGAAGAAGTCGCTGGAGCACGGTCAAACAATCTTCCACCCCCTCTGGAGATTCTGCTACAGAGTCCTTACCCCATGACGGATTTGGTGGAGAAGGAACATCCCACGTTTTCTGAGCCAAGTGAGATTCATCCCATTTCCAGGCCTGGGAATAAAAGGAATCCTCTTTTCCATCCAAAGTTCCAAACCATCGTTCCCGAAGATTTTCATCCAATGCAACACCGCCCCCCCCCACCAAGGCACAGACGGTTTCAGCCGTTTCCCGAGCCCGCAAGAAGGGGGAGGAAACAATCACAAGATTAGAAGAGAAGGAGTGAGACTCAACAGAGGACTGAATCCCCTCCATCGCCTGTGGAGCCAATCCCCACTGAGCACGCCCCTCCTCAAGGGAACTGATTATTTTACCCGCAATATTGGCTTGGGAACGCCCATGACGCATCAACCAATAGCGATTTTTTAGAGTTTGAATGTGCATGGGGAAAGTATGACAGAGCCAGGTCTTCTTGCCCATGGAGAAGACCTGGCTCCATCAAATCCCCAAGGGGTGGGTTTAGAGTCCGAGCTCTAAACGAATCTGTTCACGTGCAAGGACAAGTTCATCAAATTGCCCAAAGAAACGAATTTTTTGGGACATGACACTGTCACCCTGGACGTCCTCTTGAAAGACATACTCCGAAAAACTTTCGGCAAAGTCTTCCTCCACACTCATCATGGCGTAAGTGCTCACAAAGGAATCTGGATACTCATCTTTCACCTTGTCAATGAGGGATCCCAGTTCCATGGGATTGATTTTATCCATGGGAGGAATGGGCCAATTGAGAATTTGTGGGGCAGGCCAGAACTCTTGAACAAAACGATTCATGTAGGAGTTCTTTTGGGCGATTCCATAGACGTTTCGGTATCCCTGTGAGAAATCCCAATGGTTCATCCATTGGTCCTGATCCGAATCTGAAATTTCATCCAATATGAACTGAGACTCATTCAAGGCCATGATATGGGAAAGCTCATGAGTGAGTACCCGGGGGAAATGGGATTCCGATGTGGCGTCATCAAGAATCATATCGGCAGGATCAATGACGAGCCGCCAGGTTGAGAGTGCCGTGCCATCTGGAAGGCGATCCACATCAACATAGGCAAAACCACCCATTTCTCCATCTGTATCCAAACCAAAACTTCCAATGAAGTTTATCCACTCTTGGGGATACACCCATCGAATCCAATCCCAGATTTCCAGATGTTCAGGAAGGACGGGCTGATCAGGATTTTCTGAAATCAATTCCCCATTGACCACACGATAATCTGCAACTGGTGTCATAACGATAGGACCTGAGGCCTTGGGCTGAGGCGTGGTTTGACAGGAGATCAGTAGAAGGGCCACCAAGCCCCCCAATAATAATTTTGGATAGAATTTCATATTCACCCCGTAAGCAATTTGGGGGCAAGTATACTCATTTCAAAATCTATGGCGATTAAACTTTTGTCATGGATTTGAGAGAGCAATCCCCCTCATCAAATCCAGAGGGGGGGAACACAAAATTTTAGTGCTGGATAACGATGGTTTCACCTGCTTGGGCATAGATGAGTTTGGGCACCGAACTCTCTCTGTATTGTTGTACATGTGTTCCATACACCAAGGAGTTTTCTCCAAGAGCTGGAAGAAGATGCTCCACCACATCCCGTTCCGAGGCATGGATGGAATTGTTTCCCTCCGAACCATTGATGTCCATGAGGATGGTGCTGTCATTCTTAATGTATTCCAGTAATCGTGGATCCCAAATGGAATCGGAAAAATACAAGAAGTCCATTTTGCCTGGCAGACGAAATCCATAGTTTTCCACAATATGGTTCATTGGAACTGTGGAGATTTGTCCCTGGGCAAAATTGCACCTGGTGTTTTCATCAATTTCCTCAAAGAGATAATGCTCTTCCATCCAATCCAAAATGGGATGATGGTCTCCAAAGGCCAAATCAATGATGCCTGTGATTCGATTTTTCAAACCACGAGGACCAAGAAGCCTCACGGAGAGGGGTTTCTTTAATGCGAATTGTTTGAGAGCCAAATACGGAAATCCAAAATAATGATCTCCATGAAAAGGAGAGATGAAAATCTCCTGAATGTTTTCTACCTTGATGGCATTCTCATAAAGTGATGAACAGATATCCGGAGGGGTTTCCACCAGAGATTGTCCATTGATGATGAAGGCATTGAACCGAAGTCCTTCATTCAACGCACCACCATTTCCTAGAATTTTCACATTCATCAAAGGCCTCGCATCATTGAATCCTGATCCATAGTGTTGCTGGCTCCATGCTTGTTTATCAAGAGGAGATTTGGATCTCATCTCTGGAGTCGTCTGGAGCGGGTCTTTCATGATGCCCCTCCTGCCCATTCTCATAGAAGCAACAACGCAGATTGTTGATAACAACCGCGTCAATGATTCATGACAAATCCAGCACTCTCTTCTTTCAAAAAAAGGCTTGGTAAACCAAGCCTTTTCATCATTCACCACTTTTTCAAAACAACTCTGTCATCCACCAAAGGCAGGAAGCACATCTTCTGTGAAATAGGGTTCCTGATAACTCCAGAACATGTAACGCACCTTCAAGAAATCCTGAGCAAAGGCATGAAGCATCGGAACAATGTTTTTTCTTTGCGACCTCACTTCATTAGAATTGGTGGCTCCAATGTAGTTTCCATCCTGAACAGCAATGCCCAAGGGAGCGGTGTAGCTTTTTTCATGCATCATGGCCAAGGGATTATTGAGCTGCCCCTTTCGCCGTACCATCAAATCCGGAGCGCCAAGTCCCACACCAATGGATTCGCCATAATCATAGATGGATTCCAGGTAACCAAAGTCCTCCCAGGGTAACCACTCCCCAGGTATAAAGTTGGCATACTGCATGGTTGTAGACTGGGGGAACGCCTCTTTGAGAGCCTTCATATTGGCCTTTATTCCTTCAACATAGGCCTCAGAGGAGAAACTGACATCGTACTGGGAGGAAATGCCAATCGCACTTTCTTGAAGGTTGACTCCCTCCACACGTCCATCAAAACGTTCACCGAGAGCCTTAAGGAAGATGGCAAAACGCGCGCGCACCTCGGGGTTCCACCGTTTGGCCACCCAGCCTTCCACCGAGCCATCATCCTCACGCTGTTCAATCACACCCCCATCATATTCTGCATTCTTCAAATATTCTGGAACGGCCACATACTGAGGGGAAAACGTGGCATCTTGGATTTGCAGAAACAAGCCCTTTCCTCGGGATTGGAGATAATTCAAATCCTCTTCAATCACCGAAAAATCATACTCGCCTTTGGCCCCTTCCAATTGACGCCAGGAATACATGATTTGTGCCCCATCAAATCGCTGGGCAGAAAGAAAGGAATGATTGACTAACGCCTCTCGATCACGAGCAAAATACACAAAATGCTTCATCTCATCCTCTTGCAGGGGAAGAGGCGCATTTTCATAGGCCTTATAGGCCTCCATATAGCGTTCACTGGGATTTTGCCATCCTGTGGCAAAGAGGGGGCTTCCCACGAGTAAAATGAAGAGACCCAGAAAAGCCGGTCCAATGAATATTCTTTGATTGCATACCATGAGGTCAGAACTCCTTAAGGGCTGGGTTCTACCATAGTTTGGTATAGGATTCCAAGTCTGCATTCAGAACGACCCCGCAATGCCCTCCCCTTCCCTTGATGGATTTCTGGGCCTGCGGGGTGTTTTGATGAAGAATTCCCCCAAAGACTGGACGCAATGACCTTCCGATCGACATCATGATAAGGAAGATTCCCCCACCTTTTTAAAAAGAGTGTGATTTTTGCGTGATGCAAGAGCGGGGAATAAGGAGTGAAAATGAATATCATCATGGCCAATGACCACGCTGCTGTGGAACTGAAAACGGAAATCAAGAACTACCTGGAAGCAGCAGGTCATCATGTCACAGATTTGGGTGTGGGCAATGGCGAACGTGCAGACTACCCCGATAAAGGAGCCGAAGCGGCTCGAGAATATTTGAAAGGGGGATATGACTTTGGAATTCTCTGCTGCGGAACCGGAATTGGGATTTCCATTGCGGCCAATAAAGTGAAGGGGATTCGCTGTGCCCTCCCCCAAAATCTCTTTGCGGCTCAAATGGCCAAGGAGCACAATAACTGCCAATTCATTGCCTTTGGGGGGCGTATTGAGTATCCCCAGCCCGTGACTCAAATGGTTCAAGGATTCATTGATGCCTCATTTGGAGGGGAAAGACATGCCCGTCGTGTGGAAATGATCATGGAGATTGAATCCTAAAGAAAAACCCCGAGGGAAGTGAGGGGTCGTGGCGGCGGAGCCGCCACAACATCAATAGAGTTCCCATTCTGCCAAGCCAAACGCTTTCACTCCAGCACCGAACTGAGCATGGGTTTCTGTGACCAGAATGCGATAATACTGATAGGCTGTTGAAGTATCCAAAAGAAAAACTCCCGGTTCAGGATAATTCCATGCGGTGTAGCTGTTTTCAGAATGCAAGTTCACCCAAACTTTATCCCCTGGATTTGCTGTTTCCGTATCATTACTGCCTTGAAACACCCAGGTGACCGGGCTGGATTTGGGAATGTCATCACTCATTCCTGCAGAGGTTTCCAAGAACATTCCATAGCCTTGGAGTAATTGAGGACTTGGAAAGGCATAGGAGAGCCACTCAGAAAAATCCGTATAGGGCACCGGATCAAAAGCACTGATGTACGTGGCTCCTTGCGCATTTTGTGTTTGGCCATCAAAGGCTCTCCAGGATTCATAAAGAGCTTGAGCTGTGGTTCCGACACTGCGGCGATTGGCCACATCCAAATCGGCCCCAGTCATTGTAGGAACCAATGATGGGGGACGATTGTCTGTAAGACTCACAGGAATAGAAAGACTGCTGTAATACTCCGTGCTATTCCGGAAAATCATGGAGACGGTGTAGGCTTCTAAATAGGGTGCTTCCCCCAAATCAGCCTGCTCAATCCCAGGGGAAATATTAGTGGTTTGAGCACCTTGGAAGTTCGCGCTCACATCCACCTGAGTCAAATCCCCTGGAGGATCGGTCCAAGACACCAAAATTTTCTCATCACTTTGCCTTGAAATGGTCACATCCGAGGCATTGGGAGGAATGGGAGCCAAATAGTTCCATTCGGCAAAGAGTTGTCTATTCTGTGTCAACGTGACGGTTGTGTTTTGGAGCAATGTTGTGCCACTCCCATCATTTTGTGCATTCCAGCCAACAAATTCTGAGGTTGGGGTCCAAAGATTCCCTGCGTTTCCCGGAATGGTGTACTGCGCGTTCTCATAACCTTTGATGCTTTCAGGCACGGTCCCCGTGATGGCCCCATTGCCATCAAAAGAGAGGGTGTAGAGCGTGGGAAGACTGGTGATGGAACTGAAACTGATATTGGCATTCCCATCACCCGTTGTATCCAATCCCACGGCTTCCATGTTTGCATCCAGCACAATACGAACATCCACACCATTACCATCTCTTTGCGTATTGGCCGTGATGCCTGCTGTTTCGGAAAGATGAAGAAAGAGATCTTCTGTTCCGTTGCCATCCACATCCAGTTGATACAATTCCTGGGCTTGGGGATTCAAAGCCAAAAACTCAAGATTCGATGCGTTGCCATCCACACTCAGACCATCGGGGATTCCATCGGAATCCAAATCCACCACATCCAGCAGAACAAGTTCCCCTGCAACACTGCGAAGGTACACCTGATCTCCAGGGGAAAAACTGTAGGGATACTCTGTTCCTGTGATGCTTCCCCCACTCCGTCCTGATGAATCCAATTTGCAACTGGTGATGACAAAGAGCAACATCAAAAGAACAACGGCTTTCATCGTGATCCTCCGGATCATTGATGCTAATGATTCTCATTGCCGTATTGCAAACATGCGTTTCTGTATACGCAAACTCTTCACAGAAGATGAACTTATCGATTTTAATTATTGAACAGAAGAGACTCTCTCCTCTAGCAGTAGGGAAGACCAGAGGGGATGTTCAGTAGACCAATCATGGGTTCAAAAAGACATCTCTTATGCCTGACTTTCTTGGACAAAAGCCTCTAATGCTGCTTGATGAGAGGGGACATCCACCAGGAATTCCGGCAAATAGCCGGCACTTTGCTGGGGAAGCAAGTTGATGAGGGAGAGAACATCATAGGCCAACGCGGCAGAACTTCGAGGCTCCGTATTGTTTTGGACATGAATCATGTATTCCAACACAAAGTAGAGAGCTGGGATGAGGTCCTGCTCTCGTATACTCAAAATGGAATCCGTGTGCCCTTTAATACGTACACCGGGAAGAAGATTGTTGACATATTGTGTGGAGAGGTAGGAGGGAATGCCTTTTGAATCCAGAAGGGATTGAATGATGTACTTATCCTGGGCTCCATAGGTTCGCAAAAACGGTATGATGGTCCCTGGGAGTTCGTCTTGTGAGAAAATCTTTTCATTGAGATTTCCCCATTCATCATCCTTTTTTATCCGCTTTTTCATCCCTTCTTTTGTGAAAAACCATAGAAGAAAAAAAAGTGTGATGGCGATGAGTATCAGTGGCAGTAGTGAATGCATCATCTCCTCCAATCCTCGAGTTTATCCTCTATTCGATGATTTCACAGTCGATGAAGGCAAAAGAATTTTCTGCCAATACCCCACATCAACCCAGCGTTGATGTTTCCTCCCAACCTGAGAGAAATGGGCCACTTTGGTAAAACCATGGGTTTCATGCAACGAGCAACTTGCATCATTGGGAAGGGCGATTCCTGCCATCACTGCATGCACATCTTTTTGACGGAGCTCTTTCAGCAAGGATTGAAGGAGTAAGGATCCCCATCCCTTTCCACAAGAATCTTTCTGAAGATAAACCGTGGACTCCACCGAATGTCTGTAGGCTTCTCGAGCTCTCCAGGCCGTGGCATAGGCATAACCAAAAACCACACCTTGATGCTCCACCACCAACCAGGGAAGCTTCTCTTCTTGACGATCCTGGATTCGTTTAGCCATCTCTAATGATGAGACAGGCTCTTGTTCAAAAGTTATCACTGTATTTTGAACATAGTGATTGTAGATTTCTGCCAGAATGGGAGCATCAGAGTTCAAAACTGTACGTATCATCAGTCCACCTTATGGGACTTGATTCTCCTGGTTTAAAGATTGTGCGGCAAGGGTGCTTCTATTTTTTCAATCCAAGATTGAAGCTGGTTCCTTGTGATGATTGAGCCATGGAAGGGACAGAACCATGGGCAGGAACTTTGGAGTAAGGTTTGCCAACTGATCCAGATTTCCTGTGGATTTTGTCCATAAGGGGGAAAATACTGGAAGGGGAATCCCACCATCAAATCTCCAACAAGAGCCACTTCTTCATCCACAATCAGGCTGATGGAACCCGGTCTGTGACTTGGTGTCAACAGAACCTGGATGGACAATTCTTCTCATAGGGACATCACATCCTCATCCAACACCGAATGGGGACTGTCTATCGCTGTGTACGATGGAAGCTTGCTCCAACCAAGGTTTTGAATGAGGGAGAACATTCCATGGGTGAAAGGCCAGAGACCTTGGATTGATGGGTTGGCGCCCTATTTTACCAACGACATTTCCAAAGGATGGAGGGCGACTGGAGCCTTCCAGAATTTGCTTAAAACCTGGGCATTCCCTGCATGATCAAAATGTGTGTGGAAGAGCAGAATGAGTCGACTTTTGCAGGACAGATACGGCCGGAGAAGAGTTCTGAGAGCAGTCCAATGTCTGAGCAATCCCGTGTCAATCAGAACAACGTGATCCTGATGTTCTACAACATAGATGTTGCACCGGCCAAAATATAGACGAGAAAGATGAATGGATTCCCTTTTGTCTTCCATTTCTTCTATTCATCCACCGATACCCAGTCCACAGAATGGAGGCATTTAAAGCAGGTAAGGAACCAGGGTATAGGGAACGGTTTCAGAAATTTGTTCCACGGCCCGCAGATTGGAATCACGACCACTGGCACAAGCATTCTTCACCAAATAGGGAGAAAATCCTGCATCTTGGGCTCCTCGATACGTTGAAAGGACACAAAATTCAGCACAAAAACCTGTGATGAAAACGGTATCGACTCCCTGGTGCGAAAGAATCTTGGAGAGATTGGTTTCATGAAAGGCATTGCCATGATGCTTCACCACAAAAAACTCTCCATCCTGAGGCTTTAAAGAATCTATGAGTTCAAAGCCCTCACTTCCCTGAACCACACCATCGTCTTCATCTTCATCCTGTATCCATATAATGGGAGCACTTTTTTCCCGAAATGTGTTGAGTACCTCATCAATATATTCAACCGCCGAAGCCATAGAAAGGGCACTCAAGCCCTCATCATAAGCCTTTTGCATGTCCACTACTAATAACGCAACCTTCATGACTGTACCCCTTGGTTCTTCACCCAAGTCCATCCCTCATGATGAACTCGGTCTATCTCTACTTTGGAACGATCTGGTTCTTGGGCTCGATGTTCCAAAAAGTCCAAAGCCGAGAGTGCACAGATGAATGCATCAAAAAGATGCTCATTCTCCACAAGAGCCGTCTGATCCAATGAAAAACCAACGGAGTCCTCTTTTTCCATTGTTCCCGTTGGACTCATTTTCTCAAAGGCGGAGTATTGTTTCATGATCTGTACAAGCAAGTGCTTGCGAGCTTCTTGACTTTTTTTGTAGCCCTGAATGGAACAACCATTGGCCAAAAGGGTTGCGGCTGGATACACCTCAATAAACCCTGCTGTAAAGTCTTCCTGATCAGAAAAGAGAAGATGAAGCTGTTTATGCTGTTGGCGTAGTTCATCTAATCTTTCCAGTGTACAAAAAGCCGTTCTGGCAATTCGATCTGCTGCCACATCCAAGGGCTTTTTTCGGAATCGTTGGTGAATATCAATGTCTGTGAGACGATAAAAGATGGATGGGTACTCCCCTTCCACTCGCCTTCCTGCTGAAAGCTGACTCATGGCCTGTTGAAAAGGCAGGGGCCACCCAAGAGGAGAATCCACTCCAAGAAGAATTCTCGGAGCCCAATTCCACCAATCCAGGATTTGCTCAACAACCGTCTGGGTATGATCTCGAAGAAGAACGTCTGTGATGCAACCTTGAGAATACAAAAGAGCCACAAGACCATTGTTTTTATCATCAACGGCGGCATCCAAGCCAATGAGCATTGTGGACTCGCCAAAACAATCTTCTGAATGGCTCCTCATGCAGATTCCCCTCTAACAGGTGATCCCTTCCCCAATTCCATAAAGAGACTCTATCACCAATTCCCCCATAATGTGTTTCTCAAAATTTCGGATGAATTGCATTCCATTCTTCTCCGCAACACGTAATGATGGTGCATTCTCCCTCTTGGCATAGGTGTACAAACGGGAAAAGCCCAATTCATCAAAGGCGTATTCCATACAGGCTTTGGCCGCTTCTGTGGCATAGCCCAGTCCCTGAAACGATGGAAGGATATGATAGCCCAATTCTGGATGCCGACTCCCTTCTATGTCTTGCATGGTGATGCCACAATCTCCAAGGAACGTTCCATCCTCTTTAGAAAGCACGGCCCAAAGGCCAAAACCATCTTGAACATAATTTGTCAGATTCCAGTGAATCCAGTTTTCCACCTCTTTCAGAGAAAAAGCATGGGGATAAAAGCGCATGGCCTCTTCATTGGAAAGTACCTGAGCTAAGGAAGGAGCATCCTCTATCGTGAGTTCCCTTAAAATTAATCGTGGTGTTTCTAAGATGATTGTTCTCATGTTGTCCTCTCTTCTTTCTCTATACATGGAAATTTTCTCTTCATGAAAAAAAGAATCCCTCAGGAAGTTCATAATTTCTTTGCGCTCAGTTCACGAATGCTTTATTGATCTAAAGTCATACATATTCAAAGGTTTTCAATGGATCATTTACACGCTGTAACATGGCATCACATCATGAATATACCCATGATCCTTTTTAGGGATGGTGATTCTCTTCAACGTCACGGCCATCATCGATTTTCCTCAAAAAAATACTTCAACGTGTCTGGAGTCTTTTCAGAAGAACTCAATAAGACCATAAAACCGAATCAACATCCCTTTTCATGAATCGATTTAAAAGAGCTTAGGACTGTATACCATAACAGTTCATAAGAATAGCCTTTTTTCTTCACTTCAAATTCTCTATTAACTCAAGACAAATCATGACGACACCATTTTCATTACCTGAATTTTACAAATAATCACTTGTGCATAATATGGCTCAATCATTAGGATTCCCATCCTATCGCTATGACCGAAAAAGGAGGAAGAATGGAAGAAATAGGAGTATGGTGTTTCCGTTTCTTTTTTATGTGTGTAATTGCACTCATTATCAGTCAGTTTCAATTTCAACGAGTCAAAGAAAAACTCAAGATGCCCAAACTCACACGGAGCAAATTGGCTGTATTCTATGGAGTGTTAGCTTTGATTTTCCTGGTTCTTCACCTCGTTTTATAGTGGTTTAGAACAGACAAAAATGATTCTAAGCATTCCTGCAAGAAATTCACAATCTTTTACAACCAAGAGGTTCCCATGAAAAAATATTTTTTTATTGTTGCATTCATTCTCACAACGTTTTCTCTAAGTGCTACCGACTGGACAAGTGATTCTTATGAATATGAAGGACTCCAGTATCAGCGCCAATATGCCTTTATTGACGCGGATATTTTTCTTTTTCGGATCTTCAAAAAACCGGCGACTCTTGTGGCATATTATGTGACCAGTGAAGCCGAAGAAACATTTCTCTTTCACCTGAATTATAATGATGAACTTACTACCAATGATTCCGATGAAGATCAGGTCTTCAACTTTGAGATCAAAGGATATGATGAAGAGATTCAAGGTGTTCGATCACCTGGTTTTGCAGAGATTCGGCTGGATCCTCAGAGCACAGTTCACCTGATGAATGCTCTGAAGAATGGTAATGAGACAAAGATTATCCTCCATCCTAGCTACGCCAAATCCCTCCGAATCCGCTTAAGAATGAAAAAAGACAATCTACAGTTATAATGAACAAACATGACGTTGCCATCGTCAACGAAGATGGCAACGTCAATATCAGAAACTCCATACTCAGAAGATTCCTGTCCCATTCATATTGTATTCATAGTTATCCACTAGGATATCAACCAGGAGGACCGTATGCGTCATTTTGGTTATGGGGGATTTGAATGCCCAGTGTTCAGCGTGCCAGGATTGCACATGATTGTGCCCATTCTTCTTCTCATTGGCCTGGGAGTGACACTTTTCCTGATTCTGAGGAACCGAAAAGGACACTCTGCTCTTGGTGAACTAAAAAAACGTTATGCTAAAGGGGAAATTTCCAAGGAAGAATTCAAGTCTATTAAAAACGATATTCTGTAAGAATAATGACCTGGGAAACATCCCAGGTCGTTCATTTAGGTGTTGAAATAAGAGGAATACTCGTTATGTGTTGAATCCAATCCCTATATTGGGAGTTGCTTCAAAACTTTGAAATCGATAAGCCCAACCTTCTGTTACAGCTCCAGTTTTGCTAATAATTTTCTTTTTTAGTGCAAAATAATAATCAAGATTTATACCAGCATAAAAATACATATTCTTCAAGAAATTGTAACTCAGAAAAAACCGTCCACCTATACCATATTTTTGAGATGAATAAAATTGGGGTTCATCCGTTGACAAATCATAAAGTTTCGTTAAATCACGGTTTTTCATAGTAAATCCTAATGAAGTCATTAACGATCCTTTATCTAAGAAACTCAAACGATACGTTGGCCCAACATAGAAACCGAATATTTTACTATCAATCTTAGAAAAACCGAGTGATTTAGAGAGAGTGTAAGCTTTATACTTTAAATGCATTCGAGGGAAGAGATATTGAATACTGAGATTCATACCAAAACTTTCATCTATATAGATATTCGTTCCTACCTGAAAACCCATATCCTTGAGTTTGTTAGCAGTAAAACCTCCTCCGTAATCCTCAGGATATTCGTATTCTTTTTCATTTGAAAATGAATACAAATATCCTGCATTGATGTCATACTCAATACTGAAGAGGGGTGACAGGGAAAACAGTATCAATAAAATAGTTAATAACATTCTTTTTTTAGTCATATTTATCTCCTTGCTTTATTATACCTAAACCTGCAGAACTTGAGAAGTTTATTTAATTTCTTATGGTAAATCTCTACTTTATTCCTATTATAGGAATGGGAATATTGCTCCTGATTCCTCAGGATGAGATTGTAAAGTTAAACCTCTTTAAATCACTGCAGAACAAAGATGATCGTTTTGTGAGAATTTATCCCCTCTAAAATCCTCAAGCTTCTGGGACTATTGAGTCATTACTTATTTTGCAGCATTTAACATTAATATGATTACTTTGTACACTTACAAACATAGACCAAGAGAGAAAGATTCCTGCATGCCCTTCTATTAGTGTTCTTATTCCCATTAACTTTTTAATAAGGGTTCTTACCATTCACCAAATCACTTCTGTATAGTTGAAAAAAGCTACACACCTACTGTCAATTGCGAATTTGATGTCATTTTTAGCGCTTTAGAGACCGTTCATCATCAAATATTCATTGTCATCTGAGACCGAATTATCTCTCTGATTCTCGAGAACCACACTCTAAAGAACTCAGCTTACCCGCTTTTTAAGTAATTTAGTTGCAGTTTTATTGCATAAAAGAAATCCCTCAACTTCTAAAAATAATTTCCTGTTCCCAAGAGTTGCTGATGATGATAACTTAATCTGTATCAAAATGGATAATTGATGAGGTGTTCTCAACCAGAACGGTCTGACAAATTTTTATAACAAAATGATTCTAAAATGCAAAATCACTCAATATTATCCCAAGTGTTCTGTTCAGAATCACCTCAAGCATGTCTAAACAAATTATTTTGTAGAGCATTTGTCCGTTTCAGGATTTAGGTATGGAGGGAAATATGATAATTCGCTTGTTGGTCATTCTCGCAATTCTGGGCCTGGGATTGCATCTGATTTTCAAATGGGCAACAAAGGCCTGGAAAAAAGCCGATGTAGAGCAAAAAATGGAGGATTATGAATTAGAGGAAGAGCTTTGCGAAAAAATTGAAGAGTTTGAAACAAACGAAGTCAAAGAAAACCACAAAACCATACAAGAATTTGTTGAGGAGAGTGAATAATGGATGGAAAAAAAGTGAATCCAAAAAAGATTTTTATCATCATCATTGTTGCCATTGCTATTTTGGCCCTAGTGCTCACGAGTACGAGCATCTTTGAAAATGTATCAGCCGGAGAAATCCATCTCAAACAGGCCGCTTTATCGGGACAGATTTCTGTCCGTACTGATCCTGGTGTGTATTTCCAATGGTTTGGACAAATCACCAAATATGAGGTAGCCACAGAAACCTATCTTTCCAATGATGTGTTGGATGGAGGAAAGGGTGCTGATACCAATGCCACCTTGGTTCGCTTTGGTGATGGCGGCACCGCCAGTGTGGGTTCCGTCACCCAATGGCGCCTTCCCATGGACAGTGATTCCATGGAAAAAATTCACCGCGATTTCCGCTCCTTTCAGGCCTTACGGAATCAGGTGCGCCAATGGATTATTGAAGTAGAGAAGCAAACCGCATCCACCTTCAAAGCAGAAGATACCTATTCCACCCGAAGAGGTGATTTTTCTCACTTAATCTCGGAGCAAATCACCAATGGTCTCTATGCCACAGAAACCGTCACTGTGGAGGAACCCACGGGAGACTATGGCGATGATGGGGAACCCCTTTTTGTAAAAACTCTCAAAACAGAGATTCGTCGCGATGAGGCTGGCGATCCTGTGATTGTGAAAAAAGGAATTTTCCAGGAATACAATCTGACTTTGGTCAACCACACCATGAAAGACATCGATTTTGATGAAACCATTGATGCTCTCATCGCACAAAAAAAAGAGGCCGAGCAGCAGAGAGCCGTGGCCCGTGCCAATGCAGAACGGGCTCGACAGGATGCCATCACAGCAGAAGAACAGGGAAAAGCTCGTATTGCCCAGGCACGAGCGGATGAGGAAGTGGCCAAGATTACAGATGTGACCAAGGCCGAAAAAGAAAAGGAAGTGGCTGTGCTTTCGGCACAAAAAGAGCTTCAGGTGGCTGAGCTGGCCAGACAAACCGCAGAAGAAGAGGCCAAAGCTCTCCTGGCCAAGGAACGGGCGGAAGCTTTGGCCAACCAACTCAAAGTCGAAGCGGGCCTGACTCCGCAAGAACGGGCTCAGGTTGAAAAAGAGATTGCCATTGGTGTGGCCAGTGAATTGGCCAAAACCCAGTTCCCCCAAATCATGAACTTTGGCGCGGAGACAGGAGTCACCAATCCCTTGGAGGCCGTGGGCTACAACCAGATGTTGGACCTTGTAAATAAAATAGCAAACAACTAGGAATCCAAGCCAAAACCTGGGAATGGAACTGAGGATGAAGCCTAGATCAAAGAGGTTTCACCCTCAGTTCTCTCCCTCTCTTCACCGATGATGAAAGGGATGAAACGGTCCCTGTCATTTCTACTGCTTGTTCTCACTCTCACCCCCAGCCTTTTTCCAGCGAAAGTGCAATTTGCAGAGCAGTTCTATCGTCTCTATCATCAGCACTTAAACCGCAGTCCTGAGAGCAGTGCAGAAAACATCTGGTACCTTTCCATGGCCCTTCGCTCCCCTTTTGCGAATCCTCTTAACGCTCTGGCTGAGATTGAAGATGAGGTGGCTTGGGAAAAATACCGAAATTTGTTTCGCATGCATGCCTACTTGGAAATTGTGGAACAGTATCTGGCCCTGGCTGCCAAGTATGATAAATTTGAAGCCAAGTTTTACAACTATCCTTGGAAG
Source organism: Spirochaetales bacterium (assembly GCA_022360655.1). Classification (GTDB taxonomy): domain Bacteria; phylum Spirochaetota; class Spirochaetia; order DSM-2461; family DSM-2461; genus UBA2779. Next base: position 45,142 of record JAKSCK010000062.1, on the reverse strand, counting down.
GCCGCAAATCTCGACAGCCTCCGTACCGCCGAATCCTATTATCATCTTGCCCTGGAATCCTGGAATCTGGCCCTGGGTTTTGCACAGGTGGTCCGGGAAAAACGCTTTCATTGGATTGATTTAGAAGAGATTCGCTACTGGGAAGATGAGGCCTATCGCATTGAAATGGGGGAATTGGATTATCGGGACATCATTGAGACTCACCTGGAACGCTTGGCACAGGTGCGTCAGGATTTTCAGGCCATGGATTATGACACATATTGATTCGAGAATGACCCCTTCGGCGGCGCCGAGGGGGTCGATTTAAACTACTTCCGTAAATACATGGCATCCCCGTAAGAGAAAAAGCGATAGCGCTCCTGAACAGCCTGATGATAGGCATCCAGAATTCTCTCTCGGCCGCAGAACGCAGAAACCAGCATGAGCAAACTGGATTCGGGGGTGTGGAAATTGGTGAAGATCTCATCCACAGCCTGAAAGTCATATCCGGGATAAATGAAGATGTTGGTATCACCCGATCCACTCTGCAGAGCTCCATTGTTCCAAGAGGCTTCAAGGGTGCGAACAGAAGTGGTTCCTACGGCCAATACCTTCCGTCCTTGGGCCTTGGCTTGGTTCACCGCTAGGGCTGTTTCTTCACTCACCCGAAAGCTTTCGGTGTGCATGGGATGATCCTCAATCTGGGAACTGCGCACAGGGGCAAAGGTTCCCAATCCCACATCCAGGGTCACCCAGGCCCGTTCAATTCCCTTGGCATCCAAAGCGGCCAGGAGTTCTGGGGTGAAATGGAGTCCTGCTGTAGGAGCGGCGGCCGAGCCGGTATTTTGGGCGTAGACGGTTTGATAGCGTTCCGCATCAGCCTCTTCATCATCACGGCGCATGTAGGGGGGCAAAGGGATGTGGCCATGGTTTTCAAACCAGGATTCATCAGGAGGACCATTGGTTCCTTCCAATCGAACCAATCGCCGATCACTCGCGGGGGCCCCCACAATGGTGCCCTTCACTTCTCCAGGAAAAAGCCATTCTTGTCCTTCCCGTTTTTTCTTGGCTTTGTCCACCACACAGTCCCACAGCCCCAGTTCAGGACTGGAGATAAAGAGGAACTCTCCCTTACCGCCTGTAGCGGCATTTTGGGCATGAAAACGGGCTTTGCGCACCCGGGTGTCATTGAACACCATGAGGGTGCCCTCCTCTACAAGAGAGGGGAGATCTGGCATTTGATGATGCTCAGGACCGCCATACTGGCGGTGAAGACTCATGAGACGACAGGTTCCCCGCTCTTTAGGGGGATGGGTAGCAATGAGCTCCTCAGGGAGATCAAAGGAGAAAAGGCTGGTTTCCATCGGAGGCAGGTTTCCTTCCTAAATGTTGGTAAGCGGCGGCAGTGACCATGCGTCCTCGGGGGGTACGCTGAAGGAATCCCCGTTGAATCAGGTAGGGCTCATAAAAATCTTCCAGGGCATCAATGCCCTCTCCCACACTGATGGCCAGGGTTTCGGCGCCAACAGGTCCGCCGCCATATTTATCAATGATGGCTGCAAGGATGCGTCGATCCTGCTCCTCCAGCCCTTCTAAATCTATACCGAGTCTTTTGAGACCATCTTCCACAATGGCAGTGGTCACAGAGGGAGCTCCCGCCACCTGGGCAAAGTCCCGCATTCGGCGCAACAAACGGTTGGCCACACGAGGGGTTCCCCGGCTGCAACGGGCCAAGAGAGCGGCTGCATCACTTTGTATTTCAATGCCAAGAATGCCTGCACTGCGAATCAAGATGTCTTGAAGTTCTGCAGGGCCATAGTAGTCAATACGAACCGTGATTCCAAATCGAGTAAAAAGTGGACTGGACACCCTTCCTGGCTTGGTGGTGGCCCCTACCAGAGTGAAGGGAGGAACAGGGATTCGAACCGTACGTGCAGCAGGTCCCTGCCCAATAATCCAGTCCAATTCATAATCTTCCATGGCAATGTAGAGCATCTCCTCAATGGCAGGTTTGAGGCGATGAATCTCATCTATAAAAAACACGGTTCCTTCTGGAATGGTGGAAAGGAGTCCGGCCAAATCCTTGGGCTTGTCTAAGGCAGGAGCACTAGTGACTTTAATCTCAGCGCCCAATTCATTGGCCATGATGTTGGCCAAGGTTGTTTTTCCAAGTCCTGGAGGGCCAGATATAAACACATGATCCAGGGGCTCCCCCCGTTTAACAGCGGCCTGAATGAACACGGAAAGATTTTCTTTCAGTTCACTCTGGCCCTGAAAATCATCCAGGCGTTTGGGGCGAATCCCCGCATCCCCATCATCTTCACCATGAGCGGCTGTGGGTTCTAAGAGTCGTTCATCCATGTCCATCCCCTAGCTGCTCAATTCCACAATGGCCCGGCGCAAGATTTCCTTCTCCCGCTCTTCGCCAGAGAGGGCCGTGATGGAAGGATCCTCCAAGAGAACCGAGACGGCTTTGGCTGCAGCCTTGGCATCAAAGCCCATGGCAGCCAACGAACTGGACACCTCTGAGGCTTCACCAACAGCCATTTCGTCCTCTTCGGTGGTGAGTTTCCCTCGAAGCTGGAGAACAATTTTTTGGGCGGTTTTCTTCCCCAAACCACTGATGGAACAGAGGGCAGGCATGTCCTCAGAATCCAGAGCCTGGCTCAGTCGAGAAGGACTCATACCGGAAAGGATTTTTTTGGCCAAAGACGGGCCTACTCCACTGACTGTGAGCAGAGAAAGAAAGAGCCGGCGCTCTTCAGCCGTGGCAAAACCATAGAGACGAAGAGAATCTTGGGTCACATGAAGATGGGTGAGAACACGAGCCTCACTTCCCACGCAGGGAAGAGCGGCAATGGTGGATGTGGAGGCCTCAAGAGCCCATTCCACCCCATGATTCTCCACACCAACGGATTCTGGAGATTTGTAACTTATTGTACCACAGACGCTGTTGACCATAGACTCCCATGATGCACGAAAGTGATGGCCGCGGCCAGGGCATCGGCGGCATGATCAGGCTTTGGAATGTCGGGAAGACCAAGAAGCAGACGCACCATGTGCTGCACCTGTGTTTTATCGGCTCCACCGCTGCCCACCACCGACTGCTTAATAGCGGTTGGCGAAAATTCCTGAAACGCCATGCTCCTTTGCGCAATAGCAAGCACAGCCACTCCCCGGGCTTGAGCCACAGGGATACCAGAACTGACATTTTTGGAGAAATACAGCGTCTCCATCCCCGCTCCCACAGGACGGTACTCCTCAATCAATTGAGATAAGTTCTGGTGGATGGTGAGAAGACGCTCATGAAAGGGCATGGCTGCGGGAGTTTTGATGCTCCCATGAGCCAAATGGGCGTGCCGGATTCCATCAGATTTGATGAGCCCCCAGCCCGTATGGGCCAGGCCGGGGTCTATCCCCAGCACGCAATGGGTCACTCGGGCATCTCAAAATCGTCGGGGATGTCCAAGTTGGAGGACACAGACTGAACATCATCATTGTCCTCAAGGCGCTCAATCAAACGCAGAACCTTAGCGGTTTTGTCGGCATCCAAACTGGCGGTGGTATCGGGAACCATAGAAACCTCAGCACTGGCGGTTTCAAAACCAGCCGCCTGAAGAGCTTCCAAGACATTGGCAAATTCAGAAGGATCAGTGGTGACTTCAATCATGCCACCTTCATCCGCCACATCTTCCGCACCGGCTTCAAGTGCAGCTTCAAACAGGGCATCAAAATCCACACCTTCTGCATCAAAGACAATCATGCCTTTGCGCTTGAACATGTAAGACACGGCTCCGGTTGCAGCCAGCTGACCACCACCTTTGGAAAGAATGGTGCGCACATCAGCAGCAGTACGGTTCTTGTTATCCGTGAGGGCTTCAATCAGCATACCCACACCACCGGGGGCATAGGCCTCATACTGAAGCTCAACGTAATCCACACCGTCTAAATCACCGGTACCTTTCTTGATGGCCCGTTCAATGTTGTCCTTGGGCATGTTCGCGGCCTTGGCCTTGAGAACAATGGTCCGCAGACGGGGATTGGCTTCTTCATCACCGCCTCCCATACGGGCTGCAACGGTGATTTCTTTAATGATCTTGGTGAAGAGCTTCCCACGTTTAGCGTCAGCAGCGCCCTTCTTGTGCTTAATAGTATGCCATTTACTGTGGCCGGACATGCAATATCTCCTTCCCGAGCGATTATTCTATTGCGGGTATGCGAGTTATGACGAAAATGCTAGCACAGCGGGAAAATGGGGGTCAAGGCGCTAGACTCCTGGTTTGCTTGGGCTCAAGAAAGGCTGGAATGTTTCCAAGGTCCGTTCCAACAAAGAGATTTCTTCTCCAATTCCATGGCCATATCCGCCAACATGGCATCCACCAGCTCCAACCCAGACTCCGTGGGTATGAGTGTCTCTTCTGTCACCGTCAAAGCGTCTGCAGTCGCCCATTTATTCAAGCTCTGTGGCAGAAGATCTACCACATCCTGATGAAAAAGATTCTGAAACGGCTTGCGAGCCACTCCCTGAACACAGCGCATTCCCATCATCAAGATTTCGAGGGCAAAGGCGAATGGGGGGATTTTCGTAGACGTGCAATGCGTCCAAGGATTTTGGACCCAGCGACTCCAATCCCGCTCACCTTCCAAGCGTACCGGATGCCCTTCTTCATTGGGTAATGTCGAAGCGGCACCAGGACCAAGACCAAGATAAGGATTTAAAGCCCAATACCCCAAATTATGCTGGCATTCCTGGCCAGGACGGGCAAAATTAGACACTTCATACCGCTGATAACCTCTGTTCTTCAGGAATTCCAGGGACTCCTGCCATCGCTCCCAAGCCTCATCTTCGGTGGGGAGAGATTGCAGACGCACCTCATCCTGGGCCAGAGGAGTGTCGTCCTCTATGGTCAGTTCATAGAGAGAAAGATGCCCAGGATCTCCAGCAAGAGCATGATCTAAATCCTCTAACCATCCGTTCTTCTTCTGATGCGGTAACGAAGCCAACAAGTCCCGACTCAAACGTCCATCCCACAGGGAAGCCAAGAGTGCATCCGCATGTTCAAGAATGCGTCGCCCAGAGGGTCTGCCCAACCATGAGAGCAAGGTCTCATCATAACTTTGAGCCCCCATGCTGATTCGATTGACTGGTGAGGAGGACAACATAGAAAGAAATTCTTCATTCAAGGACTCTGGATTCACTTCCATGCTCCATTCCTCCACTGGCCCAACACGGACCAGGAGGGAATGGAGAAAATCATCCATCAATTTTGCCGGTATTGCAGAGGGTGTTCCTCCCCCCAAAAAGACTGAAGAAAAGCGTTTCGGGCTCCCTTGTTCCAGAGCCTGATCAAAAGAGCCAAGAAGGGAATCTAAAACCCGTTTCATGGCCTTAAACCCCGCTCCTTCCACACTGTAAAAATCACAATAGACACATTTTTTTGTGCAGAAGGGGATATGGACGTAGAGGGAGGCCGTACCAGCGGCCTGAAGACTAGCGGGGAAGACCAAAGGACTTTGGAGGCCAGTAGGCAAAAAGCACTCGGGAATTGATGGCCTCTTCCTCGAGAGCTCCCCAGTAACGGGAATCATTGGATGCCCCACGATTATCCCCTAGCACAAAGTACTCGCCTTCTTGAAGCTGCAGGGGAGGTATTGTGCCTGAAAGTGGTAAATCTGGGCCCCACCCTGGGGGAAGCTTGGGTGCTTGAATATCATAACCAATGCCGCTCATCTCAAATTCACTCAAGAAAAAATCCGACGATGCGCTTTTGACATAGGCCACAAAATTTTCCATTTTCACTGTGTCACCAGGAACAGCAATCACACGTTTGAAGCTCACACCGTCTTCCCACTCTTCCACAAAACCCTTCCCTGGAGAATAGGCCTGGAAAGACACAAAGCGCACGAGAGGATGAAGAATCCGGGCAATCCAACTTGGTGATTTCACATATGGAGGATGAATGGTCACTAAATCTCCGCGTTCTGGAGGATTGCGTAATCCAGAGGAATTCCGGAGCAAATAGGGCATAACAACCAGCCGTGCCCCCCGTGGGTAGGACGGCGCCATAGACTGAGACCCCAAAACCCAGGGTTGAATCAGCAATTCGGTCACCAAGATGTAGAGGACCGCCATAAGCAAGATGATCCCAAGAAACCGAAATCGACGTTTTTTATGGCTGATTCTGTCCTTGTATGATAACCGGGACCGAGAGGTGCCCATCATCGGATAACGCCTGCCCGCCCCAAGGGCCAGTACAGGAAGAGGGCTCGTCCCAGAACATCCGTTTGAGGAATGGGACCAAAATATCGTCCATCACCGGAGTCACTCCGATTGTCCCCCAATGGAAGCACCCAGCCCTCAGGAACATAGATTCCCTGCTCATAGGCCGCATGAGCCCGGCTCACAGCCTCATTTTGGGGATAGAGAATTTCAAGCCGCTCCATGTCCACCCGATTCTGCGCATACAAATCTCGCATGGTCTTTTTCAAAGAAGACACCCATGGAGCATTACTCCGTGCTTTTAAATCAGCGGAGAGTGGAAGTCCGGCATCCTCCAATCGCAACAGTTCCAACGCGGCTTCCTGTTTTTCATAATAGCCTTCATTCAACAAAACACGGTTCTCGTATTCCAAACCAGAAAGGGCTTTAAAATCCTCTTCAGGAATAAATTCCTGTTCCCCACGATTTTTTAGAGAAAGAAAACCACGTCGGAAATTCACCGTATCCCCATCCTCTGCAACCTGGCGTTTGATGAGGAACTGATGGGCTGTCTCTCCATTTTGTCGATTCAAATCCACCATAGAGAGCGTCACCATATACAGGATGCGTTGGGTGATTTCATGGGCCAAGGAAGGGCTGTCATATTCTGGGTTTTCAAAAATGATCACCTCACCTCGGCGACTTTCACGAAACCCTTTGATTTTCCCCAACCCAGGAAGCGCTTCTGGGCCAAAAGTGATTTTATCCACAAAAATTCGATCACTGGTGCTGCGTTGCCCGGAGTAAGGATCAATCCCACCAATCAGGGTTGGACGCATAGACCCAGAAGGAATCTGATAAGCCTGAAGAAGGTACTGATTCAAAAGGAGAACCACCATCACGGCCCAGAGAAAAGCATCCAGCCATTCAATGACCACGCCCCGTTTCTTCTGCTTTCGCTTCTTCTTTTCAATACGTCGTGCCCGATGAGTCAGAAGGACTTCGGTCCATCCCACAAGGCGATCGGCGAAATTGCTGATTGTTTGAGCATTCACATTCCCATCCTACCAAATGCAGACGGCGATTGACCACAGTTTTACCCGAAACCTATAATCCCCAACATGGCCTCCTCCAAGCGTTCTGCAAAAACACGTGCTGCCGAAGTGACAGAAGAAATCCCCATTGAGGAGATTTCTGTTCAATTACGTCCCATTTTAGGCATGGCTCCGCGAATTTATGTTCCCATACTGTGGGGACTTATTCTTCTGGGCATTCTCTTTTTTCTCTTGCTCTTTCCAGGAATCCGCCGGAATGGAACCTGGATGACCATCCAAACCACACCTCCGGATTCGGCCGTGTATTTGGATGACCAGCGATTGGGAGCCTCACAGCGAGAACTCTTTTTCCCGGCTGGAATGCGAACACTTCGGGTCACTCGACCGGGATTTGCCCCTCATGAGATGGAACTCAAGGTGAGGGGACGTCTGTTTGCCTCCCTCTTTTTCCCCAGACGACAGAACATGGTTGTGAACCTTGCCCCACTCGCGAATGCCAATCCTCTAAAGGATGGGGCTCAGGCCTTTGCAGCCTGGACTCTCACAGATCCAGAAAGAGAACGCTATGCCGTCCCCCCCCGTCTGACCCAAGCAGCACGTGATGAATTGGCCTGGACACGGGGCTCCAATCAACCTGTGACTTCACTCCATACTTTTCTTCAGGCCACTCTTCCCCTCGCGGCAGATGACAAAAGCATGGCTGAAGTGATCCGCGCCGCATCTCTGTTGAGTTCAAAGGGAACCCCTCCATCCTTCAACACTCTGCTTCAAGCCCTCAAAGAAGCCAAACTGGTGGCTCAAAAATCTCCCAGCCTGATTCGTGGTGCCTTGGAATCTTTGGATGAAAATCACCTTGAATTGACCAAACTTGAGGACGTCAAGACAGCCCAGAACCAGCGTATACAAGCGTCCATCAACGCAAGTTCCAACAACTCAGGAACCGCATCCATCGCCAGCCGGAGTTCCTATCTTCCTCCCGAGCGCCTCATCACACGTCAAACCCTCCGTTATGGAGGAAGCAGTTTTGTGTCATTTTCTGACACAGAGATGGTGATTGGTGATAAGGAAGTGATGAATCAGGGATTCAATGCGCGTTTTGGTGCCCTACCAACTCAGGTTCGTGTAGAATCCGTACTGATTCAAAAGCAGGAGGTGAGCAAAGAGGACTTTCAACTCTTTGTTCAATCCAATCCGGACTGGGCGCCATCCAATCGTGAGAATCTCACAAGCCAAGGACTGGCTGATGCGAATTACTTGAAGGATTGGGAGGGTGATGCTCCTGTTTCGGGAACAGAAGAGCTTCCAGTGGTGAATCTTTCCTGGCATGCCGCCCAAGCCTACACCACGTGGTTCAATCAGCGTTATCTCTCATCCATTAGCGCTTCAGCCCGTCTTGTTCGGGAGGATGAATGGGAAATGGCCGCTCGGATTGATGGCGCCCCAGATTCCACTGGCCGCCTCACCCCTTCTCTTGTGGCCGCTGCCGCGGCCGACCTCGGAGCCACAGGGCTCCGAGGAATAGGAGGAAATGTTCGAGAATGGTGTCTTGAACCCTTCCGGAGAAATGAAAATTACTACCGGGATGACCAAGGGAATCGCATTGGAACCTCAGAATTCGGACCGCTCACTCAAGAACGAACGGTTCGTGGAGGAGCCTTCATTGATGCCAACACCCCCTACCCCGCTTCATTACGGGGAGGACTACTGGCATCGGCCACCAGTCCTGTCATTGGTTTTCGGATGGCCATTCAATAACACCCCGAGGAACGAGGGGTCGATCTAAAGACAACCGATTGACCCCTTGTGCATCCATATGCGAGCATCGGTGCACTATGGGCGCGAAGAAAAAAAAGACATCCCAGCCCGGCCTCCTCGGGGATAACCGCAAGGCCCGGCACCTCTACATCATTGAAGAACGGTTGGAATGTGGTATTGAACTGCGGGGAACTGAAGTCAAATCCATGAAGGCAGCCCATTTCAACTTCACCGATGCCTTTGTGGAAGCCAGTCATGATGAGCTCTGGCTCCGGAATTTCCAAATCACTCCTTACAGTTTTGGTGGAGTGTTCAATCATACCTCAGACCGTCCCCGCCGCCTGTTGGCCCATAAGAAAGAGATTCTCAAACTTCAAAAACGGGTCAGTGAAAAGGGTCTCACCCTCATTCCTCTGAAATTTTATCTGGTGAAAGGCCGGGTGAAGGTGGAAGTGGGGCTTTGCCGTGGTAAGAAACTCCATGACAAGCGGGAGAGCATCAAGCAACGGGATATTCAGCGGGATATGGATCGAGAGGCCCGACAGCGCTGATGGAGAAAAATCCCCCTCATTGCTTGACCAAGTACCCACAGAAGAGTATTTTGGGGAAGTTCAACGGTGATCTGACCGTGCATACCAGGGGGTGCCCTGGTTTCGACGGCTGGTTTCCGGGGAGCGTACTGCAGGTGGAGCGCCAACTCCTTAAACTAGCGCACAATTTCAAGTGCCAAAAAAGAAGATGAGATCGTTGTCGAGTTCGACGGCGCCCTCGCCTTGGCTGCGTAAATAACCAGTCACGGATCTCTCAGACGCTGTTCCGAGGCTGAGATGATCCGACAAAAACCGGGACTGACTGTTCAAACGGCCGGGAGTTTGGATAGGACATTTTACTCGGATAAGGTTCAGGCGGTTGTTGATCGCCCACCCTGAACACGAAAAATCATCGGTTGACTAAACCTGTAGAGGTGCGTTTGTCGCCCAGTCGGACGGGGGTTCGATTCCCCCCACCTCCAAGAAAGCCAATGCCTTCGGGTGTTGGCTTTTTTTATGGCTTATTCCAAGAGGGGATTTGTTCTGATTAAGGGAGGATGGGCCAGATTTCAAGGCGACTGAGAATCCTAAAAACTCTGTTCTCTGAGATATGGCGACTCTAATCTGTGCCCTACCCTCCAGACATCCAGCTCTGCCAAGCGGCAAAACTGGATGAATGATGAAAGATTATAGGGATGAGTCTTTGATGAAGGCCTCCTCACCTATGTTGAGTGTTGTCCCATCGGGTTGAAAAATCCCAACAAAGGACGGAAATGGATTATCCCCCATCATAATCGTCCACATTTTCATGAATTCCACCACATTGTGGGTTAACTCAGCATTGTTTTCTAAGGCCATTTCAACAAGATTCACGATGGTTCCATTTGCCGTGATGATCAGAGTCTCATCCGTGATTTCAACCTTATTTCCCGCTTCCGACTTCCAAACACCCAAGGCCCAATCCGGGGCTTCAAACATCTTTGTGCACGTGACGGTGCACGTATCTGTGAAGGAGCCATCCTCTGTTGTGGCTGTGATTGTGGCTTCTCCAGCTGCGAGGGCAAGCACCTCACCGTCATCTGAGACGGTTGCAATCGAAGCATCACTGGAAGACCATGAGAAATTCGGATTTGCCGCATTGAGGGGACTGATGGTAGCTGCCAATTGGCCTTTAAGACCTGTTTGAAGTTTCAATGTGGATTGATCAAGTAGAATTCCATTCACAGAAACCACCGAAGACTGAACCGTCAGAGAGCAAGTATCGGTGAATCCACCATCGTCTGTGGTGACGGTGATCTCCGCCGTTCCAACCGTTTTTGCGGTCACAATACCAGTATCAGAGACTTGGGCCACATTGGTATCACTGGAAGACCAACGAATTTTCTGATTGGAGGCATCACTTGGATACACTCGCGCTGTTAATAACGTTGTTTCTCCTTCCTTCAACGTGAGTGTATCCGGATCAAGAACGATATTTTCTACTGGAGAAAGAACTTCTTGAAAGGTGATATTGCAGGTATCCGTGAATCCACCATCTTCTGTGGTGATGGTGATCACCACAGAACCCGCGGTTTTTCCAATAAAAAGCCCTGTATCGGAGAGTTCTGCAAGATTCGGATCACTTAAGGTCCATGTCACATTCTGATTGGTGGCATTGGCAGGAGTGATGGCGTAGGTGAGTTGTCCAAACTCCTCTGCATCTAAAACAACATTGTCTTCAATAATATCAATGCTTTGAACCGGAATAGAGGCCTTCACAATGGTGATGGAACACTGATCTGTAAATGCCCCATCTTCTGTCGTGACTGTGATTTGAACATTCCCCTCTTTTAAGGCTGTGAGTAATCCAGTCTCTGAAATTTGCGCAATTTCATCATCACTGGTCTGCCAAGTAACGGCTTTATTGGTGGCATTGGGTGGAGAAATCACAAAGCCTAATGGCGTACTTTGATTGACTTCAAGGCTTAGCGTCTCATCATCCAGGGCAAGAGTTGCAACAGGAACAAAGCCTTTTTTTACGGTGACTTTGCATTTGTCTGTGTAGTGCCCATCCTTTGTGGTCACAACGAGAGTTGTGTGTCCCTCAGCCAAGGCTGTAACAGTACCATCTTCTTTTACCGTAACGATTTGAGTATTTCGAGACAACCACGAGACCCCCTGTTCCGTGGCACCACTTGGAGTCACCGTGTACGGGATTTTTTGGGATTGTCCAACATTCAAAGTGATCATTTCATCTTTGAATGAAATGCCTTCAACCGCAACAAATTTTGGAATGAGGAAATTTGAACAACTGACAAAGAACACGACAAGAACCAGAGAATTCCATTTTTTCATTGATTTGCCTCTAAGGAATAATCCCATGTTTCCTGATCGACTTCAATAATTCTCAAATGATATTTATTCGTCAGATCATGGTTCTTCCACACATCCAATACACATCAATGAAGGACATCCTCGGAACGTCTGCACATTTTATCTTTCTTCCGTTTGCAGTCTCATCCAGTATTTCATCCTGAAGAATTGAAACCTTGAACTTCCATCATCAATTCTAAGAGCTATGAAATTTTCCTTGCTAATGATTCCTTGTGATTTGTCCGTATCAGCTCAGTATTCTGAGAATTTGGCAGTATATTTCCTGTACTGTTGAGAGTTTGAGTCCTGAAGAAAGGCCATGGTCACATGGCAATGAAATCATCGTCCTCCCCTCTAAAAAATGCATTGACATCCCAAGCATTGCCCCATAGGCTGGCTTAAAATTCATGATAGTGAGTGTATTCTTTTGCACGCGCTGAACTATTTGAGGACACATCATTGAACACATCACCGAAGCCCCTGCGCCCCACTGGGATTTTTCGGATGTTTGATCGCCCTTTTTTTGGGCTTCTCATCCTATCTTTTCTTTTCACAGTCTTTTCAGCATGTAAAAATCCTCTTGCATCCACTCCAACAGAACCTCCGTTTACTGGGGAATACAATGAGGTGGGAACGAATCTTCGCATCAGTACTGCTCTCATAGATTTTGGTACCCGTCTCCCTCTGGGCTATGATTATGACACCCGAGTTTTGCGTGTTCAAAACATCAGTGATAAGACCATCAACATCAGCAGCGCATTCACTGGAGAAGGTCGTGGTCAGTTTCGCCAAGAACGAACCTTCCCTTCACAAATTGCCCCTCGGGCCACTGTCAATTTTCGAATTCTTTTTCAACCGCCACGAGAGGGGAAGAAAGTCCTCAATGTCACATTACGCATCCTTGAACAGAATACCCTTGCTGTTACAGAGATTCCTCTTGTGGGAAGAACCAGTGCCGGGATCCCTGATCAGGACATCATCTATGTGAACCTCAATGCCACAGGAGAAGATGATGGAACCAGTTGGGAGAATGCATTCACCAGCATCACCTATGTTGCCAATCTTTTGGATCAGTACCAGGCAAAGGACAAAGAGATCTGGGTGGCCAAGGGGCGCTACATCCTCAACAAGGGAGTTGGAATTCAATATCCCAATAAGTATTACGGAGGATTTAACGGACATGAAGATCAATTAGAAGATCGCAATCCCAGTGTCAATGCCACCATTCTTGATGGTAATGAGCAGGCCACTCATGTCTTACGAATTGTGCCCCAGTTCATCAGCGACCGAGTGGAACGAGATTTAATTTTTGATGGTTTTGATATCACTGGAGGTCGTGCCCTTGGAACCTCCATCATCAGTGGGAATAATGCAGGTGGAGGAATTTTTATTGGACGCTACCGCCTGCGAGACACCGCAAGGTTTACGCGGGTCATCATTAACAACTGTCGCATCTACGGAAATACTTCTCTGATTGCAGGTGCAGCCATTTGGAATGGTCATGAACCTTTCGTTCTTTCCAACACACTCATCACGGGGAATACCGGTGGAGTTTCAGGAGGCAACGGAATCGATCGTGAGATTGACCGTGTTTTGGGAACCTCCCATTCTCGTGGCTCCATTCTTTCTCTTGGAGGATCCTCAGCAAAAATCACTCAAGGAACTTCCATCATCAACTGCACCATTGCTGGCAATATCCAAGGTGAACGAGCCCAAGGTTATGATGATCCTAATCGCATCATTAGTGATTCGCTGATTCAAAACACCATCATCTATGGATCATATGATGGCCTTGATTTACTGGGCGATGAAAAAGTCAATCTCTCCCATTCCATACTGAACGCCCTTCCTCAGGAAGAGCAATTTGCCCTTCCTTCAGCGATGTCCACAGTAACGGTTGAAGATCCCCTTTTCACCGGCATCAATGATGCAGATTTTTCTACTCGAACGGCCAACGTTGCCAGTGGAAGTCCAGCGATTAATGCAGGGAAAAATGAAGCCGTGCAACCCTGGATGACAAAGTCTTTGAATCATGCAGATCGCATCATTGCATCCAATGTGGATATTGGTGCTTTCGAGGCCCTCTCCCCCTGAACATGATCTCCCTCTGGACCATCTGCGCCCCAGAGGGAGATCATCAACAGAAAATTTCTTGTCTTCTCCATACCATCATGTATAATGGCGTCTCTTTATTTCAAAAATGATATATTTCCGTGACAAGTTGTTCACTTTTCACATGATTATCGAGGAAAACCATGAAGAAGCACGTAAGCGGTAGTCGCATTGGTAAAAAACTGATGTGGTCTGGACTGATATCATCATCGCTGATTGCTATTATTTTGCTCATTGATACCACCATAGTGGGACAGCGGGTGGAACAGATTGCCTCAACAGAAGCTCAAAATCTTGCCCAACAAGATCAAAAACATATTGTCGATGGTGTTGTTTCCCTTTTGGCCACTTATCAGACTGGTTTAGAGAAAAAAATCCAAACCGACCTCAACGTGGCTCATGATTTACTGGAACGCGAAGGGGGCATGCGGCTAGGCCAGGAAACCGTGACCTGGGAAGCCCTTGATCAGTTCAATAAAGAGACCATGGATCTTCGGCTTCCAGTGATGCAAATAGGACCACACCGTATTTGGCCCAATGCCAAGACAGATCGCCGCTCTCCTTTTGTTGATGAAATTCAAGAACTCACGGGTGAAACCTGCACTCTTTTTCAACGAATGAATGATCGAGGGGACATGATTCGGGTCTCCACCAATGTAATCAATAAAAAGGGACAACGTGCCATTGGAAGTTACATTCCCACCGTTGAACCCGATGGTTCTGCTAATGATGTTTTGGCCACAGTCCTTGAAGGACAAGAGTTCATAGGTCGTTCCTTTGTGGTGGATCAATGGTACATCACAGCTTATAAGCCCATCTTTGATTCCCAAAACACCGTCATTGGCATGCTCTATGTGGGGGTGCCTGCAGAGATTGGAACCGATTTACGCCATCAAATCATGAATATTCGCATTGGTGAAAGCGGCTATGTTGCTGTCATGGACTCCCAAGGAACCTATGCCATTTCCCCCGGCGGCAAGATGGACGGTCAAAATGTCTGGGACTACCGCGATGCGGATGGCAACCATTTTGTCCGTGAGATCATCCGTCAGGGTCAGGAACTTGGTGACGGCGAAAGCCAGCGTATTGAGTATCCATGGAAAGATGCTCGAAGCGGAGAAATTCGCCCCAAAGTGGCCACGCTGGGATACTTTGCCCTATGGGATTGGGTCATTGTGGCTGGAACTTGGGCCGAAGAGTTGGACCAGGCGGTGATTAAAATTGAGCAAACCTACCGAAAAGGACAAATACAGGCCATCGTTGCGATGCTGATCCTCCTCCCCCTCATTGCCCTCCTATGGTACCTCATCTCCCGCTCCATCACCCGTCCTCTCTCCCTCTCTGTTGCGATGCTTCAGGATATTGCCGAAGGCGAGGGAGATCTCACCAAACGAGTGCGAGTGAATTCCAATGATGAAATTGGGCAAATGGCCAAGTATGTGAATGCCACATTGGAGAAAATCACAGATCTTGTGCGGGCCATTCGCCAGCACAGCAGCACGCTGACGGAAACAGGCCGAGCCCTTTCTCAGGATATGAACACAACCAGTGCCTCGGTTCGGGACATCCATGATCAGATCACCGGAATTGGGGAACGAACCCAGGCACAAAATTCCAGTGTGAATGAAACCAATGCGGCGATGAATTCCATCAAAGGAACCATTGCGAACCTCAACAACCACATTCTCAACCAAACCTCAAGCGTCACCGAATCCTCCGCCGCTGTGGAACAGATGCTCAGCAACATCTCCTCTGTGAGCACAAATCTGGCCAAGAACCAAGAGAATGTCCAAGATCTCACCCAGGCCTCCGAAGAATCTCGTGAAGCCATGGAAGCCATGACCTCTCAAATCCAGGAGATTGCGAAGGAATCAGAAGGGCTGTTGGAAGTCATCACAGTGATTGATTCCATTGCAGGTCAAACCAATCTACTCTCCATGAATGCAGCCATTGAAGCCGCCCATGCCGGGGATGCAGGAAGAGGTTTTGCCGTTGTTGCCGATGAAATTCGAAAGCTAGCCGAATCCTCCAGTCACCAATCCAAGGCCATATCGGCCTCACTCCGAACCATCCAAGAAGCCATGGGATTCATGGCTGAATCTGCTGAGCAGGTTAAAACACAGTTTGACTCCATTGGTGAAAAAGTAGAAACCGTCTCAAACCGAGAACGGGCCATCAAAGATGCCATGGATGAACAGGCGGCGGGGAGTCAGCAGGTGCTGGAAGCTGTAGGGAGTCTCAACCGCATCACCATGGATGTTCGAGATGGCTCAGAAGAAATGGGTCATGGGGCCAAAAACGTTCTTCAAGAAAGTGCCAGCTTAGGAAAGATTTCTGATGAAGTGTCCCAGCGCGTGGTTCTCATAGGAGAGGAAATCCAGAAGATTGATGGTGCCATTGCCGCAGTGAATCAACTCAGTGATTACAATGAATCTGTGATTGAACTCTTGGCCAATGAAGTAGCCAAATTTCGCATTGATGAGGAAAACGTCTAAGATCGACCCCCGCAATCGCGGGGGAAATGAACAATAAGACCATTCTTCTCCGAATAAACCCCGCCAGAAGGCGGGGTCGATTTAAAAAAAACACCCTTTCTTTGGCTCCCTTCAAATTTTCTTTTTATGCTTGAATCAAAGATTACTGAACATCCTCTCGATGTTTCGATTCTCATCAAGGAGGCTAAGCATTGGATCAAAGAAAAGTCATACTCCTCACTGGAGCATCCTCAGGCATTGGCTATGAAACGGCGAAGAGGCTCATTGAAAAGGGAAATTTGGTGTATTGCGCGGCCCGTCGGGTGGAACGAATGGATTCCCTCAAGAAGATGGGTGGTATCCCACGAGCTCTGGATGTTGCAGATGAGCAGGCCTGCCGAGATTTGGTGAGTGAGATTCGGTCTGTAGAAGGGCGACTGGATGTTCTGGTGAACAATGCTGGCTATGGCCTGTATGGCGCTGTAGAAGAAACATCCATCGAAGAAGCCCGACGCCAATTTGATGTGAATATTTTTGGGTTGGCCACTCTGGTGCAAGCGGCCATTCCACTTATGCGCCAGCAAGGACGTGGCAGAATTGTGAATGTTTCTTCCATCGGGGGGAAAATCTACACACCTCTTGGCGCCTGGTACCATGCCACAAAACACGCCTTGGAGGGCTGGAGTGACTGCCTACGCATGGAAGTGGCTTCTTTTGGCATTGATGTTGTGATTGTGGAACCCGGACTGATTGCCACGGAATTCTCCAATGTGGCCTCCTCCCGATTCCCCAAAGCCAAGGTGGAAGTGAGCGCTTACAAGGGCATCATCAAGCCCTACATGGCCATGATGGAGAATCCTCGTAGCCAAGGTACACCGGCGCATCGTTTTGCAAAAACCATGGAGAAAGCCATTCTCTCCCCCCGGCCCAAAACACGTTATGTCAGTGGTTATCTGGCCCGCCCTTCCCTGTTTATGCGACGGTGGCTGAGTGATGGGGGCTATGACCGCATGATTCGACGCATGCTTCTCTCCTAGCCTTTAGGACATAAAAAATCCCCGACTTCATGGGCCGGGGATTTTTGTAGAAACAATGGCAATGAGGGATTAAGCCTCAACACCAATGGCCGTTTCTAGGGCCAATTCCATCATCTGAGTGAAGGTTTTCTCTCGTTCTTCACTGGTGGTCTCTTCTTTGGTCACCAGACTGTCACTGACAGTCAGAAGACAAAGGGCTTTCACACCAAAGCGTGCAGCCAGGGTGTAGAGCGCCGCGGCTTCCATTTCCACGGCCATCACGCCATATTTAGCCCAAAGCTTCCAGGATTCAGGATTTTCATCATAGAAGGAATCTGAAGACAAGATGTTTCCAGCCTTCATGTTCAATCCCATGGTTTTTGCCACTTCAGAGGCTTTGGCAATCAGATCCCAATCTGCTGTGGGAGCAAAGTTCATGCCATTGAGACGCTGAGTGGCCATGCTAGAATTGGTGGAAGAGCTGATTCCCATCACCACATCCCGAATTTTCACATCTTCCTGAATGGAACCACAAGATCCCACACGAATGAGAGTTTTGCAGCCATAGGAATTGATGAGTTCATGGACATAGATGGCATGGGAGGGCATTCCCATTCCCGTTCCCTGTACAGAGATTCGTTCACCTTTGTAGGTACCGGTGTATCCATACATACC
Source organism: Spirochaetales bacterium (assembly GCA_022360655.1). Taxonomy (GTDB): domain Bacteria; phylum Spirochaetota; class Spirochaetia; order DSM-2461; family DSM-2461; genus UBA2779. Next base: position 26,995 of record JAKSCK010000062.1, on the reverse strand, counting down.
CCGGACTTCGTTGTAACACTCGGCTCCTTCCAGGTAGTTCTCCGCAATAAAGCGCGCACGCAAGGGATCACCAGGAAGTAGAACACGAGATGCAATAGCGCCCTCAGGGGCACCGATATGGATGCTCATTATTGAATCCTCCAATGAAAGTCCCCTATTTTACTGAGAGATGTCTCTCCCGACAAGATGAAAACATGTGCTTGACGCATTTGGATGTTCTGGGTATCGTCCTATCCATTGGTCGCTTAGCTCAGCTGGATAGAGCGTTGCCCTCCGGAGGCAAAGGTCAGAGGTTCGAATCCTCTAGCGATCATTGGAGCGGCATTCCCCTCCATCTCCATGGTCGCTTAGCTCAGCTGGATAGAGCGTTGCCCTCCGGAGGCAAAGGTCAGAGGTTCGAATCCTCTAGCGATCAAGTTCATCTCCACCAAATTGACTGGCAATTCATGCCTTCTTTCAACATGTCTTTTGCATCTCAAAAAGGAGAATCTCATGATTCTTGAAAATTTTACTCAAGATGATATTTCCGAATTTCTCTCTTGGGTACAGGGGTGTACACCCGAATTTCTCTGTCAGTTTGCCGGTCCCCGATATCACCATCCCTTAGACCAAACCCAGCTTCAGGCCACCTTAGAGGATGATTCGGTGGTGATGCTCAAACTCATGGATTCAGGACAAATGCTAGCTCATGCACAAATTATGCGAATATCCTCTAGCCAGAATACGGCCTCATTGGGACGGATTCTGGTGCACCCCCAATTCCAGGGCCAAGGCCATAGCACACGCTTGATGCATTTGCTCAAAGAATACCTTCTTCACCACTATGAGATCACCAATATAACCCTCCAAGTCTATGACTTTAATCACAATGCTATAAAGAGTTATAGAAAGAATGGGTTTGTGGAAATCCGTCGAACCCATCAGCCCATTCCCCAGCTTAATTCCACCTGGATCTCCATTGAGATGCAGTACAGTGGAGAATAGGAACGGCCCTATGTTCTCTCCCTCCAAGTCCTTCTGAGAGGTGAGAAAGATGATTTTCAAGCTCTCTTGATCTATGTTCTAAGTGATGCATTTATTCACCATTCTCTTTCGATTTTTTCAAATCCCCATACTTTTTATTGCCATCATTCTCACCGGCCCCAATCCAGTAGCTGGAGCCGTTCTTCAATTTTCCATCCTTCCCACCCATCTCGTTGTGCATTTTTTTCAACGAGATGGACTTGTGACATTCACCCAAGTCCTTTTTTCCAACCCCAATAGCCCAGTACCTGGGGCCATGGTGATTTGTTTTGCGTTCTGGTGCACTTTTAGTTTTGTTCATGCAACGGCTCTTCAACAGATCCTCAACAGAACACAATCCCCCGCCTCGCGGCGATAAAACTTTTTACTCATCCATGATTTCCGCAAAACACTTCTCTACGAAGAGCATCTCTCTTCGATCTGAATTTTGCCTTTTTCCGGTAAAGGAATCAGGATGAGGGAAATGAGGTATGCCATGGTGTATTCAGTGTCTATAGAAATACAGGCCAGTTTCCAAAAAGTCACCCAACGGTTCTTGGATTTAGACCAGCAAAAAAACTGGCAGGAAAATCTTCTCTCCCATGAAACGGTTGAGGGAGTACGAGGAATGGCTGGATCTGTGAATAAACTTCGATATCAGATGGGGAAGCGAATCATAGATATGCGAGAAACCATTCTCAGCATCAATCCAGAAACCACTATGAGTGCCACCTACGAGGCCAAGGGTGTGTGCAATCAGGTGGATAATCGGTTTATAGCCGTCCATGATGCCCTCACGGAATGGCATGTGACCAATGAATTTTACTGCAAGGGGATGGCCCAAATCATGGCCATATTCACCCCCTGGCTCTTCAAAAAAGAAACTCTCCGCTATATGAATCTATTCAAGGAATTTGTGGAGAAAAACCCTTAGTCTCCAAAACAAGAGGGACACAACAGGCATGCATCATGAACCCCTCTCAGGGAAAAACCGCCTTTTCTGCTCAATGCTTCATTGTCCAAAAACATGCCTTGATTTGCCATTGAACACAGGGGATGATTCCGCACCCCCCTGCATGGGGCATGGTCTATTTCCTCCACCACCCCAAAAGCAAGGAAATCCAATTCCAGGAATTCTGATGAGAACCTGAGGCATCGATGTTGCCCCAGAACATACGGGAAATCATCTGAGCCCTCTGATCTTCCATTCCCTGATAATCCGCTGTTCGCCACTGGGAAAGGCCCGCCAATTCCGCCGCCTTCTCCCGTGCGGCCTCCAAGCCCCCCAATTCATCCACAAGCCCCAGGTCCAAAGCCCGTTTTCCTGACCAAGGAACACCGCCGGCAGCGGCCAATACGGCCTCATCATCCAGCCCTCGCTTCTGAGCCACCAAAGAACGGAACATGGAATCAATGTCCTGAACACTGCTTTCATACAACGAAGCCATGCGAGCATCTAAACTCCGCCCGGGATGAGAAGCACCTGACCAAGGCGTGGTTCCCAAGCCATCGATGCGCATCCCCAGCCATTCCCGCAGGGCCTTTTCAAAAGTCAGAGACAGACTAAACACCCCAATGGACCCTGTAATGGTTTCACGCCGGGCCAGAATGTAATCCGATTCCAAGGCAATCCAATACCCTCCAGAGGCCGCCAGACTTCCCATGGAAGCCACCACAGGTAATCCCTGGGATTCTCGAAGTTCCTCCAGGGATCGCCGTATCGCCTCTCCAGCCCGAACATCCCCTCCGGGACTGTCAATGCGCAGCACAAGAGCCCGCACCATCGGATCATCCGCTACGGCCTGCAGGGCCTCCACCACATCATCACTGCCCGCATTGCCAGTACTTCCAGGCCCATACACCAAGGCACCAGAGACCTTCACCACAGCCACTGTAGGAAGTTTCCAAGAGGGAGATTTCACCGTTCGAAGATATTCTTGCCAGTCCACACCCTTCGAATCTCCAAAGGTTTCATCCAGCAAACTTTGCGTCACGCCACCCGTTTCAACGGCATCCACTAATCCTGCCTTAAGAGCAGAAGCCGACCCATCTCCCCTGGCCTCCACAAGATAGCGATCATACTCATTAATCCACTCAGAAAGCACATTCTCATCCACACCACGGCTCGCCGCCACTCCCTGAAGCCAGTCCTCCCACAAATCCGTGAGAAGTCGACGGGAATCGGCTTGAGCCTCCTGGGACATGGAATCACGAACATAGGTTTCCCCAGCGCTTTTTGATGGGCCAGTGCGGAACAGATTGGCCTCCGCCCCCAGTTTCTCCAAACCCTCGGCAAGATAGGTTCGCCAGGAGCCATACCCCGTGGGGAACACCTGCCCCAAGCGATCCACCACCACTTGGCTTCCGGCTGCAGCCAGCCGGTATGCTGCTGTGTCATAGGAATCAGCATCCACAATCAACGGCTTTCCACCCTCACGAAAACGCAGCATGGCCTCAGCAAGCTCACCAATGGCCCCAGCTCCGCCACCCCAGAAGGAATCCAAATTGAAATAGGCACCAAGCACACGCTCATCAAGAGACGCGGCATCCAAGGCCTGAATCATCTCATCCAAAAGAATCTCATTGGCTGGCGGTCCCAAGGGAATTCCCTGATATTCCGAAGGACGGGAATAGGAATCCACCAGGGTCCCCACTGGCTCAAAAGTCAGAACGGTTCTCTCCCCAATTTTGGGAGGACGTCGAGAGACCGCTCCACCAATGAGAAGCCCCAAGATCAGAACAAAGATCAAAGTGGTAAGGGCACTAGAAAAAATGACGAGGCCACGGGAAAAGGATTCCAGGCGCATACGGTTGTGGTGACGCATAGAACCAGTGTACCCAAATCTCTAGGCAAGGAACAAGAAAGCCTGTTTTTCTTTTTTTAGATCGACCCCGGGGCCTGGTGCCCCGGGGGCTAACACCACGGGCTAAAGCATTCGTTCAATCTCATTCAAGGCCTTTGCCACCTTGTTTTCTGAGATTTTTCCTGCTGGTCGCACATCACCCACGGCAAAGAGCGCCACCTTAAGCTCTCGTATCATCCGCAAGGCCTCATCCACAGCCTGGCGTTTTTCCTGACTGCTCAAGGCAGAAAGCTTGCCCTGTATGGCTTTCCAACGCTCATAAAGGGGATTCCAGCTTGCCAGGGCCTTGGCATCTTTACCAGGGTCAGCATCTCCTTTTCTGGCCCGGGAAACCACGGCCTGCATCCACCGGGGAAGGGCTTTCCAATCTTCTGGACTGTAGCATTGAACAAAATCATCCCCGGCCAGTTCTTCTAGTTCGACCATACGCTCCACGAGAAAGGCCTTGCGATGGCTCTTGGCCCTCAAAGCATTGAGGGACTGACGCGCCTCTCCATAGGCCACCAGAATGGTTGAAACCTGTTTTATGGCCTCCTGAGCCTGGGAATGGAATTCGCGTCCTCCTTGAATCAATGCCTTCTCCCAATCCTCTGTGCTCCGGTAAATGGTTTGTCCAAAGAGCTGTTGAATCACACTGGCCCACACAGCCTCTTCCAGAGCCTTGGCCCCACCAAAATACGCGGCATTCACCCGGGATTGGCCTCCCAAGGGGAGAGAACGCTTCAAATCCCGCAGTTCTCGGGCCCAGTGAATTTGAGCCAGGCGGCACTGTCCCTGACGGTGATGGATTTCAGCCTCCCCCTGCTCCTCATAGAAACGCAGGGACACATCCTCCCCATCATCATGAAGAGCAGGCCAGAGAATGGCCCCGCCTCCAATATCCACGGATTCTGATAGCGCTCCAGGCCATTTTTTGAGGCCATGCTGCTCATGGTTCTTGCGGTAACGCCCTGCACGCCCCTTCTCTTTCTTACCATCCTTCCTCGAGGCCCCGAGGGCCGAGGGGTCGCGCCCCGCCGCAATTTCCCTTCCAGAATCATCCAAAAGAGAAAAACGCATGCGCAGATGAGGAGGCAACTGATCAGAGGCCCAGGAGTCCGGAGGGATGTCCACCCCCCGTTCCCGATAGAGCCACTGGGAAAGAGCAAGGGTGAGTTCCTTTGATTGGCGTTGAGCAGGTTCTATGGCCTCCAAGGCTTCTTTGGCCGTTTCACTCACAGGAATGAGCCGTCGGCGCTGGGCCTTGGGCAAGAGGCGAATGAGAGCCTCCACTTTTTCTTGAAGCAAGCCTGGCACCATCCAATCCACATCGGCCGGATTCAAACGCGAGAGATGACCGGAAGGAATTTTCAGGGTGACACCATCTTTCTCTGATCCGGTTTCAAAGGAATACTGGAGGCTCCATTTTTCTCCATCCACTTGGGCCGTGCTGGGATAAGCCTCCAAGCCTTGGACCACCCCGGTCATCAAATCCTCTTGGGTGAGGCGCAGCTGATCTTCAGCTCCCCGGGTTTTGAGATGAGCATTAAGGGTTCCAATGTCCAACACGTGGGGAGGGAGTTTCTCACTGTAGAACTGAGCCACAGCCTCATCACCCGCCACCAAATCCCGGCGGCGGAGCTTGTTCTCCATCTCGCTCAAACGCGTCAGGAGACGTTTATTGGCCTTCAAGAAGCTATAGGACCGTCCTGGGGCCATGTCCCCTTCCACCAAAGCGGATTGAATAAAAATCTCTCGGGCTTCGTTGGGTTTATGAGGACCGTAGGGAACAGGATTCCCATCCGAGATTAAAAAACCATAGAGGCGCCGCTTTTCATTGGCCATGACACAACCGGCTTTGCGACTCCAGTGAGCATCCGTCCACTCCCGTGAGATCAGTCCCTCCCCCAAATCCAGAAGCCAATCGGGATGGATGGCTGCCACAGACCGGGCATAGAGCTTGGTGGTACGCACCAGTTCGGCGGCCATAATCCAGGGTGGTCCGGCTTTGAACAGCGCCGAACCGGGGTGAATCCGAGCCTGCCGATTCCGGGTGGCCTCATAGCTTCCGCCCTCTTCCCGTCGGGCAATGTGCGAGAGGAACCCGCTGAGGAGGGAGCGGTGAATGGCCGCATAGCGCGAGGTGAATTGGCCTTTTTTATCCACCGAGGGACTGGGGTTGGTGCGCCTGGGCTTGTATCCATTCTCCTCCATCACCAAGGCCAGTTGACGGTGAATGTCCATCCACTCCCGCATGCGACGGAAGGACAGGAAATTTTCATCACAATATTTCCGGAGCTTGGCACTGTAGGAGCCTTTGCGCTGATACTGACGGAATCCATCCCAGATATTGAGCCAGCCAATGAAGTCGGAAGAGGTATCCGCAAAGGCCTTATGCGCCATATCGGCCTTGCCCGCCTTTTCTGGTGGTCGTTCACGGGGATCGGGGAGGGACAGAGCGGCGGCCACAGGAAGCACATCCCCAAGGCAGCCTTCCCGGTCCGCTTGAAGCAGTACTTTGGCCAAGCGGGGATCAAGGGGAAGGCGGGCCATGATGCGGCCATCTTCGGTGAGGGTTCTCTCATCCCTCTTGCGCCGGGTGCTGGAACGCGAAGTGGATGGGAGGGCCCCAATTTCCTGTAAAGTGCGCAGTCCATCTCGAATCCCTTGAGAATCAGGGGGATCAACAAAGGGAAATTCTTCAATATCTTTGATGCCCAAATCCAAGAGGCGCAGTATCACCTCGGCCAGATTGGTCCGGCGAATCTCAGGGAGGGTGAACCGTGGGCGGGACTGATAATCTTCTTCTGAATAGAGGCGGATGCAGATGCCTTCTTCCACACGTCCACAGCGTCCAGCCCGTTGATCGGCACTGGCCCGGGAGATGGGATCCACAGGAAGACCATGGGTCCCGGTTCCGGGGTTATAGCGACTGATGCGGGCCAAGCCTGAATCCACCACATAGCGGATACCGGGAATGGTGAGGGAGGTTTCTGCCACATTGGTGGCCACCACCAGTTTTCGTCGCCCTCCCTGGGCAAACGCTTTTTTCTGTTCAGAAGCGGGCAAACGGGCATAGAGGGGAACAATGTCCAGACGGTCCGCATAGCGCCTGGCCACCAATTCCATGGTTTCCTTGATGTCCTGTTCTGTGGGAAGAAAAGCCAAGAGATCACCGCGCCGGGTTCCCCCCACTAAATCCATAAGACTTGCAGCACAGCGCTCGGCCAAACTGAGGGCGGCGGTGTCCTCTGTGGGTGGTTCATAGAGAATCTCCACCGGGAAGGTGCGCCCAGACACTTCAATGATGGGAGCATCGGCAAAATGCTTGGAGAACTTTTGAGTGTCTAAGGTGGCCGATGTAATCACCACCTTCAAATCCCGACGTTTCTCAATCAGTCGGCGCACCATGCCCAAAAGGACATCAATGTTGAGAGAGCGTTCATGAGCCTCATCAATGATGAGGGTGTCATAGGCCCTCAGAGTAGGATGGGATTGGGCTTCCGCCAGCAGCATTCCATCGGTCATCACCCGAATCACATTTTCCGGTTTGGAAGAATCTTTGAAACGGATTTTTGATCCCACCATGTGATCATGACCCAATTCTTCGGCAATACGGGAGGCCACGGTGAGGGCGGCAATGCGCCGGGGCTGGGTGCAGCCGATCAGACCGTCCACACCTCGACCGGCCTCTAAGCACATTTTGGGGATTTGAGTGGTTTTCCCACTTCCTGTTTCCCCGGACAGAACAATGACCTGATTCTCCCGAATGGCCTGAACAATCTCCTCCCTTCGATCCACAATGGGCAATTCCCCAGGATAAGGGGGAGTAGGAAGGGATGCTCGTCGCATCTTTTCTTTTTTTGAGGCCCTCATGGCTCCAAGAAGAGAGGCCACCCGACTTGGATCCATCACAGTTTGAGTGGGTTTTGGAGCGGGAGACTTTCTTCTGATTTGACCAGAACGATGGCCTTGGAGCTTCTCCAGCTCACGACGAAAACGCCCCCGATCGCATCCACGAACCTGGGGAAGGAGTTGACGAACTTCAAGAATCATTTTTTGGGCATCGCTCATGGGAAAGATCAAAGACTATTGCGGCCCATGGGTCAAGATGAAGAAAAAAACCTTCGGGGCTTCTGTGCCTCCATGGATTTCTTCCCACCCATCCATATACATATACAGAACATGGCGCCAAAGGATGAGTTTCATGAAAAAAGACCTCTCCATCCCAACAGACGTGGGCCTCATTCATGTGGAGATTTATGAGAGTGAAGAAAAACGTCTACCTCTCCTCCTCCTTCATGGAGCCTACCTCAATTCCAGCCTTTGGCATCCTCTTCTCTCCTCCTTAGAGAATCGGACTCTCATCCTTCCAAATCTTCCCCATCATGGGCACAGCCAGAAGGTGAAAGGGGATTGGACGCTTCATGAGTGCTCACAAATGCTCATAGAGATTCTCAATCACCTCAACATCAAACGGGTTCTTGCTGTGGGCCACGATCTAGGGGCCATGATTCTCCTCCGTTCTGCGGTGTCCCATCCTCAGCGCTTTGGGGCTCTGGGATTTGCCAACATGCCCTGGCGCCCTGTGCATTCGAGCGCTCGAATCTTTGATGCCCTCAATTTTCCTGCCTTGCATCTTTCCCGATTCCATGCCCGACAAACCGCCAAGCAACTTTTTGCTCCAGAATCCCTCTCCCGGGATTCTCGATTATCCATCCGTCTCGCGGCCTCTCTTTCGCAAATCTCTCCTCAGCGAATCCACTACTTGAATCAGCAGGTTTTGCTTCACAGTGAATCAGGAGAACCTTATCTCAAACGACTCCAGGTACCAGCCTTTGCCCTCCGAGGAGAACAAGATTCTGTGAAAGATCCCCCCCACCTCATCACCACTCTTGTCCCTGGTGGGCATATTTCTGTTTGGGAACAAGAGTCTCTCTTCCGTTCCTGGATGGAAACTACCATTCTGGCCATCCCCCAATCCTCTTAAACACAAGACTTGCACCAAAAACTACACTTTTGTATAGTGTCAATCGTGAGCGAGGCATCAAATCGAAAAATCATTCATGTGGATATGGACGCTTTCTTTGCCGCCGTTGAGCAACGGGATCATCCTCAATGGCGGGGAAAACCTGTGGTGGTGGGAGGCCCCCCAAAAAGTCGCGGTGTGGTGTCCACCTGCTCCTATGAGGCCCGCCAATACGGGATACATTCTGCCATGAGTTCTTATGAGGCGTACAAACGATGCCCTCAGGCCATCTTTGTGACCGAGGCCAATTTCCCTGAATATCATCGAGTGTCTCAGCAGGTCCATTCCATTTTTCATGAGATCACGGATGTGGTGGAACCGCTTTCTATTGATGAAGCCTTTCTTGATGTAAGTGAGAATAAGCTTGGTGAATGTTCTGCAACTCGATTAGCGCAGCGAATCCAACAACGTATTTTTGAAGAAACACAACTCACGGCCTCAGCGGGAGTGTCCTACAATAAATCTTTGGCCAAAATCGCCTCGGATTGGAAAAAACCACACGGGCTCACCGTGATCCCCCCCCAAGCAGCCCAAGATTTTTTGAAGGATTTACCGGTCACAAAATTCTGGGGAGTCGGCCCAGTCACAGCTAAACGCATGGAAAAACTGGGGATTCAAACGGCTGGAGAACTTCGCTCCTGGCCGCTGTGGCGACTCATTGATGTTTTTGGTAAGTCTGGTCCTTGGTTTTACAGCCTTTGCCGTGGCATTGATGAGCGGCCTGTATGCTCCTTGCGCCAGCGCAAATCTTTAGGTAAAGAGCGGACATTTCCCACAGACCTGATGGATGTCCAACAAATCGCAACCATTCTGGATGGGGTTTGTCAGGATGTTTGGGAGGAAGTCACGGAAAAGAAACTCCAAGCCCGGCGGGTGACAGTCAAAGTCAAATACAATGATTTCCGCTTAGCCACCCGATCTCGAAGTTTTCCCACTCCTCTCAAAAATCTCCATCAATTTCAAACCATTTCCCGTGAACTCCTTCAAGAAACAAAAGCAGGAGAACGGCCAGTGCGCTTAGCAGGTACAGCACTCTCACTCTTTCCAGGAGAAGAAGGGGAATGCGCCCAATTAGAGCTCCCCTTTCCTCTCATATAATCCGTTTCAAAATAAGGAAGAACATCCATATTCAAAAAGTCTATAAGAAGTACAAGAACTCATTTTACGATATCTTCAAAAACCGTTTTCAAGGCATAGAGGAGTAGCACAAATCCCAGAAATTTTATAATGAGATTTCGTGCGTAAAAAAAACAATCTTTGACAACTCTATGATTGAGAAGATATGCAACAAGTGAAAACCAAATCAGACATGTGAGTGAAACCGTTAATCCATAAAGGATTTTCAAAGAAATTGGCGTTGAGAAATTTACAACTTGAGTGAATAAGCTCAGGAAAAAAATGGTGGCCTTAGGATTGAGTGCATTATTGACAAAACCCATCTTAAATGAATCAAAATGAGAAACTGCAACATGGGTATCTGCATCACCTTCAATGTTTTTTTTTATAAATAGACACTGAATACCAAGATATATTAAATAACAAACACCAAGATATTTAATAATATTATAGATATTTGGATTCCTTGAAATAATTAATGCCAATCCCATCAAAGAATAGATGATATGAACCCATACAGCTGTGGCAATTCCAAGCGCCGTGTTAATACCTGAAATTCGTGATCGAGTCAGACTATTTTTAACAACAATGAGAAAATCAGGACCGGGTATGACTATGACGATGAGGGTCAATATAAATACTGTTAAAAACTCATTTGCATACAAATTTAATCCATCCATGATGATACATCCTCAATCTTTTTTAAGACCTTAAAAGAATGGAACAATCGTGTATTGGAAAATATTGCTCACAAACATTTATATTGCCGTGGAGTGTATCCTAGATATTTTTTAAACGCATTGGTGAAATGGCTTTGATCATGAAATCCTGCATTCTGAGCAATTTCACATAAATCAAGACCTTCTTTGAGTTGCTGCTTTGCATACTCAATCTTCAGAATGGTCCTATAGGCAAAAGGTGTAACTCCCTCAGTCTTTTTGAATGCCCGAACTAAGTGTGATTTGCTTAAGTTAACAAGATTGGACAACTCATCTAACGATATTTTTTCTGAAAGCGACTCTCTCAAATAGTCCTTGATTTGTATCAGTTGATCATTTGAGCAATAATCCGTTATTTTTTCTTCATAATAATTATAATTTAAAACTCCAGATAAAAAGAGAATAAGATTCGCTTCTTTCTCTAGACTTACACAATTATTCTTGAGCGAATTAAACAAATTTTGAAAATCCGAAACAATCGAATTCCTCCTTAACAGGACTTTGCGAAATTCGATATTTGGACCAACTCCTATTTCCTCTACAATTTTATTAAAATAGTAATTAGAAATATACAACACTTTATACGTAGATTGATGAGAATCCACAGGTTTTCCTGCATGAACTTGCCCTGGATTGATGACGGCTATATGGCCAGGAGAAACAATAGAGTTCAGATTATTCTTTTCCCAAAAATATCCACCACTTTCCATGAGACTAAATGTATACACTTGATCGTGAAAATGCGTCGGATATTCGTGCACTGAATTGACAACCTGTAAATATTCAATACCGGTAAATGTATCATCTCTAGCAATCTGAACCATGGTGCAACCTATATCATATCATTTCAGTGTTTTTACTATATATATTGCTGTTTTTTTGGTAAATACAACAGCACATCTTGGAGGTTTTAATGAATGAATTGCATCACCGAATAGGGAAATTGAATCAACACGACCAATCAGTGATTGGCAAATCACAAACGTCGCCAAATCAATATTTGATTCGTTCAATGATGACAACGCAAGATTTTTCTCCATTATTTTGACATATCACCATCTTTTGTCTAATAACTTGCTCCCCGTCTTCCTCTTCTGCTAAGATGAACACAGGTCTTTAGGATGTTTATCCATGGCCTTTTGCAAATAAAACGCGTCTAGTCCTGAAGCTGCATAGAGTGGTTTCATAAGGAATACCGCAACCAATGCCCAACGCATTAATATTCTTGATTATTGAGGTAGAACATGCCCAAACAGCTTACCCCCCGTGCCCTCATCCTTGGCGCCCTGGGATCAGTTGTCATCACAGCCAGCTCCCTCTATGTGGCCCTCCGCCTCGGAGCCCTCCCATGGCCTACCATTTTTGTGGCCATACTCAGCATGGCATTACTGAAACTCTTCGGAAAAACCAGTCTGCAAGAGGTGAATATCACCCACACAGCCATGAGCGCTGGAGCAATGGTTGCTGGAGGACTCGCCTTCACAGCTCCTGCTCTTTGGATATTGAATCCTGAAACGGAATTTTCCTTCCTCAAAATGCTGTCCATCACCCTTTCGGGAACTCTTCTTGGTTTAGCCGCTACAGCACTTTTCCGCCGGTATTTTATTGAGACCAGAAAAGAGGAATACACCTATCCTATTGGAGCAGCGGCTTATGAAACAGTCAGTGCTGGTGATGATGGTGGGCGCCATGCCCTGTGGCTCTTTTCCTCTTTAGGGCTCACAGCCCTCTTCACCGTCTTCCGAGACAAACTTGGCAAAATCCCTGCCCTCATCAATTTTGAGAAACTTGCAGAAAAGAATATTTTTGCAGGAATATGGATTTCCCCCATGGCCATGGGAATTGGTTACATCATTGGTCCACTTTATACAGGAGTTTGGGCCATTGGAGCCCTTCTGGGCTTTGGCCTCATTGTTCCCGTGGGATTAGCAACAGGGATTTTTGAAACATTGGCCAATGCCGATGCGTTCCGCAGCAGTCTCGGAATTGGTCTCATGGTGGGAACAGGAATTGGCGTTCTCATCAAAGGGATTCTTCCTCAGTTGCGTCCCCTCATCAAAGCTGCTTTTGGAAAAGATGAAAAATCCCTTTCCTCACCAAGCTTCCTCCTCACAGCTGGAATTGTGGCCATTGTCGCTCTCACCCTTGGAACCGATTTCCGAAACCTGGGAGGTTGGATTCCAGTAGCGGTGATTGTGACCGTTCTCGGAGCCTCCTTAGCATCCCTGATGGCGGCCGTACTCACAGGGCAAACAGGAATCAATCCCATGGAAATTTTGGGAATATTGGTTCTATTGGTGGTGAAAATCTTTGCTCCAGAAGCCATGGGAGCTCTCATCACCGCTGCCGCAGTGACAGCTGTTGCGGCCGGTTTAGCCGGAGATGTGATGAATGACTACAAAGCGGGAGCTCTGTTTGGCACGAATCCCAGAGCCCAGCGCATTGCGGAAACCACAGGAGCCCTCATTGGAGCTGTGGTTTCTGTTGCTGTGCTTTATGCCCTGGTTCGCAGCAATGGCGCTGGAAGTTTAGGTGATCCCACTGTGTTTCCTGCCCCTCAGGCTCGGGCCGTTGCCGCCCTTGCAGGAGGCATTCCCCACCTTTGGGCCTTCATTGCCGGCGCCCTCTTTGGCACAATCTTTTTTATTGTGAAGATTCCAGCCATGACCCTTGGCCTAGGACTCTATCTTCCGGTCTTCATCACGGCTCCCATACTCTTGGGAGGACTTTGGGCCTTTGTAGAAAAACTCCTTCGAAACGCTCAAGGGAAAGCTGTGGGAAAAACGGGAACCGTGATTGCATCCGGATTACTGGGTGGAGAAGCCGTGACCGGTGTTGTGATTGCCATCATCACATTGGTGTCCTTGGGATGAAAAAACCCATCATTCGCCTCTACTCCGCCTCTCCCCGACGGGCTGAACTGCTCTCTCGTTTGCAACTGCCCTTTGCCATAGCCCCAGCCCATACAGATGAGGACCTTCCCCAAGAGATCCCCAGCTCAGAAGGGGTGATTGTGCTGGCTCAGAAGAAACTCCATGACGCTTTAGAAGCCTATCCAGGCCGTCAATACCGCTGGGGACTGGCCGCAGATACTCTTGTGGAAGGACCAGAGGGAGACCTGGGAAAACCAGCCAATCGGGACGAAGCCTTTGATATGCTCCAAAGCCTTTCTGGAAAAACGCATTGTGTGCACACGGCCCTGGCTCTTTATGTCCCCGCCAGGAACAATCAAAAAGCCCATATTTTGAAAGAACGGCATAGCACAAAGGTGCGCTTTCGCCCTCTCACAAAAGCTATGATAGAACGCGTTCTTCATTGGGAAGAATGGAAGGATGTGGCTGGTGCCTACCGCATTCAAGGCCAAGGAAGTGTGCTCATTGAGTCGATTGAGGGACTCTGGAGCACTGTGGTGGGCTTGCCACTCTCCCCCCTTTATGGCATGTTGGAGCGGTCCGCCTATCCTTTTGATTTGGCATGACCGGACAATGGCGTCGCCATTGGTCGTAATCTTCCGGACCGCCTCGCGGTTCCGAGAATAAATTGGGAAGGGCCGTGCATCACAATCTCTGTGAATGTGCGGACAAAGAGGAGATTCTCATGGCAGTAGTCACCATGAAGAACCTGCTGGAGTCAGGTGTCCATTTCGGTCATCAGACCCGGCGCTGGGATCCCCGCATGAAGAAGTACATCTTCGCTCAGCGGAATGGCATCCACATCATCGATCTGCAGAAAACCATCGTGGCCATCAAAGAGGCTTACGACGTGGTTCGACAAAACGTTTTGGCCGGCAAGTCCGTCCTTTTCGTTGGTACAAAAAAGCAGGCCCAGACTTCCGTTAAGCGGGAAGCTGAGCGATGCGACATGTACTATGTGAACAACCGCTGGCTTGGCGGTATGCTCACCAACTTTTCCACCATCAAGAAATCCCTCCTTCGCCTCAAGAAGATTGAGAAGATGGAAGTGGATGGAACCTTTGAGCAGCTCACCAAGAAAGAGGTGGCTCGCCTTCTCAAAGAGAAAGGCCGCTTAGAGAAGAACCTTGGTGGTATCAAGAACATGACCGACCTCCCCGGTGTGATGTTTGTGATTGACACCCGCAAGGAAGCCATTGCTGTGGCCGAAGCCCAGCGCATGGGCATTCCCATTATTGCTGTGGTGGATACCAACTGTAACCCTGAGGGCATTGATTACCCCATCCCCGGTAATGATGACGCCATCCGGGCCATCAACCTCTTTACCCAGGTCATTGCCAACGCCGTTATGGAAGCAGACAATGAGACTGGCCTGAAGGTCATCGAAACCCTCCAGGACGAGGATGAAGAGGAAGAAATGGCCGCTGAAGCTGGTGTCACCAGCGAAGAGGCTGCTCCTGCTCCCGAAGAAGCTTCAGAAGAAGCCCCCGCCGAGGAGGCCGAATAATGGCAGTCAGTCCCCAAGACGTTAAGAAACTTCGTGACAAAACCGGTGCCGGTATGCTGGATTGTAAAAACGCTTTGGTGAAAGCCGATGGCGATTTTGCTGCCGCTGAGAAGATTCTCAAAGAGCAGGGACTGGCAAGCGCTGACAAGCGTGTGGGCCGCGCCACAGACTGTGGTGCCGTCTTCAGCCACATCGGTGATGGCAAAGCAGCCATGGCCGAAGTGACCTGTGAAACTGACTTTGTGGCTAAGAACGAGGTGTTCCGCACCGCTGGTCAGAAAATTGCCACCGCTGTTGCCGCTTCTGGTAAGGCCGAAAAATCCGATGAGCTAGAGCTCATGGTGAAAGAAGCCATTGCCATCCTCAAGGAGAACATGCTTCTTGGCGATTTGGCTTGCTGGGATGTGGCTGAGACCGATTGTGTGGCGCACTACGCCCATAACGGTGGTCAGATTGGCGTTCTGGTGAAACTTGCCTGTGACTCTGCTGCAACCGCTGCAAAAGATGAGGTGAAGGCTCTGGCCAATGACTTGGCTCTCCATGTGGCTGCATACAATCCAGCTTATCTGGACCGCAGCGCTGTGGATCAGGCCTACCTCAAAGAGCAGGAAGATATTTTCACCACTCAGGCCAACAACTTGGGCGACAAACCTGAAAAGGTCATCAAAGGCATTGTTCAAGGAAAGTTGAACAAGCACCTTGCAGGCATCTGCTTTGTTGACCAGGGTTTTGTCAAAGAAGACAAGAAAGCTGTGAAGCAGGTTGTTGCTGACTTGGCAAAAGAAGTGGGTGGCGAGATTTCCCTCGTTGACTACTGCTACATTGCCGTTGGTCAGAGCGAAGACTAATTGGAATCTCATCTCTGTTGCGGAGATGAGGTTTTGATGCATGGAACCTTTTGTTTGAATCATCAAAAGGTCTCCGATAATGAAACCAGATCGACCCTTGGCGGTCCGCCGCCAAGGGTCCACCTAAAAAAGGAATTGGTCATGCAGGATGTGAAAGCCAAAGCCGAAGAGCGGATGAAAAAAACCATTGGAGCCTTAGGAGATGATTTCAACCTCCTACGGACTGGACGAGCCTCAGCAGCTTTGTTCGACAAGGTGCGTGTGGAATACTACGGCACCCCCACCCCCCTCAATCAGCTGGCCAACATATCCATTCCTGAAGCACGACTCATTGTGATTCAACCCTTTGACCGCAATGCCATTGGCGACATTGAAAAGGCCATTTTGGCCTCTGAACTGGGCCTCAATCCCAGCAATGACGGCAAAGTTATTCGCATCAACATTCCCCCTCTCAATGAAGAGCGGCGCAAAGAACTGGTGAAACAGGCCAAGGGCACGGCTGAAAATGCCCGCGTGTCCATCCGAAATATTCGACGCGACACCAATGACCAGATCAAGAATGGTGAATTCACCGAAGATGAGCAGAAAAAGGGTGTAGATGACATCCAGAAGCTCACAGACAAATATGTTGAGAAAATCGGTGTGATTCTCAAAGATAAGGAAAAGGAGATCATGGAGGTTTGACCCCCTCACCTGATTCCCTCCCTCCCTCTCATATTGGAATCATCATGGACGGCAACGGCCGATGGGCAACCTCAAAAGGTTTGCCCCGGACCGCCGGCCATAAAGAAGGCCTTGAAGCGGCCAAACGCATTGTTGCGGCCGCCTCTGATGCCGGTGTCCGCACCCTATCCCTTTATGCCTTTTCCACCGAAAACTGGCGGCGTGCGGAAGATGAGGTGAGTTTCCTCATGGGGCTCATCTGCACCCATTTACGGAATCAATACGATTTTTACCGTGAGCGCGGTCTTCGAGTGGTTCATTCTGGTGATCTTGATGGACTCCCAGCAAAAGTCCGGCGCGAAATAGCTCGCGTTGAAAAGGATACGTCTGAATTCACTGGCATGACCGTCAACCTTCTCATCAACTATGGGGGAAGGGATGAAATCATCCGCGCGATTACGGCCCACCGGGATGCCCTTGGTCCTGAAACCCCCATCACGGAAGAGAGTCTTTCAAACTACCTTGATGCTCCTCAGGTTCCAGACATGGATCTCATGATTCGCACAGGTGGCGAAATGCGCTTGAGCAATTTTCATCTTTGGCGTGCCGCTTATGCTGAATTTTATTTTTCTGATGCTTATTGGCCCGATTGGAATGAAAAGGATTTCAAGAAGGCTCTCACCTTTTTCCATAGCCGACAGCGACGCTTCGGCGGGGTACCGAAATGACAAACACCATTAAACGGCTGATTCTCTTTTCCATTGCCATTCCCTCACTCTCTGCCCTGATTTTATTACTTCCTCAGCAGGGACATCTGGCCGTGATACTTCTTCTTGTAGTTGTTGGTGCCCTTTGTGGTTTGGAGTTGCGCTCCATGCTGGCTCGTGTGGCCCGCCCCATTCCACATATCATTGCCCTCCTTCCCGCTCTTTCCCCCCTTGTGGCTTGGGCCGTTGGAATGGGATGGATGCCTTCGGGTATTGCCACTGCATTATTTGTGTTTCTTGTGCTTTGGGCCCTTTCTGACGCGGCCTTTGTTCCAAGCGGAGAAATCACCTCTGGAGTCATGCGTGTTGGAACACGCCTACTCATGGTGATGTACCCCACCTGGTGCCTCTGGTGGACCGCAAAAATCACCTGGTTCCCCCAAGCGGGATTGCATCTGATGGTGTTCATGCTTTGTGTCTTCCTCAATGACTCTGCCGCTTGGCTCTTTGGTGTGCTTTTTGGCAAGCATCGCGGATTTGTGGCTGTGAGTCCCAACAAGAGTCTGGAAGGCTTTGCTGGCGGCATCTTTGCCTCTGTTGTGGTGATGTGTGGAGCGGCGTTTATTTTGCCCCAGCTCTATTCCGCACCTCTCTGGCAAAGCATTCTCTATGGCATTGCTTTGGGGGTTGCGTCCATCCTTGGCGACCTCACGGAATCTGCTCTCAAACGCTCTGTTGGTGTAAAAGATTCCGGGAATGTGATTCTTGGACGGGGAGGGATGCTGGATTCTGTTGATTCCATTCTGCTTGCCGCTCCTATTTTTGTCCTTTACCTCCAAGCGGCGATTGTCTCGTGAAAATCCTCTTGGAGGTTTTGCTGGGAATCATGGGGCTCTCCATTGTGGTTCTTGTTCATGAAGCCGGCCATTGGGCCCTTGCCAAGCTTCTAGGCATTCGAGTTGAAACATTTTCCGTGGGCTACGGCCGTCGGCTTCTCGGATTTCAACATAAGGAGACCGATTATCGTCTCTCCCTTTTCCCACTGGGGGGCTATTGCCGTTTCTCAGGAGAAGAGGCCTTCCGAGAAGCCCTTGAAAATCGCCTCAATTCAATCCCTGCCTCTCCTGGTGATTTTTACCATGCCGCTCCTTGGAAGCGCATCCTTGTAGCCATAGCAGGTCCTCTGGCCAATCTGATTCTGGCTTTTCTCCTTTTCTCACTGGTGGCCTCCATCCCCCGTCAAGAGGCAAAACTTGAACCCCGAATCATCTTGGCTTCGTCCCAGACAGACCAAATTTGGCCAGCCCAGCAAGCGGGACTCCAAGATGGGGATTTGATTCTCCGCGCTGCAGGAGAAGAGGTGGACAATTTCACCGAATTGGCCCGCATCATCGCCTTCCGACCAGAAGAACGTGTTTCCCTTCAAATCCTTCGCCAAGATCGCACTTTGAATCTTCATGTGATTCCCCGTCTTGATCCCAATTCGGGAACAGCCAAAATTGGCGTAGCGGCCTGGATTTACCCCCTGGTCGACTCCACTCGCCCCAACTCTCCTGCCCTAAAGGCGGGTTTTCAACCTGGTGATGTCATTCAGTCTGTGAATGGAATTGACATTCAGCATGCGGCTCAAATTTCCCCACTGCTTCAGCAAACTCAGACCCCTGTGGAAATCCAGGTTCAAACCGCTCAAGGAGCCATCACCCAACGACGACTCGAGACGATCCCCGCAGATGGCGTCCTTGGACTGTCCTTCCGCCTCCCCGTGGTGGACCGGCCAGGAAGCGGCTTCATCGGATCTTTTGTGGAGGGCTTCCAAGAAACCGGAACTGTACTGTCCACAACCCTCCGAGGATTAAAGCTTCTTTTTGCTGGATCCGATGCAACAAAGGCCATTTCAGGTCCAGCAAGACTCATTGCCGACACCGGTGCATCCGTTGCCGCAGGCTTTCGAGCCGGCATTCGAGAGGGTTTTCTTTGGGCCTCAAGTCTCATTTCCCTCATCTCCGTATCCCTTGCTGTGCTCAATCTTTTACCCATTCCCGTCCTCGATGGCGGACAAATCGTACTTTTTTCTACAGAAATCCTTTTGAGACGGCCCATTAGGCCGAAGTCTGTTTACAGATATCAGTTCATCGGTACAATTATTGTTGTCATCATCGCACTTGCCGCTACTGCAGGGGATGTTATTCATTTCCAAGGCGGATGATGGGGAGTTTTCCATGCAGATTCTACACAAAGTCCTTTTCGTCGTATCCCTAACCTTTATGGTTGCGGTCTCCTCCTTTGCCGAACCCCGGGTGGTTTTGCAGGCTGGTCATCAAGGGACTCCCGTGGCCATGGCTTGGCATGAAGACTCACGCACTGTTGTCTCTGTCGGAGAGGATGGTCGACTTTTAGTCACCCGCCCTGGGGATGCAAAAGTACTTCACCGCTTCCATGTGGGTGAAGGTCGCATCCTGCGCATGGCTTTAGACCCCTCACGGGAACGTGCCGCTCTTGTGCAGGCCAACGAAAATGGCTCCTATTCCGTCTCGGTCTGGGACTGGACTCAAGAAAAGATGGTATTTCAATACACCTTGGATTCCGATCCCCTATTCCTGACCTGGTCGGCCCGGGGACGCTACCTTGCCCTGGGAAATCTGGGCAGTCCAAGTGTTGTGATTTTGGAAGGCCGTACAGGTCGTCGTCTTTCCTATCTCCAACGCCTCCCCTCCCTTTACAATGCCGGATACATTGGATCCACAGAAACCATCCTCATGACTTATGCCGGATCTGGCGCCATTCGCTACTGGGATATCCGTAGTTCAACACTCCGACTCAGTGCAGAAACCCTTGGAAATCTCTCTGGAGTCACAGTACTTCAAACCGGATCCAAAGCCGCCCTTTTTGCCTATCGCAACGATGAGCTCTATCTCATCAACCGCCAAACAGGAGCTGTTCTGGATAAATTAGAACTCACCGGTCTCACCCATGTTTCCATAGATCCCACAACCGGTGAGGTGGATGCCCTCACCCAGGATTTGACCGGTTACACCGTTCATCGCCTCCAAACCGATGATGCAGGCTTCACCCTTCGCCTCAAAGAAGAACCCACTCTCACCCTCCCCGGTGATGACGATGTGGCTCCCGTCTCTACGCCCTTCAAACTCCCATCAGAGATCCACCCCGTTTCTCTACTACGAGCTGCAGGAAAATCCTTTCTCATGACAGAAGACGGTTGCCTGTGCGTTTTTGATGGGGCACAGTACAGCCCCGTTGTGGATGATCAACTCTGGCGCCCCAATGACATTGCTTTCCGGGGAAATTCACTCTACCTCAGCGGCAATGGTCGTCTGGTTCGTTTCAATTCAGAATTCTTTGCGGAAGATGCCCTTGCCAACATCAATCTGCTCAACGACCTAAATCGCAAAGAGTATGATTCCGAATCCCAAGCAAAGGAAACCAAACTCACCATTGGCCTTGAGGGACAACTCATTCTTTGGGATGCCACATCGGGCGGTCTTGAGAATGGAATTCGCGTCATCAACATGAACGATGACGGTAGCGAACGCTTCCTTCCCACCAAAAATACCATACAGAATGTTCAGCCCCTTCCCCAAGGGAAGTTGCTCATTGTAGACCGCAATGGTGGTGTGGGAATCATGGATTTGAGCACAGGGGAAGTGGAATCAGAATACGCCGCACTGGGCATCATGGATGCAGCTTATGTTCCTGATGAGGACTATCTTTTAGCAGGGCGCTCCTCTGCTGGCCGCTCTGGAACGCCGTTGGAGTCTGTCGACTTGGCCACCAGCGAATCCATGCCTGTCAATGATGAGCGATTCATGGTGTATTCGGTGCGCCTCGGCCCCTACGACCTCTACACCATTGGTATTGAAGGCCGCGGGGCTCTGGCAAAAACCATTCTGAAGCGCCACGATTTAACCTCCCCTGAACGTGCCTCCTCCTTCACCAGCGCCAAAGGAGAGGATTTTGAAGCCTTGGTTCTTCCCGACCCCAATGATGATGCCGTCTTCACAACCCTCGGCGGAATGGTTCGTCGTCTGTCCTCCTCACGACGCACCTCTTACCCCTGGGAAGAACGCATTCTGGATTTGGAGCGACGAGGACAGATCCTTTATGGCCTGGATGAAGATGGGGCTGTGATTTTCTGGAATGTGCGAACCGGCCGAACCCTGATGCGCTCCTACTTCTTCAAAGATGGGGGCTGGTTGGCCCTTCCCACAGACAATGATGTGATTTGGGCCTCAGAAGGCGCCATTGACAATGTGGTGATTTACCGAGATGGACGCACCGTCGACCCTCGAAGAATCAGCCGCATCCTCAAGGATGAGGAGCGCCTTTAAAATCAGAACCTGCCCATTTTATGAATGTTGAGATCGACCCCTCGCTCGCGCGAGGGGTTTTCTTTAATGGATCAAAAAAACCACGGCCTTGAGGCCGTGGTCGTTCTAAAATCTCAAAAACAATTTACCGGAAGTTTTCGCAGAGCGGATTCTGACTCACCCGCTCAATCGCAGACGATACGGCCTGACGAACCTGCTCTTCATGCTCATCCAATTCCGCCCGGGCATAAATTCCACCCATGAGACTGGAGCGGTATTTGGGTGTGAGTGAGTTGAGGGAAAAACAGGCCATGTCCAACACGCAGTCATTGCACTTGCACAAGTCTTCATCGGCAATGGCTTCCAATTGGCGCTCCAATTCCGTCAAAACGCCCTCTTCCATCATGTTGTGTAAATTGGCAAAATCGTAACGTTCTTTTAGGGCCATAATCCCCTCGTTAATGATCGTGATAACTCAAATTTTCAAAACGTGTGAACTGAGGCACAAAGGCCACACTGACGGTATCGGTTGGACCGTTTCGTTGCTTGGCCACAATCAATTCCGTCTTTACCACAGAATTATTCTGAGCCTCGTCCTCATCTCTGTCAAGAATTCGGTCACGATGAAGGAACAACACCACATCCGCATCCTGCTCCAAAGCACCAGATTCGCGTAAATCTGCCAAGGAGGGGGCTTTACCCTCTGACTGACGGCCCACCTGAGAAAGGGCCACAATGGGAATGTCCAATTCTCGGGCCAAAGCCTTCAATGAGCGGCTGAACTGAGAGATTTGTTCATGCCGGGGCTGACTGCTGTCCTCTGGCGTGATGAGACCAATGTAGTCAATGAAAATGATTTTCACATCATGTTTGGTCACCATTTTCCGTGCCAGGGAGCGTAAGTCCAAAAGAGGAATGTTGGGCGTATCCTGAATGATCAGGGGAGACTCATAGATGCGTCCAGCCGCTTCGGTAAGCTTGTTGAAATCGGTGGGACGCAAAAGTCCGGTTCGCAGATTATTGGAATTGATTTTGCTTTCTGCGGAAACAACACGCATCATGAGGGAAACTTCGGACATTTCCAAAGTAAAGAACCCACAGGGAATGCGATTTTTTACGGCAATGTTGGTGGCCATGGATAGGGCCAAAGCGGTTTTACCAATGGAGGGTCGTGCTCCAATGATGGTCATTTCTGAATTCTGGAATCCTGTGGTGAGCTCATCAAGAGCATCCAAACCAGAGGGAATTCCGGTGAAACCTTCTTTGGTTCTGTAGCGATTTTCAATGGTTTCAATGGTGCGCTGAATCACTTCCCGAGCCGGCTTAAGATCGCCGCGGCTCTGACTGTCATTCAGCTCAAAAATGGCCTTTTCCGCATCTTCAATAATGCCCCGGGTTTCCTGGGAATCATCATGAGCATTAGCAGCAATTTGCCGTGCGGTATCAAGGAGAGAACGCCGTACACTGGCTTCTTTAACCAGCTTGGCATAGTAGGCCACATTGGCCGATGTGGGAACTCGAGAGGTGAGAGAGGCAATGTAAGCCGCCCCTCCTGCCCTCTCCAGTTCACCAGTGGCACTGAGCTCACCGGTGAGGGTGAGAATATCAATTCCCTCCCCCTTCTCGTTGAGCCGGCCAATGGCGGCAAAAATGACTTGGTGGGCGCCCTTAAAAAAGTCGTCACCACGAACATGCTGCTGGACCTCATCTAGGAGATCCACTGAAAAATTCAGCAGAAGAGCTCCCAGCGTGGCAATCTCTGCTTCCTCATGGTAGGGAGGAAGAGAATCTTTGAGCACCGGTTCGGACAAGGGCGCGTCCGTCATTTACTCGCCGTCTTCAGCGGGAGCCTCGTCCTGTGCAGGAACATCAGCGGCTTCTTCAGCCACCTCTTCCTGGACGTCCTCTTCCGCGGGAGCTTCTGGTGCAGCATCCTGGGCAGGATCATCGCTGGCAGCAGCAACTTCCACCTTCAGGCTCGCATCAGAACCGCCGTAAAGCTTCACACGCACAGTGTGAGAGCCCACAACTTTGATGCCACCTTCAGGAAGTTCAATCCGCTTCCGCTCCACTTCCACACCTTCAGAGCGCAACCAATCCACAATCGCGGTGGAGGTCACGGAACCAAAGAGCTTACCTTTTTCACCGGCAGCCACAGAAATTTTCATTTCCATGCCCTCAATCCGGGTCTTCTGGTCAGCCGCATCTTTGGACTTCTCGGCTTTGCGGCGGGCAATGGCCTGCTGCTTCTGAGCAAGCTCAGTTTCTGTAGCCTTGGTGTAGCGAACAGCAAACTTCTGGGGAATGAGGAAGTTTCGAGCGTAGCCATCGGCCACAATCTTCACATCGCCTTCTTCACCCAAGTTGGGAACGTCTTTGTAGAGAATGATCTTCATCGCAATCTTCTCCTTACTGGGTCACAAAAGGAAGCAGGGCCAAAGCACGGGCACGCTTAACTTCCCGAGCCACCAAACGCTGATGCTTTGCGCAGGTACCAGTGATGCGCCGAGGAAGGATTTTCCCCCGCTCAGTGGTGAAACGGCGCAGAGAATCTGCGTCTTTGTAATCCACCTTGGCCTTACCAATGCATACTTTACAGACTTTGCGTCGGTAGAATTTCCGTCGGGGGCCGCCAGGCATGGGCGCCCGGTCCCGAGGGGATGCAGACCGGCGGTCTTCGCCAGCTTCCGTTGTATCTGTCTTCATTTCATCTGACATTTCGGTTGTCTCCTAATCGACTAAAAAGGGATGTCGTCTTCGAAACTCGTGGCCGGAGCCCCTTGGGGGGCGACGGGCTGTCGCGGTTGGTCATTGTACTGGGGTGCAGAGTGATTCCAATTGTTGCCGGGATTGTTCTCATAGCCACCGTTGTTGAAACGATTGCCCCCCTGGGTGTTGCCATCACGACCGCCACCAAGAAGTTGAACATAATTGGCTTCAATGTAGACTTTTGACCGACGGGTGCCATCTTGAGCCTCCCACCGATCTTGACGAAGCTGTCCTTCTACTGCCACCTGGCGTCCTTTGGTGAGATAGGCCGCAATGGCTTCTCCCTGACGTCCAAAGCTGGTGACATCGAAGAAATTGGCTTCATCCACCCACTGGTCACCCTGCTTGCGCCGCCGGTTCACAGCAATGCTGAATTTCAACAGGGCAAAACCGCTTTGGGTGTAGGACTGCTCTGCATCTCGTGTGAGCCGACCCACCATAACGACTTTATTAATATCAGCCATCGTCGCCTCCCGGGGACTATTCGCCCTTCACCACAAACAAGTAGCGAAGAATCTCCGTCCGCAGTTTGAAGGCCTCTTCGATCTTCGGGAGTTTTTCCTGATCTAAATCAACGTTGAACAGGCGGTAACGACCTCGGGTTTCTTTTTCGATTTCGTAGGCAAGCTCCCGATCTCCCATGTCTTCTTCAGACTTCAGGGTGGCAGCATTATCCGCCAGGATTTTCTTGACGGCTTCAATACCCGCCACGTCCTGACCTTCCTTAACACGGAAGGCGCAGACCAATTCGTAGGTCCTCATTATGTGTCCTCCTTATGGACTACATCTCGTCCCGCGCTAGGCACGGGAAAGGAGTGATGATTAAGGTACCCGGAATTGGGAATTCACGTCAAGCAAATGCCCCCTTCTGCCGATAATGATGAAGGGAAAAGGAACCGTAAAGAACCATGCCTGAAAAAATTCACTACGATGATAACATTTATTTTTTGACCGCTCTCATTCGGGCTCTCAATGATGCCGTTCGCCTCAATGTTGATGCCGACTATTTTGCGGATAAAGTCTTAGAGGATAGCCTGTTTGTGGATGCTTCTATACAAAAAATGCATACATCAGTGAATGAGAATCCCCACCTCATCCGTCGCAATTCCTATTTGCATTCCTTGATGAAGCTCAAAAAAGCCTACTGCCGCCTTGTCGAAGATCTTCTGGCCGTTGAGGGTGCCTTTGCCGCTTCCTTTGCTCCCATGCGTCCTCGCCTCCGTCGCATCGCCGCAGGTCATCTCAATGACGTGAAAACCATCCAGAATCGCCTGACAGAGGTTCAAGAGACCAAGGCCGACCGGGATGTCACATCCTCTGATGAGCTTCATTATCTCATGAGCCCCATCGAAGATTTTTCCGATCCATCTTGAATCCCGGAATCCTGAATTCAACTTCCAAGCAAAACAACTGGTTCAATACCCCATTCTTGACATTGAACGGAATAGAGAATTTTGTCTTCAATTCAAAGACTGTTGATGGGAGGAGGAAGCCACAATGCATCCACTTCCTAGGCCAAAACGTCACCATGAGACAAGAAGGCCTCCTGCATCCCACGAGATGCTGGCTTGACAAACGTTGGACAAGCATCCGAAGCTCCAACCATGTCCACAGAACAGAATTCCGCAATCCAACCCGATTTTGAGAAAGAGGGAGGACTTCTCCCCGCCATTGCTCAAGATGAAATCACTGGGGAAGTCCTCATGCTTGCCTGGATGAATAAGGAAGCATGGGAGACCACTCTTTCCACGGGGCAGGCCGTGTATTACTCCCGCAGTCGGAAACGGCTTTGGCCCAAAGGGGAATCCTCTGGCCATGTTCAACTTGTGAAATCCATTCGTTTAGACTGCGACAAAGATGTCATTCTTTTGGGCATTGAGCAGATAGGAAGGGCCGCCTGCCACACTGGACGACGTACCTGCTTCCACAAACGTGTTCATAATGACCAACTGATTGATGAAGGAGAAATCCTCTTCAATCCCGATGAGGTGTACCATTCCAAATGATTCCTGAATACAAAGCCATTCTGGACCGAACAACCCATCGCCGCAAACACCTGGCCGAGGCCTTGCGTACCCTGAGAAAAGAGCGCAAAAAAGAGTTGGATGTGCTCTACGGGGAGGCCCATGATCATGCTTTTTCGCAGATTGATTGCACAAAATGTGGCAACTGCTGTGCCTGTTTAGGGCCTCGGATTCGCCAATCCGACATTAAGCCCTTGGCCGCTTTTGAACGACTCAAACCTCAGGCTTTTATTGATCGAAAGCTTAAGGAAGATGAGGATGGCGATCTTGTTTTCCCCCAGATGCCCTGCCCCTACTTTGGTGCCGATGGTCTCTGCATTGTATATGACAAGCGCCCCAGGGCCTGCCGGGAATACCCCCACCTGGATCAGAAAAGGCAGAAGGGGCTCCTTGGCCAGCACTTGGCCGATCTCAGCATCTGTCCCGCAGTGGCCCTAGCAGCGAAGTACATAGAAAAACTATTGAAGGAATAATCTTCCTAACCCCTAGGGAAACCGCGTTGACCTAGGGGTCGATCTAAAAAATATTAGC
>JAKSCK010000145.1 GCA_022360655.1 Spirochaetales bacterium | reverse complement strand
AATTGGTTTCATATTCTCCTTTTGAGTCCTTACCACGAATACTGATTACCTTCTGTTCAAGTGATTTAAGGGCCCTCTTTACGCATGCATAGTTTTCACTCTTAGAAGGAAGTAAGTCCTTAGTACGCAGGTGTAATATGGTATCTCCCAAAAGAGTTTGCTGAACCACAGAACGGTCCTCTGCATATACCATATTCGGCTGCATTGCTTCTATTATTCTCACCATGATACGCATTTCATGTACGTTCAACCGATGCCTAGCCATTGTTATAGCATAAGGCTGTTTTATAAGCCTATTTCCTTTTTCCATAGTAAAAGTACAATCTGGTAAAATATGAAGATCTCTTCCCCATTAAATTTGTCTTCCAATTACTATCTCAAAAAGCGTGTAGCGTAGAGTCATCGTTCAATTATTTTAGGCCTCATGCAACTAATTGGAGTCCTTTTATTTTCCTTACACACCTTCGGGACATTGTCGAATAGCCTAAGATTATCTTATAAGCTTGCTTTCTCTTTAATTCTATAACAGTAGCAGTTCCAATCTAGTAAATAAGTGAAATAAAAAAGGACATGTCCTTTATAGTGTCCTTATCTCCATTAAATTTGTCCCCCTTCTTATATCTTAACTCTCTCAGTATCAGAGAGTTACAAACAGGCGCAAATCTACAAAGACATTTCAAATTATATTTCAAAAAATTTTTGACATTTGCTATTAAGGAAAACACTAAGACAAAACGCATAGCTCACCCATCACACAAGAGGCAAAAACAAGCAAATCTGTCTCTTAAAAAAATTTTAGCCCGCGCGTGAAGCTTCAAATAGCTAAACTAGAAACAGCCTACAAACACTATGCTGACTTTGAATTGGGGGGAACTGCTGGTTAGACGCTGCACTATAAGGTGTGCAGGACAAGTACGTTGCTTTAAAGAAATAGCTACACGAACCATCGCTTCCCACTGCTCTTCTATCATATTTAGGTCTACTGTTTTGTTAAGTAAGGGACTAAAAACTCCATATTTTCCCTGCTTTCCTACCCCATAAAGCTGCTGGTCTTTAAGGTCTCTAATCCTGGGCATAAAGTAGAAGCCTAGTAGGTAGCAAAGGGCAAAAACAATCTCTGTATAGCCATGTGTATCTGTAGTATGCTCTTTTATCTTCAATATGGTATTATGCTCCAGTAAGCCATCCAATACATAGAGGGCTTCCCTGGGACTGCAAGAGATCACATTGGTATAAAAAACAGCATACTGATCAGATACATGTGTATAGATACCAATAGCCTTTTCGTAGTAGCCATAATACCGTGGATAGTAAGAAGCTAAAAGGCTATCTGCCCGCATCTTAAATCGTTGAGCATCTGATGAGGACAGCGTGCCTGCCCCATGAAGGGAGCTTAGGGGCAGTTGGTGGTGGTGATCAACAATGGCGGCACTTGCCTTTTTAAGTGTCTGCTCATTGATAAAGGAGTAAAGTACATGACGAAGCATATCAACGCTGATCCCTTTTACACTAGTTGCCATAGCTACTACCCCCAAGTTGGTTGCTTGAGAAAGGATAGTTGCCATTAGTGTCTTGTAGAAATGGGGAGGCCTTGATCCATGTTGCTGGATAGGTATGAAATGATCACTAAACCTCGTCAACCTATCGACTT
>JAKSCK010000026.1 GCA_022360655.1 Spirochaetales bacterium | reverse complement strand
AGGTAATGCTCTAGCACCAAAGACGTTATATCAATCGCATCCAAGACATGGGGTTCTACATTTTAACCAAGCTGTAGCCAATCATATGCAACATCTTAGCATGCAGGGGTGTGACGGTGAGCGAAGTGGTGGTGGTGGTGCTGGTGGCAGAGGCAAGGGTAACGGGGGCCGCTATTTTTGTTGTTGTTGTTGTTATTGTTGAAATTGTCAGATTACACGTACTTAAAATACATCCAAAACCGGGCCCTTTTCACTGAGTGATATGGGCAATGAAACCACGACAATGTATCATTGTTCATGTCTCTGATGTCCATCCAATATCCAAATGAAAGAGAAAAGCCAAAACTCCCACAAAGGGAAGAAAAGACAGAAAAAGACTAAATCCCAAAACAGACACGCTTCCCAACGTGTTGGCCCCCTGAAAATGAAAAAAGGGTTATAGAAACTAATATTAGACCCAAGGAATCTGAGAGAATAGGCCTTAGGAGCCTATTATGTTTCTAAAACCAGATACTAGCCCATAAGTTCATCCACAAAAAGTACAAAAGAAGGTTAAGAATGACCCATCTGAGCAGCCAAAGGGCTCCCTATATCTCTGCAGGGATTCGCAATTCATAGAATTGTGGCTAATGAGGCTATTGAGGTCCCCATGAAGTGCCTTGTTGCTGTGTGTCCCACAAAAGCTTAACATCTTGTAAAAATCCCGCTAAAAATGGAAGTCCTATCCGTGCTAGTATCTGTAAGTCCCACGTCAAGCCGTCATCAAGTCGGTGTTGCCCAATCTGTAGCCATCGTGACCGAATCGTCATGTAGCGGGGACAGTGCATAAGGATGTGTTCCCTATCTTCGATGGGAGCCTCACAATAACGGCAACTCGGGTCATCATGAAGGGCCCAACGATGGAGGTATTCCCGGCAAGGAAAGTGATTTGAGAGGAATTGGGATAGCGTAGATGAAGCGGAGCGAGTGAGTCGAGTGGTCCACATGAGCGAGGGGCGATAATACCAGTCACAATCCCGTAGTCCTTGCCCTGACGAGAGAGATTTCCACATCGCATTCATTCTATCAGCGTAGTGTTTGTGCACTTGCGTGCAAAGTGCCTTGTGGCACTGTCCAATGCGAGAAATCCCTGATGATGAGGCTCCCTCTGCTGCCTCCCGAGCTTCAAAGTCAGCCGCCTCGTTCTCGGGAACACCAGAGTGCTTGCATACCCATGAAAGTAGAATGCAAGATATGGAATCATGCAAGCGCTATAGAAGTTTGTGGATCGCGACAACCAATTTTAACTTGTTTCATCCCCCACCACTGCCATAATTGCGGTCTTGGAATCT
>JAKSCK010000261.1 GCA_022360655.1 Spirochaetales bacterium | reverse complement strand
TGTCCATTGGTAGGAGCGAAGGATGTTTTGCTGGGACATCACTGTGGCCAAGCGGTGATTTTGGGAGTTTTGTGTGACGGATTTATCCCAGTCTCCCAGAAAACGTTCCGCCCCTGGAGAGAGAGCAAGGGGCCAGTGTTTACCAACATAAAGGGCCACCGCTCCGTTGGGGGAAGGAATGTGCTCAGAGACAAACCGAACCAATTCATCGGCTGTGAGGTCAATCCCTGCAATCCCTTGAGAAAAGGCATGTGAGGCTGAAATCCCTGTTTCATTGAGGGTGTGAAAGGTGTAAGGATCGGAGAGCCGGGCCATGGTTTTTCCCCGGGCTTCCAAGTACCAGGGGCGAGAACGGGGATCATAATTCACCTTGGAATGAAGCCGACTTCCCAGAAGAGCCCCATTGTGTCCCAAAAACACCCATTGCTCCTGCCGATTTGCTCCACGGGTCTCAATGCTTCGAAGAATGCGCTGGGTATCCCGAGGGGCTCCATGGGCTTGGAGCACACTCTGATTCTCCCGGGGTGCAATGAGTTGAATAAAAGAACCATCACTGTATCCGGCATACACCGAATAGAAATGGAGGTTTTCTCGTAGCAGTGCCTCAAAGAGGGGGAGGGCCTTGTGGTCCAATCCATCCTCTTGAGGCTTCTCTGAAATTTCTGGAATGGAAGCCAAGAGTGAGACTGCATCCAGCGCCGGCTGAATCAGAGCATCCGTGCGTTCCCGTATGGTTTGAGAGAGAAGAGAAAAATCTTGGGAGGCATCGTGAATTGCGGATCGGTCTGCCACAGAAAGGGTAATGGCAAGGGTGGCGATGGCCATCACAAAGACAATCACAAGGACCATAAAAACGATTGAAGCATGGAAATGCAATCGATGACCCAAAAGGCGTTCCAAAGTCATAACGATATCCTAGGAATCTGAAAACGTG
This sequence comes from Spirochaetales bacterium, assembly GCA_022360655.1. Lineage (GTDB taxonomy): Bacteria > Spirochaetota > Spirochaetia > DSM-2461 > DSM-2461 > UBA2779. Next base: position 35,157 of record JAKSCK010000261.1, on the reverse strand, counting down.
AGCGCAAATTTCCTTATAAATTCTTTTCAACTCTTTGATCCACGTCATAAGGATGTTGGGATGAATGCGGGGCTAGGCCGACCCTTTCAAAACCTCCTGTTTTGAAAGGGAAAAGACCGGTGTTCAACACACCACATTCTCTTTTTTGATCTCGTGACCACTTTTGTGGCAAGACACTGCCGCAGTTGCAGAAACATCGTTTTGCCAGAGGGGCTCATTTTGAACAAAATTGAGATAAAAAGAGAAAAAGTAAAAATCTTTAAATACTTACATAGAAAGAAAATAAAGCACAGTCTCCTTTGGGGGACACGGCAGATGTAAGAAAGGCGTCCATTCTATAAAACAGGGTTTATGGGTTCATTTTGGCGAATTCAACCAAAAAGATTTTTGTTGAAGTGAGTACTCACTCACTTTATCATTATTCCAGCGGAGGCCCTTGTGAACAACAGTTTGGAAACGCGTCGAGAGATATACAGAGGAAACCGAAAGCGCAGTATTGCCGACTTGAGGAATCAGGTACGACTCCTTCTTGAGACATCCTACAAATTGGATGTGGGGACAGCAGAAAAGGTGATTGCCACCCATTTTGCCGAGGACTTTCTTCCGCAATGGTACTTCTTCAGCACCACCGCCGAAGACATTGCTCATCATATCTATATTATTTCCCAGCTTCTGGATGCCAATACTCGCTACCTGGAACAGGTGAGTGCAGATGGAAAGGCGGTGAGTTACTTCCTGAATGTGGGACGGGATCTCCCTGGACGTCTTGCACGATTGATTCGTGAGAATGAGGCCCTTGGAATGGGGGCCTTTGATTCGGTGAAAACGGCCTCAGGTATTCGCATCATTACCCTGGAACCTCATGGACGCCCCATTGATCTTGCCCCAGAAGAACGGGAGGAAATAGCGGTTCAGCGTCAGGCGGCCACCCAATGGGCCCAGGAGCGTGTTCTCTCCTATGGTACGGATTTCTTGAAAAGTTTGGATGATCGATATCTCAAAGAAGAAATCAAAACCTATGTTCTTTCTAATCGCTTAGAACGCCATATGCATCTGTATCAGGAAGTTCGAGAAACCCTTTCTGTTGTGGTGAAGACCGATCGAGTTGAAGGTGATGTGGGTAATGAAAAGCGTGATCCGGTGGAAAACCGAATTTCTGTGGGATTCCCCCATCCTGCCCCCGCTTTTGTCCTGGAAATTCTCGAATTGTTCTCTCAGCAGGGTGTGAATCTCTGCCGCTCTTACTATGACACTTTCCTTATTGATGCAGAAAATCCAGGCGTGGGTATTTGTTCCTTCTATGTGCCGGCTTCATTAGATGTCACACTCTTGGTTCAGCAAATAAGTGAACTTTCTCCGCCCCAACCCTCTCTGGAAGCTGACAAGGGAATCTCAGAGGAACTCGAGCATTTGGTGCGTTGCATCAGTGATGCCCGGAAAGATGAGAAGGAATGGAAGCAGGCCATGAATCGTCTTCAGGCCATTGCCGATGAAAATGCCACAGAGGGAACGGAAAGTGGACTGTTTCTTCTCAATGCCCTCAGTGATTTTTTTCGAGCTGCCAAGCACAGTGGTTTGATGCATCCCGATGTTCTCAGGCAACTTTTGGCCTTTGAATCCTTTGAGGAGTTTTTTGTTCCAGGACGACTGGGAGCCAATCAATCCCATCAACCTGGATTTCGTACCAAACACAATGGAGCACGTGGAGCCTTCAAAGGTGGACTTCGCATTGATCCCATTGTGGAATTTGTGGAAGTGGCCGCCCTGGCGTTTATGATGACCTGGAAATGTGCCCGTTCTAAGGTGCTCTTTGGGGGAGGCAAAGGGGGGTTGATGCTCAATCCTCGGGACTATGATGAACATCCCCTTGATTTCTCTGATACGCTCCGGAATTTTGGTAGTTGTCTTTTTCCTGTTACAGGCCCTTCCAGAGATGTACCTGCCGGTGATGTGGGTTGTGGTCCCAAAGAGATTGGTAATCTTTTTGAGGGTTTCAAATCCGCTCTGAGAGATTTGGCCATGGTGGTAACGGGTAGCCGAAAACCCCTGGCTCTGATTGGAAACAATCGCATGATTCCTGTGGAAGAGGCTCGTCGCATGCTCATTGACCATTATGGGATTGATGCTTGGGATGAGCGTGTTCTCAAAGCCCTTTTGGCCAATGAAAAATATTTGGAATTGGTTTGTGCGGCTCAAATCACGGGAAAACCACGGATGGGCATTGCCGCCCGAACGGGTGCCACTGGGCGTGGTCTTTGTTACAGCATCTTGGCAACGGTGGGAAAACTGTTTTTGGCTGGTCAGTGGGAGAGCTCAGAGGAACTCAGTGATGAAGAGCTTCAGGCCCTGAATCTGGCGGCTTCCCTCAATGAAAACGCCATTCTGAAATCTGGTGGGATTGAAATGGTGAGTGAGGAGGATTGGCAACTTCTTCATGCCAAGGTGTATCCCAAGTTGCTTCAGAATAAAACAGTGGCTGTTCAGGGGTCTGGTAAGGTGGGTGCTTCCATCCTTCAAGAATTAACGGCTTATGGTGTGAACATTGTGGCTGTTTCAGATGCTGGTGGTGCCGTCTTTGGTGATCATCTGGAGGTGGATGATCTTCTTGCTGCGGTAGAGGACTCCCGTAACCATGAGGAACGGCCACTTCGGAATTCTGTGATGGGCGCCCATGTGGGTATTCAGAAAAGGGTTTTTGGGGCACGAGAAGGGGCCTGCATTTTGGAAGTACCCTGCGATATTTTAATTCCTGCCGCATTGGAAAATGCCATCACAGCAGAGAACGCTCCCAGAGTTCAGGCTCTAGTGGTGGCCTGTGGTTCCAATGGAGCTCATAGTGCCCAGGCGGAGGTGATTCTTCAGAATCGAGGCATCACGGTGGTATACGATTTCCTGGCCAACCAGGCGGGGGTCAATGCTTCCTATTTTGAATGGTTACGAAACCTGAATGCCCGGTTCCGCTTTGAGGCCGAATCCATTCGGGGGGAAGAGTATTCCCCTCAAATTATGACACCCTACCTCATGCCAGAATTTGCCCAAAGGATTCAGGACATCCTGGTTCATGATGAGGGCCAAGAAACCACAAGGTCTTGGAATGCTCTGCTTCGGGACATCATGTTTGCTGCCGTGAATGAGGACTTTGATGCGGCTCAACAGTATGGGGTTTCCATGAAAACAGCGGGCTTTGCCAATGCCCAACGCCGAGTTTTTGCTGCAATTCTGATGAAAAGTGATGAGGAAACGCGCTTGTCTCTTTGGGAAAAACTGGATGATGAGGCTCAGCGGAATCTGTTGCCCTTTTTGGAGCACCCTGAATCCCAGCTTTTTCAATCTCATGGGAATGAGGTGCTTCAACAGCTCACCACGTCACGTCTTCCAGTCTGAAAACGCTCTTTGATTTCGATTGCCCCCCGGTTTATGACCGGGGGATGGAACCGTCATTCGATCCAAAGGAAGCCAATGATCCGTGCCGCCTCGGTGCAGAGCACCGGGGTCGATTTAAGGAAAAATCCAGAAATTTTCTTTTTGTTGAGTTAGGTTCTCCTGTGAGCAATTTACAGCTCTAGGAGAGATGATGAAACGAATTCTTTGCCCCAGCATTCTCATTTTTTGTGTGCTTTTAGGATTAGCTTCTTGTGTAACCCCAAACATCCTTTTATCTCCTGACCTTATTCAAAAGGCTCAGGTGATGGATGTGGAAGGTCGACTAGGTTGGCTACCGGACCGTCATTTGTCCTTTGGTCCTTATTTCACCCAGCAAATGCATCGAGAGGCCATTTATTCCGAAACAGAGGGCTTTTGGATTCAGAAAACTCAGTGGAAGCATGCGTTGGGCTTTGTACTCCAAGGTCCGAAGGGAGCGGAGGCCCGGGTGCGAACTCTTGGGACTTTTGTGGAACTGGATGAGACGGTCTTTCCTTGGATGGATCGGAGTTTTGAAGAATTGAGTCTCTATGCTGGAAGTGTGGACTATGAAGGAATGGATGACTCTTCAGCATGGGATTTCTTTCTTCATGATCCGGAAGGTGGCAAGAAAGTGGATGGGGATGATGGTCTTCTCCGAAGTCGCACTGGTGATGTGATCCGTCTACGGGCGGTCAAAGAAATCGAGGGGCAGGTGATGGTGCTCCCCCGAAACAATGTGGGATTTGAGTTCTTTGAAAAAGGTGAGGCCATTGGAGCGGTCTCTTTATTGAATGCGGGAAGGGTATGGATTCGAGAGGATTTGCCACAAGAACGTCAGCAGGTTTTAGCGGCGCTTTCAGCTGCTCTTCTTGTTCGAGAGCGACTTGAGGAACAGAGCAATCATTTTTGACGTCCACTCCCTTGAGGCGGATGGCTCAAGGGAATGAAAAATTAAATTGATGTAAAATTTCTATGGAGAGAGGACTGTTTTTGAGGGAAAGCTTCCATGAAGAGCATGGATTTTCCTAATATGTCGGTCATGAAATACACCATTGTGACAGGGGGAATTCTCTTAGCCCTTTTGGCTGGAACAGTTGTTCTTTGGCGAGTGGATAAGGTGAATGAACGAGCGGATATTCTGAAGGCCAATGTTGAGGATGCCGCTCTTTCTTGGTACATCTCTTATGGCTTGGAATCCTCTTTGGCACGGGTGATTTTTCTTGGTGGAAAAGAGGGGTTGGATGTTCCCCAGCCCCAGGATATGGCGGAATTTGTGGCGCTGCGTTTGCAGTATTGGCAGGAACAAGGCCGAATCCCAGAAATTGTGAAGGGGCTGTACCTTCAATCGGATGGTGAAACATGGTTTTTTGATTTCAAGAATGGAAGCAAAAAGCCGGTGGGAGAAGAGATTCTTCAGCCATTTTTTTCCAACATCGTGGAGGAGAGGGAGCCGCAAGGAGGGTATCTCTATTATCCACTGATTCGTAGAGGTTCTCCTTCCCCATATTTTGCTCACCGTTCTTCTGATGGTTCTATGGTGCTGGAGCTTGATGAAACGGTTCTGACAGAACAACTCCTGATGGCTCTACGTTCTGAACAGCCCTTTGAAGAGCTGAACAAACATCGATTTTGGAGCATCGCGGTGGAGTGGCATCACTCCACTGAGATTGCTGAGATTGAAACCAATCAGAACGTTTTGGGGTTTGCCCTCACAACCACATTTCAGAATGATCCACAGCGATTTGAGTCTATGTCTCAAAGTATTCCTGCAGAATTGCAAAGTCTGCAGGAATTGCTGGCCATACTGGGGTATCGAGGAGATCAGGAAGAACCAGCACTGAGTTACGCTGATCGTGCCATCGAGGGAAATAGTCTGTGGTTGATGCTACACATTGATCCTAAGCGATTGATCATTGAGGCCATCATATACGAATTTGGCCAGCTCTTTTTAACCTTTGTTTCTTTGACTCTCATCATTGTGATTGCGGTGATTTTGATCAAAGCAGTTCAGCGAAGTCGTCGACAGATTGAGGAACAGAACGGTTTTATTGCCAGTGTAACCCATGAACTCCGAAGCCCATTGGGTGTGATTCGAAATGCCGCTGCAAATATCTCGGATGGCGTGGTGACAGATAAGGATAAAATTCAACGTTATGGACAATTGATTCAACGTGAGGGGCAACGACTGACACGTATGGTGGACAGTGTTTTGCTGTATTCCGGTTTTCTTGCAGGTCAACAAAATCAGGAATTGGTGAGTCTTGATGCGTGGCTTCCAACGGTTCTTGAACCCATTGAGTTGATGTGTCAGGAACAAGGAATCCTCTTTCATGTTTCTGTACCAAAGTCTTTCACTTTTGTGGGAGACTTGGATGGCATGAGCGCGGCTTTGGGAAACTTACTCCGAAATGGTGTGATTCATGGTGGTCATGGTCATTATTTGAGCTTAGAAATCCATGCGCGAGAGAAAAGAGTGTGTTTTGTTGTCACCGATCACGGCAGGGGCATATCTGAGTTAGAACGTCGACGGATTTTTCATCCTTTTATTCGGGGACAGCGAAGTATTCAAGAACGAATCCCCGGTTCGGGTTTGGGACTGGCTTTGGTTGAACGGATTGCTCACGCTCATGGTGGATGGGTGGAGCTCTCAAACACTGAGGAAGGCGGTGCATGCTTTACCTTGGTGATAAAAAATGATGGAGAAAAATCATGAATGCGCGAGGCCGTATTCTGCTCATCGAAGATGAATTGGGCATGAGAATCACAATTGCTGATCGATTGGAAAGCGAGGGCTTTCATGTGGAGATTTGTGAGGATGGAGTCACAGGACGTCAGGTTGCACAGCGAGGTGTATGGGACTTAATTCTTTTGGATGTGATGCTCCCTTTGAAAGATGGATTGGAAGTTTGCCAGGAGTTGCGTCAAGCCAGTGTGTCCACACCGGTTTTAATGTTGAGTGCAAAAGGATGCTTAGATGATCGGGTGAGGGGACTGGACTCAGGCGCCGATGACTATCTGACAAAACCTTTTGAGTTTCCGGAATTGATTGCCCGGGTGAATGCCCTCTTAAGACGGACGGGAGGGGGATCAGGGGATGATGTGGTGTTTGGTCCCTATCGTCTGTGCCGGAGGAATAAGACTCTTCTTCATGATGGATCTCCCATGTCCATCAGTTTTCGGGAGTATGAGCTACTGGACTACTTTTTGCGGAATCGTGGACGCATTCTTTCTCGCGAAGAACTGTTGAATGCGGTTTGGGGATTCAATGAAACACCAAGTACTCGCACTGTGGATGTTCATGTGGCTTGGTTACGCCAGAAGCTCAAAGCGGGTGATTTTATACAAACAGTGAGGAAGAGAGGCTACCAATTCATGTGATTTTTGTGAGTTGGACTGATTCCCCTGATACCTGGGTTGAATCAAGACCTGTGATTCTTTGACAATTGTGGCAATAATGTAAATTAATTGATAACTTGTATTCGAGAAGGAACTGGAAATAGATGACCATTGCGATCTTTACCGACACGTTTGCGCCTCAAGTGAACGGCATTGTGACCTCAGTAATGAGCCTCGCCGAAAACCTTGCAGATCGGGGCCACGAAGTGATTATTGTGGCTCCAGAATACAAGGACTCAGAAGAATATGCGTACCCAGGAGTTGAGGTTGTACGTGTGTATTCCGTTCCAGCCGCCTATTATGATGGTTTTCGCTGGAGTCCTCCCTACAGCTATGCAACGTACAAGATTTTAAAGAATCGAAAAGTTGATTTAGTGCATTTTATGACTCCGATCTTTCTTTCATTGGTTGGTATCAAGATTGCACGAAAACTCCGTGTACCCTTGGTAGGAACATTCCACACATTTATAGCGGATCCCCTGTATTTTGAGCAGCTCTTCAATGGACCGATTAAAATCACTTCAGAAATCACATGGAAATTCCTGAATCTCTATTATGATGCTGCAGACCATGTCACAGCACCAACAGAAGAGGCTGTGCGCATCATCCAAGACAATGGGAGCCAAGCGCAACTTGAGGCACTTTCCAATGGAATAGATTTTAGCTTGATTGGGAAAGGACGCGGTCCGGAGGCCAAAGAGCAATACAAGCTTGAAGATGATGTTGTTCTCTATGTGGGCCGGGTGGCAGCAGAAAAAAACTTAAAAGGTTTAATTGATGCCTTTGTTCTTGTTCAAAAAACACGCCCAGCAGCACAGCTTCTCATTGTAGGAGATGGACCCTATTTGGAAGAATGCCAAGCCTATGCTCAAGAGCAAGTTTGTGCAGATCGAATTCTCTTCTCTGGTTTGATTCCACGAGATGAATTGTTAAAGTCAGGAATCTTTGAAGCCTCTCGTGTCTTTGCCACCACCTCAGAAACAGAAACTCAAGGAATCACCATCCTTGAAGCCCAAGCTCAGGGAATGGCCTGTGTGGGAGTGGGTGTTGGTGGAGTTTTGAACCTGATTGAAGATGGAAAAAGTGGTTACCTTGTGTCTTCAGGTCAAACGGAGCTCTTTGCCCAGCGGGTATTAAGTTTGCTGGAAAATCCCCAATTGGCGTTTGAAATGGGAGCTGAGGCAGAAAAGGCTGTTCAAGTTCATCAGATGGATTCGGTGATTGATCGATGGGAAGAAATCTATACAGACCTTATTGCTCGCAACAAAACGGGGGAACTCCTTTGGCGTCCCCCCATTCGTATGCGAACTCTTTTAAAGTTTTCTCGAAACTTTGAAATTGATCGTGAGTTTATGATGAACTGGTTTAAGCGTTGGTTGCGTTTCTTCTCCCGAGCTTCTCAAGAATAGCTAGAGCTGCTGGAATAAATACCACGGTTCCAAGCATGGTTGAGAAGAGGGTGGCTGAAATCAATAATCCAAAGAAATAAACGGGTTTAAAACTCGCAAAGCATAGCATCATCAGTCCAGCCACCAATGATAAGGTGGTGAGGACGATGGGGCGGCCTGTCACTTTCAGAGCCGATTCCAAAGCAGGCAAGAAGGCCTGCTTTTTTCGTTGACTCCGGTATTGGAGCATAAAATGGACGGCGTCATCCAAACCCACACCAACAGTCAAATTGGTGACAAGAATGGTGGTCATATCCAGGGGGATCCCCGTCACAAATAATGTGATGAAGTAGAAGAAAATCCCACTGAGAAGAGGGATGAGGGCCACAAAACTGTCACGAATGGACCGGAAGAAGAAGGCTGTTATGATCAAGCCAAGAACAATGGAAATAAGAGTGGACACCAATTGGTCATATTTAATGGTTCGGGAGGCATCCATGAGCAGCATGGTGTTGCCCCAATAGGTGGGTGTTTCTCCCTCTTCCAGATTGATGAGAAGAATCTCATCCACTTCATGCTGGAATTCTTGCAATGCATCCTCATAGAGGGTGCTATTGTTCTCTGTATCGGCCAACTTGAGGTAGATGGTGATGCTGGAGGCATCATCATTCATCACCTGTGCATCCTTACCCAAGGAAAATGCATTGGTGTTGATGAGGCGGAAATAACGGTTCAGAAGAAGAATGAGCGGTTTTGATTGAGGAATCTCTCGTTTTCCAGAAATCGCAAAGTTCATAGATTTTACTATGCGATTGAAGGAAAGAGTCGAAACAACGGTGCTATTGTTGGTAAGACGTTCTTCAACCTGATTGATTCGCTGAAGAATCTCTGGATTTAGGAAATATCCTTTTGCATTCTCTGGGGCCGTTATGGTGATGTTGAAACTTTGAGAGCCTCCTGAGTTTTGAATGATGAATCGTGTGTCCTTGATGATTCGATCCTCAGAAGGAAAGTACGAGAAATAATCAGATTGATGCTTGATGGCAGGGTAGGAAAGCAAAAAGCTAACGAAGAGCACAAAGAATAGCCCCATGGTGAGCCAGGGTTTTTTTCCACACCAAAGTCCCACTGCAGAGACTAGTCTGGCCATGCGTCCAGCATTCACCCGGTCTTGATGGTGTTTCTTGGGGGATCCCATCACATAGAACACGGAGGGGAGGAAGAACAGGGCCAGAATGGCACAGAAGGCAATACCAATACTGATGGAAAGACCAAATTCCCGAACTGCATCCATCCTGGTCACCATCAGGCTGAGGAAACTCACCATGGTGGTTAGAGCGGCGACAATAACTGTTCGGAAAATATGTTCGACGGCATCAGCAAGCCATTCGTCCTTTTTCTTTCCTTCTCCATGTCCATTTCGAAAATACTCATTGAGGACATGAATGGTATAAGAGCTTCCTATGGTAAGAATCAAAGAGGGGATGATGACACTCACCATGGTGATTCGGAATCCCATAATGGCCATCAGACCCATGGTCCAAATGGCACCAATCAGAACCACTCCAATGGGGAGAATCATGGAACGAATGGAGCGAAAACTGATGTAAAAAATGGTGAGCATAGCCACCATGGCCAGGATCAGAAGAAGGGTGAAGTCTTTTGTCAGATACGATGCCACACTGTGTTGAAAGGGAATCTCTCCGGAATATCGAAGAGTGGTGATTTCTTCGAGTGGGGCAATGATTTGGACAAAGTCGTTCATGAAGGCATCGGGATCTTCTGTGATGTTTGTTGTGAAGACCGCCGTAAGGACTTTTCCCCCCTGAGAACTCACAAATCCGTTTGCCAGCTCATCGCTGGCTAAACGGTTTCGAAATTCTTGGAGTTCCTCGTCATTGGAGGGAGCTCTCCCCTTGGGACTCATCATCCCTGGGACAATGCGGCCTCCCATGGCATCAAAATGCACAAAATTGAATGGAGTGAGACCATAAAGAACATCATCCATGGCTTCCACTCGATCAAGGGTTTCCTGAAAAGTCTTGAGAATGGTGAGATTGGGAAGAGTGGGTTCCTCAATCGAGAGGAAAATGTAATTGGTGGTTTCGGTCTCCACACCAAGTGTGGCCCGTAAACGGTCAATGCGGGCATTCTTTCGAGGCATCAATGTGTTGACATCAGTATCAATGTTCACACCAAGGGCCATGTACCCAAGAACACCAGTGATGAGGAGTGTTGCAATAATGATCAGGTAAGAATGCCGGAGGATCCGACGAATGAAACGGTTCATGAATAATGGATCCTTTTACTACCGGTATTCAAGAGAATAGACACGTGGCTCATCAAGCATCAGTGCAGCAATCAGTGGTATATCAAAACGAACGGTGGAGGTATTCAGTTTTTTTCCACCACTTTGAGAGATGACTTCACCATCCACGCGAATATCTAATCGAAGGATGGACTCCACAATTCCGCGCTGGCTTTCTTCCCCTAGGGCAAAACCCATCATATCTAAATAGTCGGACTCAGAAATCCCCTCTGTTGATCCAGGTCCGAAATTGGCCATGAGTGGATTATCGAAAGCGGGATTGGCTCCTAAAAATGCTTCCATGGATTCTCGATCAAGCCGAACTTCCAAATATGTTGAAGCCTCAGATTGTTCAATCTTGAAGAGATTTTGTGCTTCCGAGCTTGCACCAGAATTTTGGACCGCATCGGAGGCCAAGTCTTCAAGATTCTCAAAAGAAAGGGATCCTTTGAGCTGAAGTTCTGAGGGGTTTTCTAGCTCCAAGAGCTGAACTTTGGGATTTTGAGAAAAATCGGCTCGAATGGCCTCAAGATCAAAGAAACCATGGTTGGTATTTTGATCTACATCTTCTCCCATGAGAGCTTCAAACTGAAGAATGACTTCAGAAAGATAGGGAGCCAATGCAATTTCAAAATGTGCAATGCCCCCACCAGTGGAATTCAGTTCTATACGGTTGTTTGCTGTGCAGGAAAGGAAGACAAGGGCAATAAGCCCAAGTACGGTCTGGCGCAACGCTATGGTTGTTTTCATCAATCCCTCTGTGGATTAGGTTAGGTTCATCGTGAGAGCCAGTGTCCTGCCTCAATATGGGCAAGTTTGCTGGCAACTGTGGTGCACTCAAGACTTCCTCTGTCTCAAGCCTTCTTTGCTCAAGGTTGCCCTTGATCATGACAGTTAACGGCAACTGTATCGTGATAATAGAGGTTCGACAAGATTTTGATTCTCACCTTTTCAATGGATAAAATCCTGGATTTTGCTTCCACATTCCTCGATGAGGAGGTTTTCCCATTGATTGTTCCAGGAATACATTCTGTTAGTCGTTTATTAGAGAATGATTGTTATTGATTTTAAAGTCCTTTAAAAGCATTTAATAAAAGTAAATATAAATGAACTTCTGACAAATTATGGAGAATTTTGGATTCTGCTGCATCCTTTTGATTGCCAAGAAGTGTGTTTTCTGAATGCAGGGTGGGGAGTGAATATTTTTTTTCTCCATCCATCGTGTTGACATGAATTTTTTGAAATATTGAGAAAAGACATTTTTAGGGTGAAATGTAGTCTTTGACAGTGAGTAATTATTTGTCGTGATTAACCCCTTTTTTTATGCCCTTAAGCGTCTTTCCTTGTTGTGGATTGTCCATATTTCATCAAGAGCTGGTGTTTGAGTCCTCCATGATGGTTTTCAGGAGAAGTTGTTTGTAAAATTTTGTTTAATGCGTCACCGCCCTTTTCTCTCTGGCTTGGAAGATTCTCAGATTGTGATATATTCCCCCTTCGAATGATGCAATTCTATGGGATGTTTCTTAAAGAAAGAACATCCACATCAGAATAAGGAGAACATGTGAAACGTCTCATAACATTTGGGTTGATCGTATTTGCCCTCATTCATCCCCTTATGGCTCAGGACAAAGTTCTGACCGGATTCATTGTCAAAAGTGGCGACATAGTGGATGGAGTGATTCCCCTTTATAAGGAACTTCAGAATGGTGTTCCTTCAGGTCAGGAGATCCAGGGCAAGGCTGTGGGATCAGTTCAGACCTCAGATCGACGATTGGCTTTTGAGGGGTATTATGTCTCAGGTCTTCGGTACCAAAAAGGCGACTATTTTGGCCATTCTGTCATAGCCTGGATGGAGGTTGAGTTTTCACCAGTAACAAAAATGACGCAGCGCTTTGGTTCCAATCGGAACACACGCAATGTGGGAGCTCCCATTGTTCTTCCGATTGGTGGTGGCGCTAATCTTGATATCCAAGCCGGCCAGTATGTCAGTGATTTTTCTGTGAGTATCTTGAGTGGTTTCCGAATCAATGCGGGTGATGTTGTGGATTCGGTGACACCAATCTTTCAGCCCCTGTCCTCTGATGGAATTCTTGGAGAACCTCGTTTGGGAGAACGCTGGGGCGGATCGGGTGGTGATGCTCGTGATGTGATCTTTCCAGGTTGGGTTGTGGAGAGTGTGCGCTATCAGAAATGTCTTTACTACGGTCATTCTGCCATAGGCTGGCTTGAAGTGAACTGGGAACCTCGTGATGCCACTTCGCTTCAGAAACGGTCTGAAAAGCTGGGAGCCAATCAGTATGTTCGGAATCGGTCCATCGAGACACAATCCGTGTTGAATGGAGAAGAGTACTTCACTCGTGTGGAAGGTCAAAGTGGCTTTCAGTACATGAGTGCACTGACTCTTCGGTAAACCTTTTCTTCCCCCGAGGTGTAAGCTCGGGGTCGATCTTTGCCTCTTCCCATGCAGAACATTCATCAGCGTTTGAATTTTCCAGAAAACCGTTGATGACAGAGTTTCTTTTAAGAGAATCAACATAATCTCTTCTGTTGCCAATAATCGTATGTGAATTTAGAACAAATTTTGGGTATTATTAGCACCAGGATAAGAAAAAATTGGTTATGAACAAGTGTTTATGGCAATTCATTGCCGTAAGCTCTTGAAGAGAACCTGACCCTCTCCTAAGATGCACGCTCGGATTCGGTTATTTCCGTCATTATTCCGAAAATTGTCCACTTACGGAGATCTCATGAAAGAACGGCAACAGTGGGGATCGCGGATTGGCTTCATCCTGGCCGCGGTTGGTTCCGCTATTGGTTTAGGAAACATCTGGCGTTTTCCTTATCAGGCGTACAGTAATGGAGGCGGGGCGTTTCTCATTCCTTATCTCTTTGCCATGCTGACGGCAGGGATTCCCATCCTCATTTTAGAATTTGGTCTTGGGCACAAACTCAAAGGTGGGGCACCCACCGTATTTGCTCGCTTAACCTCACGCATCAAAGGTCTTGTTCGCTTTGAGTGGATTGGTTGGTGGCAAATCCTTGTGGCTGTAGTGATTGCTACCTACTATGTCATCATCATTGCCTGGACTCTCTCCTATACCTTCCTGAGTTTCACCCAGGGTTGGGGAACGGATACCTCCACCTTTTTCTTCTCTGACTTCCTCAAACTGAGTGATAATCCCTTCTCAATGGGGGGAATCAATTGGCCGATTTTGGCAGCACTTGCAGCTGTCTGGGGAATTGGCTGGTACATTCTTCACAGTGGTGTTTCCAAAGGTATTGAGCTTGCAAACAAAATCTTTATGCCCACTTTGATTGTGATGATTCTGTTCTTGACCTTCCGCAGTCTCACCTTAGAAGGGGCTTCTGCTGGATTGGAGTGGCTGTTTAAACCAGATTTCTCTAAGTTGGCAGATATCAAGGTTTGGACCAGTGCTTATGGCCAGATTTTCTACTCCATGAGCATTGGTTTTGCCATCATGATCACCTATGCGAGCTACCTCCCCGATAAATCGGACATTGTGAACAACGGCTTCATGACAGGTCTTTTGAACTGTGGTTTCAGCATCCTTTCCGGCATCATGATTTTTGCCATTCTCGGTTACATGGCTGGTGCCCAGGGTGTTGGTGTGGATGAAGTTGTTGGTGCAGGTATTGGATTGGCTTTTGTCACCATTCCTCAGGCCATCAATTTGATGCCAGCACCATGGTTGGTTGGGCCCTTGTTCTTCTTGTCTCTCACCATTGCTGGGTTGTCCTCTTCCATCTCCATTAATGAGACGGTGATTGCCAGCTTTGTGGATAAGTTTGGATTCAACCGAAAAAAAACAGTAACCGTATTTTGTGTGATTGGTTTCTTGGTGAGCACAGTCTATGCCACGGGAGCTGGTCTCTACATCCTGGACATTGTGGATGCTTTTATTAACAACTTTGGAATCCTCTTTGTGGGGCTGGTAGAAATCCTGCTCCTCTCTTGGATCTTCAAGTTGGATACTTTCAAGAATTATGTGAATCCTCTTTCAGACTTCCCTGTGGGCCGTTGGTGGAATTTCTGTCTTCGCGTGATCACTCCTGTTGTGCTTGGAAGCATTGCTCTCTTGAGCCTTGCCGGTGAGTTGAACATTGGTGCTCAGACTCTTGTGGATAAAGTCAATGGGCTGGAAGCCGTCAAAGACGCTGGAATCACTGTGGTAAAAGACCAGGTGGCTGTTGGTTACAGCGGTTATGATCCCAAGGCTCTCTTGGCCTATGGATGGTCTGTTGTCTTGGGAATCTTCTTGTTGTCCTTTGTTTTCCAGCGAATCAAAGGTGTGAAATCTCATGATGAGGAGGTGGCTTCATGAGTCTTGGTGCCATTTTAATGATGATTTTTGGTTTGACTGTGACCTGGGGTGGAGCGGCATTTTGTCTGTACATTGCTTCACGTCGCCAGCGTTAGTCTTACTTCCATATTTTAGGTAGATCCTAAAATCGACCGCCGCACAAAAAATCTGTGCGGCGGTTTTTTTTGTTCTCCATTCTGCCGATACATACCAAATCACATGAGAGCCCTGTGCCCGAGTTCAGGTAAACATACCAGGCGTTCATCTTGAATATTGCAATATTGAGAGATAGAATGGCGACATAGTGCGAGATTAACCGCACCGGTTCTTTAGCATACTGTTCTCAAAAAAAGTGATATTTTAAGGAGCCCCACTTGAAATACTATCAAAAAGTTGCGTTTGTCCTCATCTTCTGCAGTCTCATCACATCCTGTGCTTCTCTTGGAAAAAAGCAGGCGGTTTCCAATGGCCAGAGCTTTATTCCTGTTGAGGAGAAGACCGTTGAAGTGATTGGAACTGTTCGTGAAGAAGTCAACGCATTCAGTGTTCTTGGTTTTCCCCCTGGATTAGATAAAACTCTTGCGGTTTTTTCTTGGGGAGGAAACGCCTATGATCGCATCCTGGAAAAGGCCTATGCGATGGGCGGTCATGATGTGATTAACATCACCATTGACTACGAAGACATCTCCTTCTTCTTCCTCTTCAATCGCCGACGATTCGTCATTAATGGTTTGGCGGTGCGGTATGTGGACGAGTAAAATCAGAAATTCTTGGGGAGTGATCACCTCACTCCTCTTCGTATTCACTCTCTTTGTGTCTTGTGAAGCCATTGTTCCCTTAGGCAATGCTCTCAAGTCTGGACAGGGGCAAGATCCTCAAACTCCTCCCCCCCCCACCATGGAAACTCCATGGGGAGCTCCACAGGATTTCCGTGGATTCTCAGGAAAAAATGGGTTCATTGATTTGCAATGGAGCCCTGTTGATGGTGCTGAATACTATCTTGTTTCTTATTCTCCCAATCCCTTTGGGGATTTTTCTCTGCCTCTTGATGAGATTCCCCAAGGAGCCAACACCAATCAGGTTGTGACATGGCGGCTTGAGGCCTCACAGGCTCAGCCTTTGGAACCAGGTACAGTGCTCTATTTCCGCATAAAAGCGGTTGGGAAAAATGCCATAATGTCCCCCCTGAGTGATATGGTGGTGGCGAGTGTTTTAGATCGACCTCAGCTTGCAGCACCCATACTCAGCCCAGGCCAGGTGGAACTCCGGTGGAGCCTTCCTTCCCTTCGGGTGGACGGAATAGATTACACACCCAGTTTTGAAGTTTTGAAGCGGGTTGGAGAAGCGGATTTTTCTGTTATTTCTACTCCTGAGGCCATCAGCGGTGGAAATGGAGCTTTTTCCTTCCGTGATGAGGGTGTGGATCCGAACACGGATTATCAGTACAAAGTTCGTGTGACAGTGGAGGGGGCTGACCAATCTTTGGAAAGTGCTCTTTTAGATGTGCGAACCTTAGATCAGAGTTACCCCAATGCTGTGGAACGGCTCCAGATCTATGCTGGTAGTTTTGCCAATGCGGTTCATCTGACATGGCAACCTCCCACTGCCTTAGCAGGGTATGAATCCACAACCATTGTGTATTCGATTGTTCGGAGCTCGAACACCGGAGAGCGCGTCACCCTTCTGGATAAAGCAGAAAACACACTTCAATTTTCCGATACAACAGCTGAAGAGAATGTTGTTTACAACTATGTCATAACGACACAGTACAAAACCACCAATGATGATGGCTCCATCCGTTATTCGATTGCTGGAGTTGAAGAATCTGGGGCAGGGTATCGGTTATGGGTTCCCACCAATGTTCGTGCCACTCCTGAAGCGGCTCAAGTGACGGTGGAGTGGGATTATCCTGATGACAAAGCCGAATCAGTTAGCTTTGTTGTGTATCGTGAAGCGGATGTTGTTGATGGTGTCAGTGAAGAATTGGTTCGAGGCACAAAGGCACGAAGCTTTGTTGATGATACCCTTGGTACAGCTTCTGGCTATTTCTATCGTGTAGAAGCTCTTAGCGGAACTCAAGCAAATGAAGTCAGTCGGGCTGTTCGCATTCCTACGGCGGTCAGCATTGCTCCCCCTCCAACAGCTCTTGTGACAGATCTTACGGTGAGTCAGGGACTGGCTGATCGAATTTCATTGAGTTGGACTGGTGTGACTGATGCGACATACAAGATCTATGGAAATGCTACTGGGTATGGATACACGGCATCAGATTTGTTGGCAGAAGACCTGACACCCAATGGGGAATTGGGCCTCTCCTATACCGAAAATTCTTTGAATGCCGGTACCGTACGGTTCTACCGAGTGGAAGGAACCTTGAATGGAAGTACCACAGTTGAAGATAGTGTCCGAGGATATGTCTTGGCCGTTCCGGGGGCTCCCACTGCTTCTGCTGGCTTGTATAAAGATAAAATTCGTGTTCATTGGGCCTCTGTTGAAGGGGCCACAAGTTATGAACTGGCCTACAGACGGGATAACTCGGATGGGGACTTCACAACATACACAGGGTCCTTCACACCGGAAGATTTGAATTCACCAAGTGGGGATTTTGTTCCTCCAGGAAATGAAGATCCCGCGATACGTGGTGTGGGTTGGACGCTTGCCATTCGTGCTGTGCGAACATTTGAGGATGGAACCCGTGTTGTGTCTTCAAATAGTCCCACCACCATTGGATATGCTCTTGGACCTGCTCTGATTAATCTGCGGGCTACTTCAGGGGTTTATAATAATCGGGTTGGTATTCGCTGGGATGCGGTCACTGGTGCAGAACGCTATGACATTTACCGCGGAGAATCTGAAGATCCAGCTCTGGCAAGACGAGTCTTCCAGAATGTTCGAGAGTTGGAAATCTATGATGAAGATGCACCAGCTCTGACTCAAGGAGTCTCTCTCTATTACTTCATTCGTCCTCTACGAAGAGGCGTGAATTCGAATGTTCTCTCACGTCCTGTTGAAGGATTTGCGTTAAGTCCTCCAACTGGAATCACAGCAAGTCAGGGAACATCCACGAACAACATTGATTTGACATGGACAGCCCCTCCTGGTGCTGGTTCCTACAACATCTACAGACAGAACGGAAGCAACTGGCTACGAGTGGCGACTGGCGTGACAGGTACGAGCTTCAGCTACCCTGTGACGGCGGAGGATTTGGCTTCTGGAAATGCAGAAGTCACGTTTAGCCTAACCAGCATAACAAGTGTGACTTACTTAAATGGATTGGAAAGTCTTCGATCTTCTGAGACTCCCACAGGTTATGTTCTTTCACGTCCCATAGGAGTTTCTGCAAGCCAAGGCGATACAAGTTTGCATGTGTACGGGAATTACTACACAAGAATCTCTTGGCCTGAGGTACGTGGAGCAAGAGGATATGAGGTCCAGCGAAAGGATGATCGGTCTAATGATTGGATTTCTCTTGGAACGGTACCAGCCGGAAATGATGATGTTGCCAAATATGATGATTACAATGGCTTGAGTCTCACAAACTACAAACAGAAATACCGCGTGAAAACCTTCCGTGGATCTCTCTCCACATCTTGGAGTGAAGAGGTTTATGGTTACCGGCAAGTTTCTGCAGCGGAGTTCCTCAATATTGTGAATACCACGTTGCGTCGATCCATGCAGGCACTTCATTTCAATAGTGGTAATGCGGGTGGAAGTCTTCGTCAGGAATACCGCAATGGATTGGTGAGTGGAAGGTACACCCATGGAATTGATAGAAATGGATTCTTTGGGACCAACTACACGCGGTATTTTGCCTACAGCAACTTCAAAGACTACTTTGTGACGTTAAATGGTTCTTTCCGGAGAACCAATGGTGGTGGTGTTCCTGCAAATGCTCGTCATGGTTTGTACCAGCATTCAGGAACAGATTCAGACAAGCTCACCATTGTGGGTCCCTTTGGTGCGAATGGTTTATACAGCGGCCATATCACCTTTGAAGACATGAATATCTCCAATGATGACGGGGGTAGCCCAAATTGGAGTGGGGGACGAATCAAAGTTGAATATAACGGACAGGTTATGTACATCGATCGTAATTCAGGCGTTCCTGTTCCGTATCACATGGATTGGAGCCGATTTGTGAATGGGGTGGCTCGATGAAGCGCGTATTACAAATTGGAATCATCTTAACGCTTTCTCTTTCTCTTCTTTCGTGTCGAGGGGTAATGGACTTCTTTAATGGATCTGGAAAAGGGAGTTATCTTTCAGACCTTTTTGGTCCAGAAGCTCCCGATGAACTCCGGGTTCCTTCATCGTTCTATGCCTCGAAAGCGCAGTACCCAGAAAAAGTGCGTCTGCAATGGGATCGTGTTAGTGGAGCTGATTATTACCTTTTAGAGCGAGGCGATGCAGAAGAAGGTCCTTTTGTGGATATGGGAGTCAAAATCTATTCCACATCATATGATGATCGTAGTGTTGCTCTTGGTGCCCGTGTTTGGTACCGCCTGCGTGCGTATTCTCGGGACATGGATATCTACAGTGAATACACAGCCGTTTCCAGTGGATATCGCTTATCCCAGCCCACAGGAGTGAATGCGTCGAAGGGGACCTCGACTCGTCAGATTGTGGTGAGCTGGGATCAAGTGGAAGGCGCTTATGGCTATGAGGTGTACCGAAGCACTGAAACCTACCCCCCCAATTCTCCCCTCCGGCGAGTGACGGGAATTGAAACCTCCGTCACCATTCCTGTGAACGATGATGAGAAGGGTGTCGAATTCAATTTCTGGTTAAGAAGTGTGAATCGAAGCGGTTCTCAGAGTGACTTTAGCAATTCGAGTCTTGGTTTTGCCCTTCCTGAAGGAGCTCCCCCCATGCCGTTAGATTTGACGGCATCTCAGGGAACCTCCTTGGATTCGATTGAGCTTTCATGGACTGGTAATGGGGCCGATTTCTTCTATGTATTCCGCTGGAGTGAGGTGAATAGTCAGGAAGAAAACATCACTCCTGAAGGTATTACCGAATCCACATTTACAGATTCTGATGTTGATAACCTCCGTACAGGTATTCGCTACATCTATGCCATCCAATCAGTAAAACGTGATGAAGTGAACACTGATACCTTATACAAGAGTGCATTCAGTGAATCCGCTAAGGGATATCTTCTCTCCCCCCCAGAAGAGCTGCAGAGCCGTTGGAATGGTGAAAATGTTGCTCTGTCATGGGCAGCCGTTCCTGGAGCTGAAACAGAAGAAGAGATTGCTTCGCATTCTGATTGGAGTTATCAGGTAGAATATGCGCCTGCTGCAACCGGACCATTCACGACCCTGAGTACTGTTGCTGCAACGGAAGCATCGAATGGACGAGTTTCCTATCAGCATGTTGCGGCAAGCAATCCTGTGTTCTACCGTGTTCTGACTCTGAATGGGGCGGCCCTGCAAAGTGCTCCTTCTGATGTGAATGAACCCGTGACAGCAGCTGTGACGGCATTGACGGTCAGCAGAAATGCCACACCCAATTCTGGGGAAACTGAGAATCGAAATGATGTCTTCCCGACTCGTATCAATTGGACTGCGCCCCTCGGGGCAATGAGTTATCGAGTGGAACGATCGTCCACTCAAAATGGCACCTTTGAAGCCCTTGGTACGGTCACAACAACATCGTTTATTGATTCCACAGATGCACGTCTTCCTGGAAAGCATTATTTCTATCGCATTGTTCCTCTGAACAGTCTCAGTCTTGCTGGTGATTTGGCTACACCTGTTTCGGGTTATGGGGCGGTCACAGATGAAGCCTTCTTTGTGGCTTATTTTAATGCCACCATCAGTCCCTCTCATCGCAAGCTCACCAAGATGCATCGCGGTGGTTTGGATGCCCTTGGCAGTGAAACAAAGAATGGTAGTGTTTCTGGAAATGTGGCCTACAATGCTTCTGGTGGACTTGGTGGTGCAACCATCACCATGCGTTACACCAATTATTGTGATACCAGAGATAATCTGGGGAACCCCTACATGATTGCCAATGGAAATTCCAATACCAGCATAGGGAACATCACAAATCAAAGTGGAAGCATGAATGGTGTGATGCAAATCACAGGCATGTACACCGGTTCAGTGAATTATGGAAGTGTGCAGATTAATGGTGGTGCAGCTTCTGGGGGCACCTACAATGTTCGACAGGGTTCGCGCCCTGAAACTCGTCTGGATTGGAGAGTCATTGAATGAACAAGTTAAAGTTTGTAAATATTGCATTGATTATATTGGCCGTGGCCACTCTCAGTGGATGTGACCTGATTAATGGTGTTCTTTCTCCCAATAAACTTGCAGGAAATTGGTATGGAAATGAATCTGATGAAAATGGCCTCATTTCAGCAGAGCTGACCATCACAGAGGGCGGAAGTTTTAAGGCTGTTTTTAACCAGAATGGGGAGAGGCTCACCATCAAAGGCAGTTATTCTCATACCCCACAAAAAAAGTTCCTCTTCTCAAAGGATGAATATGGTGCCGTGATATTTAAATGGGAAACAAACACTGTACCCTGTCAGTACACCGTAACTGCGAGTTCTCTACAGCTTGCCAACTGGGTGAGTCGAGATGGAGAAGGTCCTCGAACCTTGTTGCTCTTCCGCTGATTTATAGAGCTGCTTTTGAGACCATTCACTGGCAGCTCTTGTCCCATATTTGGGACTTTTTGTTGGATATTTTGAGAAAAAAGAGGCCATTTTAAGAGTTTTTGACTTTTGAAATGGCCTTATTTTATTTTGCTTTTCTCAGAATACTAAAAAATTGCATTAAGATAGACGCATGTTCTCTTTCCAGCGTTCTCGAATCAGTGATTTGAAACTCAAGTTCGCTGATTTGGAGAGTGAGAAAGCGTATCGAAATTACACCTTTTCCCGCCGCATTGATGGTCTTCGCCGTGGTGCTCTACTTATTTTGGGTTCCTGGGCTGTGTTCATCATTTTTTATGCGTTTTATGATAGAGAAACCTTTCCCATCATGTTTCTCAGTACAACTTTATTCTTTGTGACAAGCACAACAGTGGTTTACTTCCTTGCTCGTCGCCCCACACCCAAGCTTGAAGTGCATATTGCGGCCTCCATATCCAATGGTTTGACAGGAATCATGATTGTTTATGTGGCGGGCTATGTCCTTGAAGATCCCACATTCATGACATTGACAGCAATGATGTTGATGTTCTTTGGACACTTTGTGTACAACACCTTTCATCCCTATGCGGTTGCTGGGACCATCCCCTATGCGGCTTTTGTGATTTTTGCGCTCTGGAATGCGCCTATGCAGGATGGATTCAACATGCCAGGCGTACTTGTGGTGTTCTCCGTAGGCTGGCTTGTCGCCACCATTGGGGGACGTATGATGGAGGTGCGAGAACGGGAAGCCTTTCTCATGCATCAAGAAACGGATCGGTTGAATAAATCGCTTCGAATCAAAACATACACAGATTCTTTGACCAAGCTGTATAACCGTGAGTTTTTCTTTGAAACACTCAGCCAAGAACTCAGCTATTCTCAACGATTTGGTGAAAACCTTGTTCTAGCTATGCTGGATATTGATCACTTCAAACGAGTGAATGATGACTATGGTCACCCCACTGGTGATTCTGTTCTTCGAGAATTTGGAACCATTCTCAAGGATTCTTTTCGTGATTCTGATGTTCTTGCGCGGTATGGCGGTGAAGAATTCATTATTCTCATGCACAGAGTGGTTTTAAAAGATGCCATTGAAAAATTGAATTCTTTGAGAACGACCATTGAAAACCATGAATTTCCAGGAGTTCCACGACCAGTCACCTGCAGCATTGGGGCGGTGTTATGGCACCGAGGTGAAAAGCCTGATGGCTTGGTGGCCCGTGCCGACTCAAAACTCTACAAGGCAAAAAAAATGGGAAGAAACCGTGTGGAGCACTAGAGGATTTTAGCAATCCTCCGGTTCCAGACCTCAAACAGTCCAAACTTCTATGGTATCTTTCTGGGCGTGAATACCGTTTTACCGGAAACCCCTTGGATTGCAAGTGCCTCATCTTGGTATAAGAGTGTTGGGATACGTGTTATTTGCCTTTTGCTCTCCATCCTGGTTTATGTGTTAGGAGTGGTTCTTCTTGGTCCTCATATTGGATTCACAGTAAATTATTTCGCCCTTCTTCCCATTCTCTGTGCCGCCTTTTCCTTTGGATCCTTTGGAGGAGTTCTGGCTGGAATCATGGCCCTTCCGGCTAATCTTCTGTTATTAAACCTGTTGCGTCTTCCTGAAGTGATGCCTTCGAGTCTTGTGGTGACGGAGATGGCAGGCTTAGTTCTGGGAACATCACTTGGTGTTCTTGGGGACCATACACGGAGCTTGGCCAATGAAATTCATCGTCGAAAGGACATGGAAGCGCGTCTTCGTTTTATCCTGGATGAACGAACACTATTGCTTCGTGAAATCCATCATCGTGTGAAGAATAATCTCAATGTTATTCATAGTCTCATTGGCTTGCAGCTTCGTGGTTTAGAAGGGGAACGGACCGTTGAGGCTTTGAAGGACCTCTCTCGTCGAATCTACAGCATGTCCATTGTTCATGACCAACTGAATGACGCTCCCTACACAGGGTCTTTAGATTTGGGGCAGTACATTCCGTCTTTAATGCGTAATGTGATTGCCTCACATGCCTCACCAGAGATGGCCTTTCATTGTGATATTGCTGACGATCTTCCCACCCTTTCTTTGAATCGGGCCACCACCCTGGGACTCATTCTCAATGAGGTGGCTTCTGATTCGCTCAAACGATCCTTCACGGGAGTTTCGAAACCAGCCATCAGCCTTCAGGTTTCTGTGGATGGGGAGAATTACCATTTTATCTATAGCGATAATGGCGGTATCCCATCAGGAATCCCCAATGAACTTGGACGGGATTTGATTCGTGTTTTGGCCCGACAGCTTGATGCCGAATTCCGTTACAACCGTATTTCTGGTAAGGAATTTGTGATGCAATTCCCCCTCAATGAACCAGAAGATGCTCTTTGGAATGGTAGCAAGCAAAATTCTTCTCAGACAAGGGATAGAGCGCTTGGCTCCCCTGATACGAAGGAATATGATGCAGCCCGGATTGCATCAATTGCATCCAAATCTTGAATCAAGAAGTGAGAGTCATGAGTGACATAGTGAAAGAATATTGGCGAACAAAGCTGGATACCGTTTGTCTTGCTCTGGAGAGAAATCGGTTTGATGCTCATGTGGCAGAGAACATGGAAGATGCTCAACGCCTCGTTTGGGAAGAATTGGTCCCCCCTTTGAACGGTGGAACAGTTTCTTGGGGAGGCTCTATGACCCTCAAAGATGCTGGATTAAAACGGAAGTTTTTTGAGAGTCCTGATTGGGAGGTCATTGACGTGGATAACCGAGAGTTATCACCTGAAGAGCGCTTAGAGCGACGACGTCAATCCTTGCTTGCAGATTTGTATTTTCTTGGTTCCAATGCTCTCATCGAAGATGGCCGACTGGTGAATCTGGATATGATTGGGAATCGTGTGGCCGCTCTCACTTTTGGCCCCAAAAAGGTTGTGGTGCTGGTTGGACGGAACAAGGTGTGTGCTGATTTAGATAGCGCCATGCGTCGTGTGAGAGATTATGCGTCCCCCGCTAATGCTCGCCGTCTTTCCATGGCGACACCCTGCGCTCAAACGTCCATGTGCCATGATTGCTCTTCGGAACAACGCATTTGTAATAATTGGACCATCACAGAAAAGAGTTTTCCTGAGCATCGAATTTCTGTTGTGCTCATTAATGAGGATCTTGGACTCTAAAGGTCTGGGTGGCGCCATGGTCGACCTAGAGGCTTTGCCCCTGTTATGATGATGCATCTATGAACAAACATTCCGTCTTTTTAGCCTTGGATATTGGTGCGGCAAGTGGAGCAAAATTGGCTCTGTTTGATGAGATGGGGACGGTTCTGGCGCCTCCTGTTCAGTGTGCCGGTTCCTATGATCCTGATTTTGGCCGCTTTGTTTCCGAGCTCTTAGAAACCGCCGAAGAAAATCTGGCTCTTCACAGCCGGAGTTTTCAGGATGTCCTTGGGGTGGGAATTGCTTCGGCAGGAATCCTTGCAGAAGACGGAGGCTTTCAGCTTTTTCATAATCGCCCTCAGTACAACGGGAAAAACCTTCGTGCTGCACTTGAAAAGGCCCTGGATGTTCCTGTGGCCATTGCCAATGATGCCGATGCTGGTGGTTTGGCCGAGTGGAGTGTGCTTCGATTGGAACTGCTGTACTGGGTTTTTGGCGGAGGATGGGGAGGAGCCTGGATATCCAAAGACGGAGAGATTCTTCATTCCTCCACCGGTTGGGATGGCAAAGATTCCAGTTTGCACTTTTCTAATGAGCCAGGTTATGCCATTGGCCTTGATTTATGGCGTCTGCGTAGTTTGTTCTCTGAGGTGGGAGCCTCTTTTGAACTTTTTGAACGGCAGTTGATGGATGATCCCCTGCTTCCAGCCGATTCCTTGGCGGGACCTGATGGGAATCCGGATACCATGCGAGCAGAAGTGATTCTTTCCGGTCCTGGACGGTGTCGTTTGTTTCGAGCCGTTGTTGGGAATGATGATTTTTATCGCAATTTTTTGGACATGCATGAACAAAAAGAGCTCACCAATCCTTCTATTGCCGGAGAGCATATCAGCAAACTTTCACGAATGCGGGTGGAAGCTGCCGTTAATACGGATCGGCTGTATGGAAAAATTTTAGCTGAGGGAACGCGCATTCTGCTGAAAGAGGCCCAGGCTCAGGGGCTTCCACCAGGAACGCCGATTTGCCTAGGAGGGAAGCCGAGTTATGCCCTTCCGTACTTTGGCCCATCCACGCAACGACTTTTAGGAAAAATGGGCTTCCTGAATTATCTCAGACCCTCTGTGATTGATGAGCGGGGTAGCAATGCCAATCTGGTTGGAGCCGCCGAATTGGCTCGACGTGCCGCATCCCGTCTGGGAGTTTCATAAGGGGCTAGGGGCAACGGGTTCCTTTCCCTATACTTGACTGCATGAGTCAGAGATTTTTGCTTCTCCTTCCCATCTATCTTCCCATTGTCTTGGGAGCCCTTGCACGGTTGGGAGGATACTTCCCTTCGGAATGGGGACATGGGCTCAAGCAGTTTTGTTTGAAAGTCACCATTCCGCTTCTTGTTTTTACCTCCATGGCCTCTCTTGATGCGCAAGAATTGGCGCAGGCTCTACCGGTGACGTTGAGTCTTCCTCTGTGGATGACCCTGCTTTGGGCCGTGGGTATGGGGATTTCCCAATGGCCCGCTTTTCGTGAGCACCGCATAGAAACGGTTTTGATTGTGATGCTGGGAAACATTGGCTACATTGGTTGGGCCGTATCTGAAATTGCCTTTGGAGCTGAAGGCTTGGTTCGAAGCATCATGTTCACCACTCTGCTTTGGCCCACCACCTTGGGTTTAGCAGCACTCACTCGGCATTTGGTTATGGGCAAGGAAAAGAGTCCTGAGTCAAATCAAACCAATATTTTGGGAGTGGCCCTGCCCGTCCTTGTGGCCTTCTTTTCCGGATTGTTCCTGTCTTTGTTGAATCTTTCTCTTCCAGATGCGGTGATGGGAACATTGCGAACCTTTGGTGAAATGAGTTCTCCGCTCATTCTGTTCAATGTGGGACTTTCTCTTTCCTTCCGGGCGGCATGGGGAAAACTCTCCATGCTTCTTCCTTTGCGCCTCATCGTGGGGTTTTCAGCAGCCTGGGTGGCTCTTTTTGTGATGCAATTTTTCCATCTTGATGAGTTGAGCCGCCGGGTAATTCTCACACTTTCTCTGATGCCTGTTGGGGCCAATAGCCTGATGGTTGGGGATGTGATGGATTTGGATGGCTCCTATCTTGCCGGTGCGGTGACGCTTTCGACGGTTCTGGCGTTGGCCACCATTCCCCTTTCTCTGCTTTTATTCTGAAATTTTAAATCGACCCCTTTGAGAATCTGATTCTCAAAGGGGTCAATCTCAGTCCTTATCTGGGCGTTTATGCCGCATTTGGTGACTCAGAACAGGATGCCGGGCTGCCCGAACTTCATCCACACGCCGAACCTCACTGCTCTGCGGAAGCTCGTGGAGAGCCTGTGGATCACGGTCTGCAAGTTCTCGCAGTTCTTCCATCACTTGAACCAAATGATCAAGAGATTCCTTGGTTTCTGTTTCTGTTGGTTCCAACATGAGGCATTCAGGAACGATGAGAGGGAAGTAAACCGTTGGAGGATGAATCCCATACTCAATGAGACCCTTTGCAATGTCTGTTGCATTGACACCACAGCAGTCCTTTAATCCTTTGAGGTTAAGGACAAATTCATGTTTACAGGGAGCCGGATAGGGAGCGTTGTAACTCTCTTTTAGGCGGTGCAAAAGATAGTTGGCATTCAGAACGGCCAAATCTGTGGCGCGCTTTAACCCTTCTCCTCCCATACACAGCACATAGGTGTAGGCACGGATAAGAACTCCAGTGTTTCCATACCATTGTGCCACCTTTCCAATGCTGAGGGGACGGTCCCAATCACGGACCCAGCCAGATTCGGTCCTTTGAATGAAGGGAAGGGGCAGATAGGGCAAGAGCTCTTTTCCCACCAGAACGGGACCAGCTCCAGGGCCTCCACCGCCATGAGGGGTGGACAGCGTTTTATGCACATTCAAATGAACCACATCAAAACCCATATCACCGGGGCGTGCTCTTCCCATCACCGCATTGAAGTTGGCTCCATCATAGTAGAGCAAACCACCAGCACCATGGATTTTATCCGCCACTTCTTGAATCTGGGGTTCAAAGAGTCCGAGAGTGCTGGGATTTGTGAGCATGATGCCCGCTAATTTTTCATCAAGATAGGGGTCTAATAGACTGGGATTGAGAAGCCCGTCCTCTCCTGATGGGATGGTGACCACCTCAAACCCAGCAAGATGGGCGCTGGCAGGGTTGGTTCCATGAGAACTATCGGGAACAAGGAGTCTGGTTCGTTGTTCTTCTCCCCGGTGACGAAAAGCCGCACGGAAAATTTTCATGCCAACAAATTCGCCATGAGCCCCTGCCATGGGTTGGAGTGTTCCTCCATCCATGCCTGTCAATTCACAAAGACATTCAAGGAGTTGGCCATAGAGTTCTAAGGTTCCTGCTGCATCCTCATCCGATTGGGTGGGATGAAGGTGGGTGAATCCCCTGAGTTCTGCAGCATCTTCATTCACCTTGGGATTGTATTTCATGGTGCATGACCCAAGAGGATAGGTTCCTAGGTCTACACCAAAATTTCGTCGGGAAAGATTTGTGAAATGGCGCACAACTTCAATTTCACTCACTTCCGGCAAGGCGGCCTTGTTTTGACGAAGAAGCTGGGAGGGAAGTGCTTGTTCTGTGAGGGGCTTTGGAGAATCGGCATGGGGTAATTGGTAGCCGGGTGCTCCGGGCCGACTGGATTCAAAGAGGGTTCTCCGGTCAGGACGGATGATCATTGGAGGGCCTCCTGGGCACATGCGAGGTACTGTTGAAGTTCCTGGGCCGTTCGCTTCTCTGTCACACAGATGGCCAGTAAATCTTTGGAATATTCTGAGGAAAGGGTGGAAAGCCAAGTGCCGCTGAGAATCCCCTTGGTTGCAAAGATTTTCTCCCAATCCTCTCTGGGGACGGGAATTTTCACCACAAATTCGTTGAAGTTTGGGGCTTCAAAGGCCTGATGGAGTCCCAGTTTTCGGAGTCCTTGCTGAAGAGCCAAGGTTCCCTGGATGTTGCGTTGTGCCAATTCCTCATATCCCTGGGGACCAAGGAGACTGAGGTACACAAGATTGGCCAAGGCGGCCAGACTTTGATTGGTGCAAATGTTGCTCGTAGCCCGTTCTCGTTTGATATGCTGTTCCCGGGCTTGAAGGGTGAGAACAAAGGCCCGTCTGCCATCCGCATCCACACTTTCTCCCACAATACGACCAGGCATACGGCGCATCAATTTCTCTGTACAACAGATGTAACCAGCGGAGGGTCCGCCAAAACACGGGGGAAGCCCTAGTGGCTGATTATCGCCTACAGCGATGTCTGCTCCCCATTCTGCTGGTGATCTGAGGGCTCCAAGGGATACGGGGTTGGAGGAAATGATGAGATGACCTTTTGCTTCATGAATGGCCTCTGCCCAGCCTGTGAGATCTTCGATGATGCCATAAATATTGGGAGTTTGGACAAGAACACCGGCTGTGCCCTCTTGGGATTGGAGGGCCTCTTTCAGGGTTTTGAGTGAAATGTGTCCATGCTCTTCTGGGAGATATTCCAATTGAACATCTAAATCCCGGAAATGGGTTTCTAGAACGGTTCGAACATAAGGATGGACTGTTGAGGCAATGAGGAGTCTTTTGGAAGTACGACAGGCACCCAAGGCCATAGCTCCAGCTTCAGCAGCAGCAGTTGCTCCATCATAAAGGGAGGCATTGGAAACGGGTAAACCCGTGATTTCTGCCATGGCAGATTGGAATTCAAAAAGGGCCTGAAGAATGCCTTGGGAAATCTCGGGTTGATAGGGGGTGTAGGCTGTGACAAATTCCGCTCTTCCTATCAGACGGGCTACAGCGGCAGGAATGACATGATCATATTGACCGGTCCCTGCAAAGAGCACTTTTGTGGTGTTTTTGGCTGCTAAGCGTTCCAGTTGGCCCATGACATCGGCTTCAGCCTGGGGAGGTGGTAGATTCAATGGTGCTGAAAGTCGTACCTCTTCAGGAATGTCCCGGAAGAGCTGGTCAAGGGAGGAGAGTCCCATGGCCTCCAGCATTTGATGAATCTCCATTTCTGAATGGGGAAGGTAGGGTATCACAGTGATTCCTTCTCATGCCGGAGGGGACTCCGGCTTCGTATTCAGTCTAAGCCTTCAACAAAGGAGCTGTAGGCTTTGGCATCCATCAAATCCTTCAATTCTTCCGAGTTTTGAAGGGATAGAGTGTAGATGAAGGTTTCGAAGGGGGATTTATTGATGGCTTCAGGGGCATCTTCTAGGGTGTTATTGATGGATTCGACGGTTCCAGAAACGGGAGCGTAGACGGCTTCAGCCACTTTCACCGATTCAATGTTTACGGCCTCATCTCCCTTGCTTAGTTCAGCTCCTTGTTCAGGAAGCTCCACATAAACAATGTCTCCCAAGGATTCCTGGGCATAGTCGGTGATGCCAATTTGGGCCATGTTGCCCTCAACTTTGACCCATTCATGGGATTCGGTGTACTTCCGGTCATCGCGGATTTCCATGTTCACATTCTCCTTGTTATCACCTGCATCTGTTCAGGTGATGAATCCGGTGATCAGCACCGGTGATGGTTTATTTTACACTCCAGAACCTGATTCGGTAGAGGAATTGGTGCTGGGAGGTCTTTTGTAAAACGGGGTTTTTACGATGGTGGCGCGCTTCTTTTTTCCTCGGATTATGACATCCACGGTATCACCCACCTTCACTGATCCCCTTTGGAGAAGAGCCAAGGCTATGAAACGGTTGAGAGAAGGCGATTTGCCTCCGCTTGTGACCACGCCAAGTTCTTGATTGTTGAATTGGATGGGATATCCCTCCCGAGGAACACCAGAATCTTCCATCACAAGTCCGTAGAGTCTCCGGGGAATCCCCTGCTCCTTTTGATGCGCTAAGGCACCGTGGCCAATGAATTGACGGTGATCAAGTTTTACAAATAGACTCAATCCTGCTTCTAATGGGCTGATGCTTTGGAGAAGTTCATGGCCATAGAGGGGAAGGCGGGCCTCAAGGCGGAGCAAATCCCGGGCACCAAGACCGCAGGGAATGGCACCTGCATTCAAGAGAATGTTCCAAAGTTCTGGAGCTTGAGAAGGAGAACAGTAGAGTTCATACCCATCTTCTCCGGTATAACCTGTGCGAGAGATGAGGGTGGGGATGGTGCCAATAGATATTTGTCCTCCATGCCGGTAATAGGGGAGGGTGTTGAGGTTCATCTCTGAGGTGAGGGGTTGAAGAAGGGAAGTGGCCTGAGGACCTTGGAGTGCTAATTGTGCCCAGTCTTGAGATGCATTGCTCACCTGGACTTGGAAACCCGTGGAATCACACTGTTTTTTGATCCATTGGAAGTCCTTTTGGGTATTGGCCGCATTCACCACCAAGAGATAATGCTGTGATCCCATGACATAGACGAGTAAGTCATCCAAACATCCCCCATCTTCCTGACACATGGGACTGTAGAGGCATTGGCCTTCTGCTGCACCTTGGATTTTGTTGGTGAGGAGGTGATCAAGAAAAGTCTCTGCTTCTGGACCTGTGACTGTGATTTCTCCCATATGGGACACATCAAATAGTCCAGCGTGATGACGTACGGCATGATGTTCTGCCAGGATTCCTCCGTAAAATTGGATGGGCATCTCCCAGCCTCCAAAATCCACAAGCTTGGCACTGGAGCCGTACACGGAATGCAATGGTGTTTTCTTGAGCTGGGTTTCTGTCATGACAACCTCCTAAAGGACGTAAGGCACTTTATTTCCAAAGGATTTGTAAACCACAAAGGTTTCATAGTCACGGACGTCTTTGACTTTTGTGAGTTCTTCTGTAAAAAACGCTAACAGTCCAAAGTCTTCTTTGAGAAGCACTTCCACAATCAGGTCATAGCGGCCTGTCACCACACGAACACCAACCACACCTCGGAGTTGACGAATTCGCTCTCCGGCTCCAACGAGGTCTGGTGTGTTGGCTTTGATTCCAATCAATGCTGTTTGATGGCCGGGGAGGCGTTCAGGATCAACCAGTGCTGTGACCTCGAGAACACCAGCGTCCTTGAGTTTTCGATAACGAGAACGAGCAGTGTTCTCAGCCATACCCAGTTCGTTTGCGATTTCACGGAATTTCCGCCGGCCATCTTTGAGAGCATGAAGCAATTCAATGGTGGTTTCTGAATCATTCACAAAAATATCTTAAGGGTGATTGAGGTATAGGTCAATGAATAATAATGATTTGATCTATAACTCAATATAGAGGAAATATAGTGCTCTTAATCTCTTTATATGGGGCCTAAATTGCAATGGTAGATTTGGAGTGATTCATTGTTTTCGGGTTGAATTGATTCTTGAAGTGTTGAAAGAAAACATCCTGGAAGGTTGATCAACCACGTCAAACTTGTTTTTGACGTGGTCGTTCTTACTTCTCACTGTTCTGATCAGAGAAGGCTGAAGGGTGGGTGTTCCAGCTGATGAGCTCCCAGTCTTTTTGATTATGCACAAGAAAGTGGCAGACTTGAGCATAGTCAATCCGAGCAGACCAAAAAGAGGATGGTGGGAGAGAGAGAGCCAAGCTGAGGGCGGTGCGAAGGGTGCCTCCATGGGCACAAATTCCAAGCAAATCTCCAGGTTCTGCTTCATGCAGGATGGATTCTAATCCCTTTTGAGTGCGGGATTGGAAACGGATGAGTGATTCCCCATCGGGGGGACTGGTTGTGGTGGGATGATTCATCCATTCTTCCCATTTCTGGGGATGCTGTTGAGCAATACTCTTCCAACTTTCTCCCTCCCATGTTCCAAAATTGGCCTCTCGGAGGGACTCTTGGATGTGTATGGTTTGATTGAGCTGTTGGGCCAGTGGTTGAAGCGTCTTATGACAGCGTTGGAGGGGGCTGGAGTAGAGCTGTTTGAAGGGCAGGGCGCCCAATTCTTTGGCAAGAAGATGAGCTTGTTCCCTGCCCCTTGGTGTGAGGGGAACATCAGAACCGCTTCCAATGTAGAGTCCTGAACCTTCGGGTTGACCATGACGCATCATGAGCACAGAAAGAGGTTTCATATCTCTCCTCACCAGAGTGGAATAAGACCTTGGAAGGGGAGAATGGGAACTCCCATTTTTTGGCCTAGAACAAAGAGAATGAAGGTGGTGAGCTCTCCAATTTCAATGAGGGCACCATAACAATCTCCGGTTAATCCTCCCAGGGTTTTGGTGATTTTCCAGCCATAGTAGGCCATGCATCCACCGCTCAGAAAGAGAATGACAATACCCATGAATCCGCTGAAGCAAAAGGCCATGACCAATATGGCCATCAGGGCCAACAGGATGGTTTTTCCATTGGCCAGGTTCTTGGATCGTTCTCCCATTCCTCCTGGTCGGGCTGAGGGGAACAGGCGCATGAACAGGGGAAGAAGGCCTCGGGAGAAAGAGGGAGCCAATACAAGGGGGATGAGGAACAAAGGACTCAAAGGTTGGGAGTAACGGATGGACATGAGCTCATAGAGGAATACGCCCTGGAGGGCAGCCATGGCAAGTAGGGCCAGAGCGCCAAAGGTTCCTAAACGGCTGTCTGCCATGATGGCAAGACGCCGTTCTTGATCTCTTCCACCGCCAAAGCCATCGGCAAGGTCGGCCAAACCATCAAAGTGCAATCCACCCGTTAGCCCAATTTTTATAGTGAGGGCGATGATGGCAATGGTGAGGGGTTGGAATACCCACGAGGCTCCCCAGGCACTCAAGGCCACGAGTAATCCTAGAGTGAGTCCCGCCCAGGGATAGGCCGCCATGGCATCAGAAGCAGATTTTGGCGGCTTCCCTGGAATGTAGATGATGGTGAGGAAGCGCATGGCTTCAGCCCAGGCTTTCATTTGGTTTGTGTTTCCTGTTTGGAGGGATGTTCTGGTGGCGCAAAAGCCACGAGTTCTTCTTCCAATGTCCCCATCTCAGTAAGGAGTGCAGCGGCATCTTCAATGAGAGGCATCACGGCTGCAGAACCAGTTCCTTCTCCTAAACGGAAGCCCAGATTCACCAAGGGGCGCAGTTCCAAAGCCGCAGCCATGGCCTTGTGACCGGGTTCTACGGAGAGATGAGACAGAACCATGCGTTCTCGGATCATGGGTGCAAAAGCGGCGGCGCAAAGAGCGGCGGAACCACTGATAAAGCCATCCACCACCACAAGGGCTCCTTCAGAGGCGGCGGCCAGCATGGCTCCAGCCATGGCGGCAATTTCTAAACCTCCCACAGCGGACAGAACACCAAGAGGATTTTCAGGATTGGGCTGGTGCAGAGCTAAAGAATCGCGAACCACCCGAATTTTTCGTCGGAGAGCGTCCTCAGGGAGTCCTGTTCCTGCTCCTGTCACAAGGGCGGGATCACTGTCTGTGAAGACAGAGGTGAGGGCGGCGGCGGCAGTGGTGTTTCCAATTCCCATCTCGCCGATTCCCACAATTTTGGCACCAGTTTCTTGGATGGCATTCTTTGCTGTGGTGATTCCTACGACAAGTGCTTGGGCGGCTTCATGTTCTGTCATGGCCGTCTCTTTCAAGAAGTTGGCTGTCCCGCGTCTCACACGTTGAACCACAACATTTTCTGGTTCTTCATAGGGCTCAGAAACGCCCACATCAATCACACGAACTTCCGCTCCAGCCCGTCGAGCTAAAACATTGATTCCGGCTTTTCCTGCAGCAATGGCGCGCACCATAATGCCATCCACAGAAGAGGGCGTCATACTCACTCCCTCTTCTGCAACGCCATGGCTGGCGGCAAACACCAAACTGAGTTTTTCCTTGGCTTTGGGCTGATGATTTCCTTGGATTCCGGCAAGACGAATCCCAATTTCCTCGAGTCGTCCTAAAGATCCTGGAGGTTTGAGCAGACCATCCATACGTTCAGAGGCTTTTTTCATTGCAGCCCCATCAATGGGCCGAATGGATGCAATGGTTTCTTGAATGAGTGTGTTTGTATCAGTGGGATTCATGGTTCTCCTTCCCGCATTCCTTGATTTGCTCCACAGAGAGCACAATGCCCTAAGAGGTTTATTTTAACTTGAGAGGCAACCCTGCGTGCATGACATACACCTCTGTTGCCGCTTGAGCCATTTTTTGATGAGAAAGCCCACTCAAATCCTGAAAAATTCGGCCGAGGGGCCAGGGAGAAACTAAGCCACTTTCCACTTCATTGGAAACAATCAGGGTTTGGCGCTTTGGCTCTCCTTGTTCCCAGTTTAGTATGGATGAAATCAGCTTTGTTACAGCGACATTTCCTTTTTCCAAGGCTTCGACGCGGTTTGGCTCATCCCCCAATGGACTCAAAAGATTGGTGAGCCAGAGGGTGAGACAATCGAGAAGAACCACTTGGGGCTCCACGGCAGAATGAGAGGGAACATCCAAATATTTCGGCTGAATTCCATTGGTCCATTGATCAAAACAAGAGGCCGGATTGATGGCCTCTTCAACCGTCAACCAATCCTGAGGACGTTCTTCTTGATGCCGACGGATGCGATGGGCCATTTCGCCATCTCCTGGTTGAGCCGTGGCAAGATAGGCCACCTGGCCACCATGCTGTTGGGCAAGGGATGAGGCATAGGAGCTTTTCCCGCTTTTCATTCCACCTAGGATA
>JAKSCK010000123.1 GCA_022360655.1 Spirochaetales bacterium | reverse complement strand
TCGGCCTATGTGTCCACTTCCTTGCCAGGGGTTCGGTTCTTTTGGTCAACAGAGAGGGTGGAGCGGGCCCCCCTGATTTATAATGCTGGGCTTGTGGTGGTTCTTCAGGGGCATAAGGTGGGTTATCTCGGAGAGAGGGAATTTCACTATAACCCCGATCAGTATCTGCTTTTGAGTGTTCCGGTTCCCTTTGAGTGTGAGACGCGAGCCTCTTTGGATGATCCGTTGTTTGGTCTGTTTCTTGATATTGATCGAACCGATTTACATGAGCTGGTGGGCATCTTGGACGGGGAGGGGCGTTTAGACCGACCCCTGCGGGGGGCTGGGACGGTGGAGTCTTCGCCCTTTTCTGGAACAGGTGTTGTTCCGGCTCGCATGAATGATGGAATGCGGGGGGCTGTGAATCGTCTTTTGGATGCCCTCTGCTCACCGGCGGCCTCCTTGGCTTTGGGAAAGGGAATCCTGCGGGAGATTTACTTTCATGCTCTGGATGGCGTTCATGGAGAGGCCATGCGGGCCTTGGCCCGGGAAGATTCCCATGATGAGCGAATCTCCCGTGCCATTTCTTTGATTCGAAATCGTTTTGCGGCAGATTTGAGCGTGGATGATTTGGCCGATGAGGCGGGCATGAGCCCGTCTGTTTTTCATCGAGCCTTCAAGGGCATCACGGGTTCCTCTCCTCATCAGTATTTAAAAACCACCCGACTTCATCGGGCCAAGGGGCTCATCATTGGAGAAGGTTTACCGGTGAATGAGGCGGCCCGATTGGTTGGCTATGAAAACCCGGCGCATTTCAGCCGGGAGTTTAAACGTCATTTCCGTGTGTCACCACGGGATGCCAAGGACAGTGCTTATCGAGCTGTGGATGTGTGAGTGGTGATGGATCATCACAAAAAATCCCCGAAGGGGTCGATTTAATTTGGAGTATGACTGTACAGTCTAAAAAAGTCGTGCGTTCTGGTTGAGGGAAAGATATGATGACCAGACCGAAATCGATAAAAGGAGCCATCATGAAACGCATCATAAAAAGCCTGAATAGGGATTGGCAGTATCGTGCGGATTTTCAAGACGCCTACATTTCAACAGATTTTTCTATTGGAGATGGTTGGGAACCCGCTTCCCTGCCTCACACAAATATTGAACTTCCTTTCAATAACTTTGATGAAAGTTTTTATCAGTTTGTGAGCACCTATCGGCGCCAGATTGAGGTGCCTGCACTTGGCAATGGAGAGCGGATCATCCTGCATTTTGAGGGTGTGATGGCAGAGGCCAAGGTGTGGATTAATGGCCAGGAGGCAGGGAACCACAAAGGGGGCTATACCCCGTTTGATTTGGATGTGACCTCTCTGGTGGAACCTGAGAGTTTGGCGCACCTTGTGGTTCGGGTGGATTCCCGAGAGCGAGAGGACATCCCTCCTTTTGGAAATGTGGTGGATTATCTCACCTATGGGGGGATTTACCGGGAGGTGCAACTTTTGGTGGTGCCCCCGGTGTTTGTTCAAAATGTGTTTCTTCGCCCCCAGATCCATGAAGGGGGTGGAGGGTGTTTAGAGGCGTCTGTTCGGCTTTGCAATCGGGGAATGACGGCTGTTTCCAAACAGGTCAAGCTGGAATTGAAGGATGCATCAGACACGCTTGTGGGGTGGTGCGAAGGCTCTGTGGAAGCGGATTGTGGGGAAACGGTTCTTGAGCTTGCCTTGGATGTGTTGCCCAAGATTGAGTTATGGGATTTGGATTCCCCTGTGCTCTACTGGGGGCATGTTGCTCTTTTTGATGGGGAAGAGAAAGAAGATGCTGTGGTGGAACGCTGCGGTTTTCGCACAGCAGAGTTTACAGACAAGGGTTTTTTTCTCAATGGGAAGAAGGTGAATCTCCGAGGGTTGAATCGTCACCAATCTTACCCCTATGTGGGCTATGCCATGCCCAAGGGGGAGCAGAGATTTGAAGCGGATCGGTTGAAAAAAAATCTTGGACTGAATCTGGTTCGAACCTCTCACTATCCACAGTCCCGGCATTTTTTGGACCGGTGTGATGAGATTGGCCTCTTGGTTTTTGAGGAAATCCCTGGCTGGCAGCACATTGGTGATGAGGACTGGAAGGATTTGAGTGTTCTGCATGTCCAAGAAATGGTGGAGCGGGATAGGAATAGACCTTCTGTGATTCTTTGGGGTGTACGCATCAATGAGTCCGGAGATGATCATGATTTTTATCACGAAACCAATCGTCTGGCCCATGAGCTGGATCCCACTCGTCAGACGGGTGGTGTGCGGTGTTTTGAAAAGAGTGAACTTTTAGAAGATGTGTACACCATGAATGATTTCATTCATTCCGGTGAACGGGGAATCTTGCGCTCCCGCCGGAAGGTGACGGGTAAATCCCATGTTCCCTATCTTGTGACGGAGCACAATGGGCACATGTTCCCCACCAAGCGCTTTGATCAGGAACAACGCCTGGTGGAGCATGCTCTACGCCATTTGCGGGTGCTGAATCAAGCAATTGGGGATGAGCAGATGAGCGGTGCCATTGGATGGTGTGCCTGGGATTACAACACCCATCGGGAATTTGGATCGGGAGATCGAATCTGTTATCACGGTGTGGCCGATATGTTCCGGGTGCCCAAATATGCTGGACATGCTTATGCCAGTCAGATGTCTGTGGATGAAAGAGTGGTTCTAGAACCGGCCTCTGTGTTTGCCAAAGGGGAGCGTGATGCCAGTCAGATTCTTCCCATGGTGGTGTTCACAAATTGTGAAAGCATTGTTGTGCATAAAAATGGCCGGCTGATTGATGAGTTCTTCCCCGATTCAGTTAACTTTCCTCATCTCGAGCATCCTCCCATTGTGATTGATGATTTGGTGGGCAGGCAGGTAGACGAACTTCCTTATTCGGCTCGAGATAAAAAACGCTTGCGTGAAGCCATGAGTTTGGTGATGAAGAGCGGTCTTGGGGCTTTACGACTCAAACATTATCTTCAGATGGTGAGCTTTCTGGCGCGAAAACGAATGAAGTTTAGTGAATTAGAAGAGCTCTTCATGCGATATGACCTTCCTTGGGGAGGGCCGGAGGACATCTTTGAGATTCGTGGAATGGTGAAGGGAGTGGAAGTGGCTCGCCGAACCTATGCCTCGGGTTGGGGAGAGATTCTACGGGCTCAGGCCGACCGTGATGAGATGCACTGCGGGGATTGGGATGCCGTTCGGGTGGAATTCCGAGTGGAAGATGCTCAGGGAAATTTGATGCCCTTCAGCCAAGAAGTGTTGAATTTTGAAGTCGAAGGTCCTGGTGAGGTGATGGGGCCAAAATCGGTTCCCTTGACCGGTGGTGTGGCGGCCTGCTGGGTGCGTAGTCATGGCTCGGAAGGATGCATTCAAGTGCGTGGTGTGACAGCACGGTATCGTTCCAATGCAGTGACCCTTTCAGTGAAATAATATTGGGACCTACTGATGTTCTTTTGAAGGGCCTGTTCTGGTGTTTGATTGGTTCAGGCTCTAGGAATGACCTCTGGGAAAAATCGCGTTTTTTCCTGAAATAACCGGGTTTCTCTCTCCTCTCCTTTTTCTCAGAACGGTAAGATTCCCCGTCCCTTCTGTGCATAACGGTTGGATAGATCTGATTTGGAGAGGAACTTTATGTCCAATGAGCAGCATCAAGATGAGAGTCGAGAGGAACTCTTGGCGGAACTTCAAGAATTTGAGAGGGAGCGTGAGCAGCTCAAAAAGGTATTAGGCCAGATTGGGGGGAAGAGCTTTTCCAAAAGAGATAATTGGATAAATGCAGGTTTTCTTGTATTGATTCTGGGACTGTTTGTGGCAGAAATTACAACAGAGTTTTTGCCTTGGCGAATCTCTTTGGAACTTGGTGTGCTCATGGTGTCCATCAAAATTGTGTTTATGATTCATGCACAGCAAAAGGTGAATCATTTTCAGTTTTGGATTCTTAATTCCATGGAATACCGCATGAATGAAATCTCTAAGCGCATCCGGAGAATGGAGAAGCGTTGCTCAGGGACGATTTCTCAAGATTAATTCTTGATTACATCCTTTTGCCTTAGAACCATTTCAAAGGGTGTTTTGAAATGGACGATTCAAAATGAATGGAATCTTCCACTGTTTTGATGGAAGAAATGGGGTTTGATTCATCATCCCTTCATGAAGAATTAGCTTTGGATTCAGATTCTCTTGTTAATGTTAGGAGCATGAATGAATTTCGAATCACCCGATTGCAGAATCGGTTCAATCGCCTTTTCGGTGGAATTTTGATTATGGGAGCATCTGCTGCCGCTATGGGATGCTCATCGACACCTGAAACTCAAGAGGAAACCTCATTTGCCACAATAGGCTCCAGTCCTTTGACTGTGGAGTATAGCGATGGTGCAGAGGAACTTGCTCAGCTCCAGTATGAACGCATCAATGGAATGATGAAGTTTTATGCGAGCCAGTATGATATTCAACAAGATGTGTTGATTCGTATCCTCAATAGTGACGATTGGGAAACCCAAGGCCCTCCCTATGGTATGCCCAGTATTCGTCCAGGGAATCCTCTGGTGATTACTGGACCTGCCACTGCGGATGGGGTGATTGTTCAGGATGTGATTCAGTATGCAGATGTGGTTCCTGTATTCTTACAGGAAAAGCTGGATGGCATTGGTTTAACTTTTGAAGAGGCCGCTCAGCAATATCCTGATCTTATTGTGTACCATGAAGCCGGTCATGCGTATCAGTTCAATGTAGGGCTGGATGGTGTGAACCGGTGGTTTGCAGAGTTCATGGCCTCGTATTTTATGGTGAACTATACCATCCAGCATGATCCGGAAGCGGCTCAATTGTTTGAAATCATGAGCTATGCCACGTATTTGGATGGAAGCACTCCCAACTATGTTACATTGGATGATTTGGAACGACTCTATGCAGATGGTGTGGGAATGCAGAACTATGACTGGTACCAGAAGCAATTGAATCTTAAGTTGTTCTCTGTTTATCGAAATCATGGGGCTGATTTTATTGATGCCGTGATTGAAGCCTTCGATGGAAAGCAAGTGACTTCAGAGGAAACCATTGCCATTCTTGAGAAGCTTTACCCTGGAGAATTTGCTCAATGGGCTCAGGATGTTTCTGTCACAGATTAAGCTTGGAGTTTTGATGGATTGAGGCCTCATCCTTCAATCTTGATTCTCTCCCAGGATGGAGGGAATGAGATCATGCTTTCCATTGAACATAAAAACGCCGCTCAGAAGAGCGGCGTTTTTTGTTACAAACCATTTTTCAAATTAAGAATAACCTGGTGGATGAGCCGATCTTGGGCCTCCTTTGTGAAGCCGCAATGATGGGGGATATGGGTCATGTGAGGATGATTTTCAAGACGGGAATCTCCCCCACACCCTCCCTTATCCATGGCCGCAAAATGGGCAGAATGATTCAGCCATGCCAGGAAATCTTCAGGATTGAAGGGGAGTCCCAAACTGGTGTTGATGATGAAGTTGCCTTGGAAGGACTCGAAATTTTCTTTTCCTCCAAGCTGGGTGTTTCGTGGGAGATGGATGCTGAGTATTTGAGATTCCTGTAGCAATTCCTCCAGTGTTTTTCGAGGAATGTTGGCTTGTTGCATTGTGACTTTTGGACGGCGGCTGAAATACTGCACGTTGGCTCCCAGGGCTTGGAAGGCCAGAGCTGTGGGTGCACCGGCACCTCCCGCCCCAATGATTCCTACGGATGTGCCTTGAAGTTCCTTCGGAGGGAGACCTTTTTGGAGATGGAGGATGCTTTGAGCCACAACCCATTCAGCCACACCTCTATCACCATAATCTCGTACTCCTGAAACCTGGATGTTCTGCCTCTTTGCTGTGATGAGATCCACATTGGAATGGGGGCCTGGGAAAAGCGTACAGGCCAAGGCAATGTGGCGAAGCGTTGGGCATTGGAGAATGACGTTTTTGGGAATTTTTGTGTCCCAGCCCACAAGGATGACATCAGCGCCTTGGCATCTTTGGGCCAATTCTTCTTCAGTTTCAGCAGGAGTGGTGAAGAGGCGGAGAGGCTGCATGGAGAGAGTTTGGAGCTGGCACTGATGCTGTTCCAAAGTGGGGTTTGGATTTGGAATGGTGATTTGATTGTACATGTTGATTTCTCCGTGATTGCTTTTAGAGTACATGGATTCTGACGGAATGCGAGAGAAAAGATGAGGACGTTTTGGGGGATGAAATGTTGAGAATAGAAGATTGCGGAATCATTCTATGTTCATGTTGAGATGTCTTGGTCAGCCTGCTTTTGATATGGCTCCAGTATGGATGGCAGTGCTGAATGTCAAAATCCGTGAAAAAGTAGATAACAATTATAAATCTAGTAAAGGTTTAGATTGTGGTATGGAATGAGCTTATTCAATGATGAGATTTATACCTGAGCGAACCTCTGCTTTGGAGTTCTTGATGTGATGGAGGAATTGGAGTGCGAAATTCCAACAATTCCCATATCATTCAAGGAATACCTGAGTTTTGTTCTAATGTTTTGTAGTAGGGGAGCGTGCCCATTGTTCTGAGCTCTTGGTGAAAAAGGTGCATGGTTCTCTGATGAATGGGGGACACATGAAACGGCTTTCTTGGTATTTGTATGGTTTCATCTTTCTGATTCTTCCTCAGTTCTTATTGGCTCAAATTCCAGATCAAGCCCTCTCTATCCCACCTCTTCTTGAATTTGAACGCTCTGCTGATGGGAAAAAAGTATTTAACCTCACAGCACAAGAAGGATCGATGCCGTTTTTTTCCGGGCAACAAACGGCCACTATGGGATTCAATGGGAACTATCTTGGCCCAACCATTCGTGTGCGACGGAATGATGAGGTGTCTATTCATGTGAAGAACAGCATGGGAGAAAGCACAACAGTGCACTGGCATGGGGCGGATGTACCAGCAGAAGCGGATGGAGGTCCTCATCAGCCCATCCCATCGCAAAGCACTTGGACGGCTCAATTTCCCATCCGTCAGCAGGCCGCTACACTCTGGTATCATCCCCATCTGATGGGAAAAACAGCAGAACATGTCTATAACGGTTTGGCAGGTCTCTTCATCATTGATGATGAGATATCGGATGCATTGCCTCTGCCCAGAGAATATGGTGTGGATGATATTCCACTCATCCTTCAAGAACGTCGTTTTGAAAGGGATGGAAGTTTTTCCTATCGTCCGCGCATGCCGGATTTGATGCATGGCTACACAGGGAATGAGATTTTATCCAATGGGGGAATTGAGCCCTCTGTGGATGTAAAAGCTGGAATCATCCGTTTGCGTCTTCTCAACGGTTCCAGTTCCACCATGCTTCGCCTGTCTTTTGAGGGTGGAGAAATCATGCATCAGATTGCTTCAGATGGAGGTTTTCTTGAAGCTCCACTCCCCTTTGAATCCCTGATTCTGTCTCCTGGCGAACGGGCCGAAATCTTAGTGGACTTCACCCAAAAATCGAGAAGTTCCCGCAGTCGCAGAAACGAGGTTCCTGTGCTGCTGGCCCAATCCAGTGGGGGGATCACAAGAAAGGTTCTGGAGTTTCGAGTGGGGAGGCAACCAGGAGTACAAAACACGATTCCTTCAGAACTCAGAAAAGTCGAGCGTATTCCTCGTGAAGAGGCCTCCCAAACGCGACGGTTTGAAATGCGAACACGAATGATGGGACGCATGGTGATTAATGGAAAAGCGATGAGTCTTCGTCGGGTGGATGAACAGGTGAAACTTGGAGACACAGAAATATGGGAAGTGGTGAATGGAGATTCTGGATCTGGAATGATGAACCAGCCGCATAACTTCCATATTCATGCAGTGCAGTTTCAAGTGCTTTCCTACAATGGCCAAGCGCCTCCTCCTGAGTGGAGGGGCTGGAAGGACACGATATCTCTCTGGGGTGGGGATAGGGTGGAATTGATTGCCCGCTTCACCTCATACCCAGGCTTGTTTATGTATCACTGCCATTTTTTAGAGCATGAAGATGCGGGAATGATGGGGCAATTTGAGATTGTAGAATAGAAAAAAGTTTTGTTTGTGACGAGTAGACTCATTCAGAGTCTCATTTCTTTCTACGAAATCCCATCATGTATAGGATGTGTTGTTATGGTGATCCGTGGAGATTCTTTTGCCTGGATTTTGGAAAGCTTTGAATGTATTGGAGGACTTCAGGATGGAAATCATTCATGAGTATCGCCGTATGGTATAACAAAAAGTATTGAGAGGAATCCATAAGACGCTATATTCCTGGGAGATTCCGCTGTTTGGGGACAGAGGCAAAGACTTTGGTGTTGGAAATACATTGAGAACCTCTTTGGAAAAGAACAGC
Organism: Spirochaetales bacterium; assembly: GCA_022360655.1. Taxonomy (GTDB): domain Bacteria; phylum Spirochaetota; class Spirochaetia; order DSM-2461; family DSM-2461; genus UBA2779. The sequence continues at coordinate 9,858 of JAKSCK010000123.1, read as the reverse complement.
GGTTCATGTTGTTTCTAAGGGTATGTTGCCGTTTCTGATTATGCCCTAATGGACACAATGTAGGAGCGGATGGACTGAAGCATTGTGCCAGTTTCATTTGAGAATTCATAAATGTCGCAGAATTCCATTTCCTTTCCTCCTGGAAAAAAGAGTTTGCCATTGGCTGCTCCATTTTTTCCATGGCTTATGAAGGAATACATTTTCACCTTATCCGGTGAGAATTCTGCATTGGATTGCAATTCCTGACGAACCTCTTCTTTTCCCTGAAGAAGCTTTTCTCCCACCATGTGCCATTCCACATCGGAGCTTAATGCCTGAAGCACGGCATGAATATTTCCCTCAGCAAAGGCTTGATTGAATTCTTTGAGAAAGTCTAATCGAGGAGAGGACTCATAGTTTTTTGGCAGACTCATGTTCATATAGAACTCCTTTATTGGCGAGATTCTGCACCTTACTCATGGTATGTGGTTCTTGTGATGAGATGTTTTTGAATGAGGGAAGGGCATAACGAAAGTGTAAGGAATGAGGACTGAGGCTGTCGAATGATGATTTTGCTTGTTGGTGATCCTAAATACCCCTGGGCCGTCTGGCCCAGGGGTCGATTTAGAGGATTTTAATCTGGCTGTTATTCCTGGGGAGCTTTGGCTGTTTGTGTGACGGAAACAAAGACGTTGGTGCCGGTTTCATCGGTGAGAACCTCTTTGGGAAGTTCTTTTGGGGAGAGCACGGCCGTTTCCTCTTCATTCCGGTGATAGATTCCCCAACCTCCGGCATAGTCCATGAAGTAGCGGGCAAAGTTGCGGCTGTGCACATTGGTGTAGAGATATTGACCGCCTTCTTTGGTGAGGCTGAGCATGAAATCGCAGAATTTTCGGCAAAGACGATCTTTGAAATAGTCAAACATGCCGGCGCAATAGGTGATGTCATAGCTCATGGGAGGAAGGTCTGGGAACTTACCAACAAGAATATTGATGATATTGAAATTGATGAGATTGATGTCAATGTTGGAGTTGAGTCGCGGCTGGACGCGTTCATAGAAATCGGCTAGGGCATGAGCATCTTGGTCAATGAGGGTGATGTGGATGGGTTTTTCAATGGGTGTTTCATGAAGCATGCGTAGTATCTCTTCTGCGGGTCCAGAACCCAGGCTCAGAACACGGATGCCCTCTGAGGATTGGTTGTAACATTCCAGAACTTGGTTGTGCAGGTAAGCAATTCGGTCCACATGGGCGGTGACGGCCTCCAATGAGGTGACAAAGGCATTCATGAGTTTGCCAAAGAGGCTGGAGCCCATGTAGGGGTCGTCAAAGAAGTACTTGATGGTTTCAAAGTCTCCGAGATAACCATGGGGTTTGTCCATGATGCAGCTCACCAGGGGAGAGCGGCGAAGGAAGGGCTCCAAACGGGTGAAAATCAATTCTTTGTGAAGGCTGAGAAGCTGGGAAGGGATGTGAGGAGCCATGGTGTTGAGTTGGGCAATGTACTGGCGCATTTGGGCTTTGAACTCAGGAAAGAGTTCTTCAAGGTAAAGGCGCTGTTCTTCTGGGGTGACCAAGGTGTGCTTGGCCTCTTCCTGTTGAATCACTTCATTCATCATTTCTAAATACATACGCCAGTCGGAGATGAGAGCTTTATAGTCCTGGGGAATTTCCTTATATGCATGGAGACTGGCATTTTTTTCTTGGATGATTTGAGCCGCATACATGGCCTTTTCTGTGATGGTGATGCTACGCAGTTCCAAAAGATGGTTGATGAATTCCACCACCACATGAGAGGAGGCCTCATCGGAGCGGAGCACGCGAGCTTCTCCATCAAAGAGACAGCGTGTTCCCGAACCCATTGTGACATGGACGGTATCTCCCAAGTTGAATGGGAGGGGCTCCTGCATTTCCATTCGTGCTGAACGCACGTTGTAATCGCCTACTCGCCCCTGGAAGGTTTGCCCTTTGAGGCTGAGGGAGACGGCTAAGTCGAGAGAGGGACGATGGCGGGGGAGGCGAACCCGACCGGTGATGGTGTTGTCGAACCGTTTTGAGGAAAAGGCAATCCCCACCCGGTCTCGACGGGAATCAAAGCTGCTCCTGTGTCGGATGACTCCGGAAGCATGAATGATTTCTTGTGCCTCACCATTCACGATGGATATGTCCGGAAGATCCACATTGACTCGAAATCGTTTGTCCTTCTGATCACAGGCAAAGGAAAACCCTTTGGCAGAAATTTCAATGACTTCAAATTGGTGATCTGTGTCATCAAGTAAACAGTAGGTATTCTCTTGGGTCATTCGCTGATTAATGCGCAGGTTCTGTGTGATCATCTTCTCTCCTTCTTCTTCGGTAAAAAAATAATTCCAAGGTACATGTCGCCAAAAAGTATCCTATACTCAGAATACCATAGCGAGTGACTCATATATGACAACGAAAAAATTCGATACCAAGCGCGAGAGAGCGTTTCAAGATGAAACTCGAGAGAGAATAGCTCGGGATACCCGTCGAGGTGTGCTGGTCACCCTTTTCATGTATCCGGTATTCATTCCTTTAGACTATGTTGTGTACCCCACTCTTGCCCCCATTTTTATGTGGATTCGTTTTGCTGTTGTGGCCCTGAGCATTGGTGTGCACTTTCTCATGCGTTTGTCCTTTCCACAAAAACATCCACGTATTTTTGGCATGTTTGCCTACCTCTATTGCTCTTATGCCATCCTTCTGATGGTGCATCTGGCAGAGGGATATATGAGTCCCTATTACGCCGGGGTGAATCTGGTTCTTCTTTGCCTGTTATTCATTGTTCCCATGGATGTGAAAGAAACGGCTGTTGTTGTGATTCTCATCTATGCCGGATATGTCATTCCCATTCTTTATCAGGGGAATATTCAGAATTTGGCGGCCTTTGTGGGGAACAACTTCTTTGTGGTGTCCACCATGCTGCTGGTGGTTTTCAGTTCTCAGTTGGCCAACATCATGCGAAGACGGGAGTTCTCAGCACGGTATGAACTGGCGAATGCCAATGAGGAACTCCAGGAACTGGATGTGGTGAAAAGTCAGTTCTTTGCCAGTGTGAGTCATGAAATCAGAACACCACTCACATCCATTTTGGCCCCCACAGACAGTTTGCGCCGGGGGGACTTGGGAGCCATGACACCAGCCCAAAAGTCTTTGGTGAATCAGGTGCATCGAAATGCCATCCGTTTGCTGGATTTGATTAATCAGATGCTGGACTTTGCAAAATTTGATGCAGGGAAAATGCAGCTTCGTCTTAAACGGGTGGATATGGCTCGGATTGTGAAAAATCAGGCCTCTTTGTTTCAAGAGGTGTGCAAACGGAAGGGCCTCTTTCTGGATTTTGAGATTTTTGGAAGCATTCCAGTGGTGTTCCTTGACCAAGAGAAGGTGGAACGAATTCTTTCTAACCTCATTCGAAATGCGGTGAAATTCACAGAACAAGGTGGAATTTGTGTTTCTCTTCTCCTGGATGAGGGGGATGATCCGCAATGGATGACGGTGAAAGTTCAGGACAGTGGTATTGGCATTGCTTCAGAGGATTTTCACAAGGTGTTTGAGAATTTCCGTCAGGTGGATGGTTCCATGACCCGGCGTTATGACGGGACAGGTTTGGGGTTGGCCATTGTGCGGGAATCTGTGGAACTCCAGCATGGGCGGATTGATTTAGAGAGTGAAGAAGGAGTGGGAAGCACGTTTTCGATTCGTTTGCCCCTGCATCTGGATGAATGGGAACCGGATGCGGAAATTGACAGACGGGGAATGGATCGGCGTCAAGAAGATAAAGCCTATGCTGGGGAAGATCGTCGAACAACATCCCGGCGCAAGGGCGATGCCGATAAAATTTCACTTCGGGACTTGGCCCTGATTGAAGCGGAATCCATCCCTGAGGATGAGGTAATCATGGAGGATTTTCCTCAGAACCAGTCTTCAACAGGGATTCAGGTGCTTTATGTGGAAGATAATGCAGACTTGCGCACTTATGTGAGCCGTATGTTGGATAGTTTGGGGCATCAGGTTACTGTGGCTTCCAATGGTCTTGATGGTTGGAATCAGGTTCAAGAGCACCATCCAGACATTGTGGTATCAGATGTGATGATGCCAGGAATGAATGGGTTTCAGCTTGTGGAAAAAATCAAAACCACAACGGATACCCAAAAAATTCCCATTGTCTTGATCACAGCAAAATCCGAAGCAGAAAGCCGCATTGAGGGCCTAACCATTGGAGCCGATGATTACATGGGAAAACCCATCAACCTCCGAGAATTGGATGCCCGAATCAAGAATATTGTGAATGAAAGACAGTTCCGGGATGCGCTCACCCGGGCGGAAGAAAAGGAAGAACTTTGCCAGCAGTTGGCCTATGGTTTTTCCCAATCTTTGGAACTACGAGATGGATATACTGCGGGACATTCTGATGATGTGCTTCGCTATGGAACCATCATCACGGAGGAATTGGGAATTCCAATGGAACCGGCTTTGTATTATTCCCTTTTGCTCCATGATATTGGAAAGCTTGGCATTCCGGATAGCATGCTCAAAAAGCCAGCTCCTTTAACTCCTGAGGAATGGACGGTGATGCGAACACATCCCGAACTCGGAGCCCAACTTCTATCACGCTTTGATGCTCTCTCAGATATGAGTGAGGTGGTTTGGTCTCATCATGAGCGATTTGATGGAACCGGATATCCTAGAGGATTGGCAGGAGAGGACATCCCCCTTGCTGCTCGCATCATCTCCATTGCGGATTCCTGGCATGCCATGCGGGAGGATCGAACATACCGGAAGGCCTTGCCTCTGGAAATTTGTGTGGAAGAATTAACAAAGAATCGAGGACTGCAATTTGACCCGATGATTGTGGATCGCTTTCTGTTGGCTTTGGTTAAAACAGGGGAAGTTCCGGCAGAACTGGTTCCCGGTTCTTCCTAAAACCACCCCACTTGGAGTGGGGTGGTCGTTCTAAAGACTTTATGGTGTTCGGCGATGAGTGCGGGCACTGTAAGCAAAGATATGGCTTTCAAGCCCATCCGATACCCATACGGTGATTTGATCAGACCAGAGCCCCCGAGGTCCAAAGTTTCCTTCTCCAAGAGGGAGATCTTTGCTGCTGTTTCTTTCCCCATTGGAAAGAGTGTAGGCAAAGAGTTTTTTCCCCACCTCATCCACCACCCAAATGGTGGTACCATCACTCCAAATATCTCCGGAATTTCGGTTTCCTGCGGAGTAGAGGGTGGAAATGTCCCTGTCTTTCTCCCGTTCTTTGGTTGCAAGATTGTAGGCAAAGAGTGATGGGGAAGCCTCATCTGAAACCCACATGGTGGTTCCATCCGACCACAGTCCATAGGGAAGTTCATTGCCTTTGTCGAGGAAGCTGAAGTCTTGAGCTGGAATTCGAGCTGCTGTGCTGAGATTGTAGGCATAGATTTTGGAGTCCACTGAATCGGCCACCCACAGGGTACTTCCATCGGACCAGATTCCAAAGGGGTGGGTATTTCCTGCTGCAGCAAGGGTATCGATATCCTTATCTGCATCACGGGCTTTGGTGGTGAGGGAATAGGCAAAAATCTTTGCCGCTGAGGAATCGGCCACCCAAAGGGTGATTCCATCCGACCACATACCACTGGGAGAACCATTTCCTGCGGAGTAGAGTGATTCAACATCACCCACATGGCTGGCAAGGATTTCCCAGCCCACGGGCATGGTGGCTCCTGTGAGATTTGCTCCTGTGAAATTGGCAGAACCCACATAGCTGTTGGCAAGATTGGCATGGCTTAGATTGGCTTTTCGGAAGTTTACATGGGCCAGATACAATCCACTGAGGTTGAGGCCACTGAGATTCACAGTACTAAAATCGGCGCCATGGACATTGTAGGCATTCCGGAGAACATGCTCTCCCACATTGATGGCATCGCTGAAATCGGCATAGGTGAGATTGGCTAAATCAAAGATGGCATTGATCACATCTGCGTCATCCAAGTTGGCTCGGGAAAGGTTGGCTCGGGTGAAGCGAGCTGTATCGAGATTGCTTTCACTGAGATTGGCCTCGGAGAGATTGGCATAACCCAGATAGATGTAACTGAGATTGGATTGACTCAAATCAGCACCAGAAAGATTCACTCCATTGAAGTTGCGGCCTGACAGGTTTATTCCGCGGAGATTCACACCCTGCATGCTGGAGTTTTGAACATCTCCTGAGCGCCGGAATGAGAGAACATCGATGTTTTGGGCCTCATTAAGATTGGCAAAGGTCAAGGTTGTCCCGGTGAGATTGGCATGGAGTAGATTTACCTGATAGAGGATGGCACTGGTGAAATTGGCATTCTGGAGATTGGCCCCAGTCAAGTCAAAATTGCTGAGGTTCACACCACTGAGGTTTGCACCACTCAGATTAGCTCCACGTAAATCTTCGCCGGTGAAATCATGGTGACGAAGATCCTGCCCATGATAATCCAAGGGAGTGGGATTGGTTCCCGATCCTGTGGAACGTCCTTCATACTTCAGTGTTGGTGTGTCACAAGCTACCAGAACAAGAATAGAGGCAAGGATGAATCCGAAACTCAATCGTTTTATATTTGCCACATTGCCCATTAAGGCCTCCAAACCACTTTGAAAATCATCAAAGTGTGATCCGTCTCAGTTCAGAAGAATCTGAACATCCAGGTGATTTGAATTTTCCTTTTCATTTGCTTAAATGCTTTGATATAAGTAATTAAAAATTTATTGTGGACTCTCATGGTCATGGATGTACCAGGAGCCTCCTCTCAATATCTTTTCTTTGGCCAAGGTCTTTTCAATTTGATGTTCTCCGTTTGGAAGTCTCATGAACTGCGAAGAGATAGGCTGGGATGAATGGAAAGACAGTTCTGAATGCTTAAATAATACCTAATGAGTCATAAATAATTTTGTGGAGGAATGCAAATTCCAAAACAGGATGTGTTTTTTAAAGATTCTCCATCACGCTCGAATGAATTCATTCATCTATGCGGCGTTCCCCAACTCTGAGGCTGTTCTTTCCAAGAATGTTATGGAGGGGACGCACGTCTTCTCCAAATTCTCTCCAACCGAGAATCTTCTTGTCCACAAGAAATACAGATTGCCAGAATAGGCTTGAGAGAAAAGGATGGTCAAATGTAATACATTATAAAAAAGATAATATTAACGAGGTACCATCATGCTCAAACATCCCGGGTATTCCCTCTTGGCTTTTTTGCTTGTTTTGTTGATGAGCTGTAAGGAAGCCACACCTGTTGCCATTGTTCCGGAACCGCCCACAGGTCCGCTTCCCATCACCTATCGTTTGGCCAGTCTACGCAACTCTGACAATGTTTGGGATGATGCCATTTACCGCTTGGCGGGGCTTCGAGGTTTAGAAACGGTAGTGGTGAACAACAAGCTTTATCTCTATGCCTCAGGTTTCACAGATGATGGCATCACGTTTTTTGAGGTGCGCAACAATGGAACCCTGCGCTATCTCAACTATGTCCAAGATATTTCCAACTTTGAACTTGATGGTGTTCAAGGATTGGCCACAACCACCATTGGGGAACATGAATATCTCTATGCCTCTGGTGGGGTGGATGATGGTGTGAGTGCCTTCCGCATTCTGAGTAATGGCGCGCCCTCTCATACACATCCTTTCACAGAAACCGTTTCCAATGCAGCCAGTTATAATCTCAATGGAGCTGATTCCCTTGCCATCACCCAGGTGGGGGGACGCCAATTTCTCATTGTCGCTGGATACAATGATGATGGTCTCAGCCTCTTTGAAATCTCCACCAATGGACAGCTTCTCCATCGAACTAATGTGAATAACAGCCTCAGTACAAATCTCAATGGCCCCAGAGATTTAGAGATTGCCGTGGTGGGCACCAAAACATTTCTCTTTGTATCAGCCGATGTGGACAAAGGGGTGAGTGTCTATGAAGTTGGTGTGGGTGGAACGCTCACCAATCGTGACAACATCAATGACACCGGAGGATTCAATCATAAACTCGACGGTGCTTGGGGACTCGATAGCATTCAAATTGGAGATAAAACCTTTCTTTTTGTGGCAGGACTTAATGATGATGGAGTCACTGTCTTTGAAGTTGGAAGCAATGGAGACCTCACGTACAGAAGCAGTGTTGTGGATGCCGATGATGCAGCCAATCTTGAACTTGATGGAGCTCTGGCCATCCATGCGGCCACATTTGCAGGTCAAACCTATCTTGTGGTTGGTTCCACCATTGACGATGGAATCAGCATCTTTGGAGTCAGCCCTGATGGCAACCTCACCAATCTTTTGAACCTGGATGATACAGACAATACAGGTTACCAGTTTGATGGAGTGCGAACCATCACATCGGCCATCTTAGACAACAAAGCCTACCTGTTTGTGGGAGGCGAATCGGACAACGGCATCAGTGTCTTTGAGGCCGTATTGGGAGATTCCTGATGAACAACGCCACATCCACGAATTCCATTGCGAAGGATTCCGCCATGATCTCCATACCACGCATTTTTACCGCTCTTCTCTCCTTAACCGTCTTCCTTTTTCTCCTCAGTTGCGACCAGGTTGCCACCCCAGCTGGCATCACCAGTTATTCCTTTGCCAGGGTGAGAAATTCAGCCAATCTTGCAGATCAGGGCAGCTTGGAACTCAGTGGAGCTCAGGAATCCACAGCCGCCATTGTTGCCAATCGTCCCATGGTGTTTGTTGCCGGTCTCACCGATCACGGCATCAGCGTATTGGAAGTGGCTTCCAATGGCGCGCTCTCCAGTCTCTACAACCTTCCTGATGACAATACAAACCGTCACCTTCGCAGTCCCTATGCCCTCGACACCGCCCAAATTGGGGACACCACCTACCTCTTTACCACCAGTTTTGCCGAGGATGCTGTGAACAGTTATGAAGTGGCCTCCAACGGAACGCTCACCCTGAGAGGAAGCGCCGTGGATGGTGGAGCCCTTGAACTAGATGGCGCCTATGCTCTCACAACCGCATCCGTTGGAGACAAAACCTTTGTTTTTGTGGCTGGCAATGAAGATGATGGCATCAGCAGTTTTGAAGTGGCTACCAATGGATCTCTCACCAGCCGCAGCAATGTCTCCGATACCTCTTCCACCAACCTTGAATCCCCTCGAAGCCTCATCACAGCCCAAGTGGACAACCGCACCTTCTTAGCCGTGGCCTCAGATCTGGATGATGGAATCAGCATCTACGAAGTGAGCAGCACCGGAGCGCTCACCAATCGAGACAATGTTAAAGACATTGGTGGAGGGGTGAATTATCGCTTCAATGGCAGTTATGCCCTGGCCAGTGCCCAAATCCAAGACAAAACCTACATCTTTGTGGGTGGTTTTGATGACGATGGCATCACCGTCTTTGAGCTCAGTTCCACTGGGATTCTCACCTTCCGCTCCAGTCTGGATGACAGCCAAAATAGCCAGTACCAACTCGATGGACTCCAAGGCCTCTCCGTGGTGCAACTCCGTGGGAAAACCTTCCTCAGTGCCGTCTCTTTTAACGACAGTGGAATGAGCCTCTTTGAAGTGGATGACTTGGGCCAACTTGAAAATGTGGCCAACATCAGTGACAGCCAAAATGGAGATTACCTCCTTCGCGCCGCCACCTCCGTATCCTCCCTGGTCACCAACAATCGGGCCTATCTGTTTATCACCGGTTCCTTGGACAGTGGAATCAGTGCTTTTGAAGCGCAATTAGAGTAACGATGTTCGTGGGCAAGTTCCCAATCGCACCGCGATTGGGAACCGGGCTTTCCGTTCCAAGTCCTCGGCAAAACCCTCTGGCTCCGATTTTAGGGCTCCGTCTCCTCCGCCCCATCGGAGCCGCTTTGCCTCCGGGCTTTCCACTGCAATCCCT
>JAKSCK010000236.1 GCA_022360655.1 Spirochaetales bacterium | reverse complement strand
GGCTGGCTGTATTGAAGTTGACAATAACAACGATCTGGGTGGTGCATTCCTGGCTGACTGCATGGCCACCCTCGGCCATAGAGGGCTTCCTGTTGAACAGGATTCAGCCAACCCCAAAAGCCCCAGCCACCCGCTGAATCAGGTGAGAAAGAGCCGGACTCAACTGACAAAGAAGGAAGATTATCTAAAAGAGGACTGCAAAACCTATCTCCAGCAGATCAAGGCATTACTGGAAACACCAAATTAGAGCCACTGAGTCGATGTTGAATTGAGAACGCCCCCCTAGCTGGCCATATTTAGAAACAGGTCTTCAACCTTTTTCCTGGCCCATGGTGTCCTGCGCAGAAACTTGAGACTGGATTTAACCGACGGGTCATTGTTGAAACAGCGGATATTGATCCGCTTTCCCAACTCATCCCAGCCATAGTAATCAACGAGAGTTACGACAATCCGCTCCAGGGTAATACCATGGAGCGGATTATTAGGTTGGTTCTGGGTCATAACAAATGGATTGGGCACCTGACAGAATCAGGCTGCCAGTACACCTTTCAGCTTTTTGAGAGCATTCTTTTCCAGCTGGCGAATACGCTCAGCGGAAACATTGTAGCGGGCTGCCAGTTCATGGAGAGTGGCCTTGTTATCCTCATCCAGCCAGCGGCTCTTGAGAATATCCTGGCTGCGCTCATCCAAACCAGCCAGAGCATTCTGCAGTCGCTGGGTGGAATTATCACTCCAGTCTGCATCTTCCAACTGGGTAGAGGGATCGGCACTGCGATCTTCCAGATAGTGGGCCGGAGCCTGGTAGGCGGTGTCGCTGTCATCATCAGCATAACCATCAAAGGCGGTATCCTGGCCAGCCATGCGGCTTTCCATCTCTTGAACCACCTCGGGATCAACCCCCAGATCACGGGCCACAGCATTCGTTTCTTCCTGGTTCAGCCAGCCAAGACGCTTTTTACTGGAACGCAGATTGAAGAACAGTTTGCGCTGTGACTTGGTGGTTGCGACTTTCACAATCCGCCAGTTGCGCAGGATAAATTCGTGAATTTCGGCCTTGATCCAGTGAACAGCAAAGGACACCAGGCGAACGCCCATCTCCGGATTAAACCGGCGAACGGCCTTCATCAGCCCGACATTGCCCTCCTGAATCAGGTCTGCCTGGGCAAGACCATAGCCAGAATAGCTCTTGGCGATATGTACCACAAAACGCAGGTGAGACATAACCAGCTGGCGTGCAGCTTCCAGATCATTCTCATAATAGAGCCGTTCAGCGATCTCTTTTTCCTGGTCGGCGGACAACACAGCGATGCTGCTGACAGAATGAACATAGGCATCAATATTCTGCCCGGGGGTCAGCAGGTCAACCGGTTGCAGGCTGGTACCCATCAACAAACTCCGAATAATAAGTAGATGACTATGTTATCACTGTTCCCATAAATAATTATACAGGAAAAGCGGCTAAACCAGGGCTTTATACACTTTGATACAGGGTGCCAGATTCTGGCATAACTTCCCTGGAACCAGTAATAAAAATAGTGGCTAAAAGAGAATTTTTTATGACTGTATGGTTACTTTTGATGACTATTCCAGCTGCTCCAAAGGCGGTTGGTAGTCGCCAGCATCTGGTAAGGGTTCATATACATCAGAACAGCCAGAAGTCCCATACCGACAG
>JAKSCK010000083.1 GCA_022360655.1 Spirochaetales bacterium | reverse complement strand
CCTGCGACGATTATGTGCCACCTATTGGGGAGTTCACCCAGGAGTAATGGCGGCTCTAGTACGTGCTATTGTCTTCCCCCGGCTTTTTTATGGGGTCTCTGCATGGGGGGGGGTTGGCCCGGTTCCTCAACCGGCTCCGCCCAATCGACCGAGTTTTGCGCCTGTCAGCCATCTTGACTCTTGGCCTCCTGAGCACCACGAGTACAGTGAGAGCCATAGCGGCCTGTGGTTGGCTCCCAGCTGACTTAGCCATTCGCTATGAGCTCTTCCGTTTCATCCTTCGCCAGCGGACCTATGGGAGAGACGACGTGCTCGAGCGCGATCACACCTTAGGTGTGAATGGCATCATCTCGGCCCTCGACACAGCCCGTGGAGAGGTTCGCCGTCTCCACCGGTCTGGTGTGATGACGGCGGATGGCTGGGAGCATCTGGATCCGCTTTGCTTCCATGAGCACGCCCCTTGGGATCCCCGGCCCAAGCTCCCCACCAGGTTCCTGCCGCGGGAGACAGCTGCAGCCGAGATTCGTTCCCTCCAGACTACCGCTACGGATGCCGTGTGGATCTTCACGGATGGGTCTATCCTTGAGGGGGAGCGAGGCGCGGCGGCCTTCTTTGATGATGGCGGAGGTCCTTTTGGGGAGGTGCGCCTTATGGCGAAGCTCGGGCCCCTTCATTCTATCACGGATGCAGAGCTCCTCGGCATACGCCTTGCACTGGACCACCTGTCCTCTCGGGCGGATTGGACACGAGCATTCATCACATCTGATTCCTACGCAACCCTTGGTCAGCTCCGCCAGCCCTGTTGGGGCAGGTCCCATGCGACGGTCATGCTCATGTACAAACTTTTGAGGACTCTCCAGACACGTGGCCATGATATTCGGTTCCTTTGGGCCCCAGGACATGCCAGCATTGCAGGCAATGAGCGTGCCGATGCCTTGGCCTAGACAGCGGCGACCTCCCCATCTCTTCGCCTGGAGGCTTGGGGGGTCAGCTGCGCTATGATGGAGGGTGCCTTGCGGCGATGGTTTTAGGGGAGAGCGGTTCAACAGGAACACACCCTTGGTGGAGAGATACTCGACACAATGGAGAACTTGATCATTCGCTCTGATTTGCGGTGGCTCCGGGATATGCCATCACGTTTCATGG
>JAKSCK010000110.1 GCA_022360655.1 Spirochaetales bacterium | reverse complement strand
TTGTGGGATATATTTATTTGTTGTTAATGTCACATTATCTAGGGTGATTGTCCTATATACTCGGTATAGGGTAAACCGGGGTACAAATCAGTTTGTTATCTTGTATTATGTAATTTTGTTTATTGCTTCCACTGTGCGTTTGGGCTTCCGTGTGGCGTTCCCAACTTGTGAGGTGCGTCCCCACTGTGGCTGCGTCCACTTCACATCATTTGGTTTCGGAGCTTGGGCTCTTCAGCCCGCTCCTCAATGTGTGGGAGGCGCTTGTGCGCCATCCCTTTTCCTCAAACGAAGTCCTTGATGGTAGAAGCGGCAGCCTACAGTGGAGTTGACAGCCGAGTAGCTAGGACGAAGAGAAACGAAGAGATGAAGAAGAAACGAGTGTCTAGGGGTCTTGGCGAGGCAGAAGACAAAACTGAGTGTGACGATCCATCCATCTGTGTGTTAGACGACCTTGCAGTGGAGGAGTTGAATGTTGGAAGTGCATGTTGTCTTTTACTGTCCAGAAAGCGATCAAGACGAAGGCGAATGAGTTGATGAAGAAAAAATATATGTGCAAGAGTCTTGGACGCAATAGCAACGACATAGTGATGGGAATTCGTTTCCTTGTGTGTTTGGCAGCCGTAGAGTGAAAAGGACGTTAGGATTGGGCAGAAAATCTGCAGAAAAATCAGCAGATCGCACAGAATTGTTCCAAACGTTTCGAGAATCCATGAGCGACGGAAGATCGGCCATTTTCAGAGTGCAAAGAACGATTTGGAACAGATGGCATGAAGCGATCGTTGTTTATATGCCAAAGCGACCGTCCAATCGCTAGAGTGGATCACCATTAGCATGTAAATCCACCAAGTGGCGCGATTTGTTGCTAGTGCAATGACGGGGAGAAACGCCATAGATCGGTGCATATGGGGCTCTGAAAAGAGCATTAGCACTGACAACACGAAGTGATCATCGCCAGGATAGTGCTAGTGGGGAAGAAGAGCCAAGGGGTGCTCCAAGGGGATCAAGCCCAAAGTGGTCAATGAGTAGAAACAGCGATGAAGACCCAATGAATGTAGGACAGTGTGGCCCTATGGAGAGTGGAATTGACCATTCATGCAACAATGGAGAGAGAGGAACAAGAGAATCTCCAAGGAAGTAGATGCAAAGAGGA
>JAKSCK010000257.1 GCA_022360655.1 Spirochaetales bacterium | reverse complement strand
GCGGCACGATCCCCTTGCTGACGAGCAACGTCTGCCTGCTGGCTTGCAGCACGGGCGCTTGCATCATATGCGTCCTGCTGCATTGAGTTTGATTTTTTCTGCTGCCGTCTACTCATTTCCATAGAGGCCAACTGAGCCGCCCCGATCACTGCCGCTGTTACTGAGCACATACCGCACCCTCCTTATAGAATTCATAGAACCGCATAGCAAAAGGCCCGAGCCGAGTTGGTGTTTCTGACACGGTAAACCCGATATGCTGCAACCAACGAATAGACACCTTGTTGCGGCAATCCACATAGTTCTGCAGCACAGGAAACATCTTCTGCATAACTGGCAGCACGTACTTCGGTGCGCAAAGCATCAGTCGTGGATGCGCAAGTAATACATCAGACCCCAACAGCCATGGATGACCAACGCCTTCTTCTGCAGATGCCGCTACGCCAAACAACGCCTCTACTTCCCCTTCAAGTTCCAGCACCCACGCTCGTTCAGAATGAGCCAGACATGCCGGAAGAACTACCTCCGGCTTCTCTCCATGCGCAGCCCATATCTCTTTTCTATCCTGTTCTCGTAAGCGGTCAGCCAACGAAACAGCATCTTCATATGTTGCTTGCCGGATGATCATCGCTCACCTATCTCCAACTGCATGGAGTAGCCAAGCACCGTCATAGGCAACGGTTCATCCTGTTGTATGACCACTTGTGCAGAATCTACAAATCCACCCTCGAACTCCATCGCCACATCTCCAGAATACAACGCTGGCCTGCCATCAAGTATGTCATCAGGAACAGCTACGGATTCCATCGCCCCTTGCTTTGTTCCTGCCTGCATTCCATTAGAGTTGTAGAACTGAAGAAACACACGGCTAATTCGCTTGGTCTTGCCTAGCGTGCTCCCTGTTTGCAAAACAATCTGCGGCTCAAGAGGCATAATTGTTGAAGAATAATTCAAACCCACATGCACTCGTGTGGCAGCATTTGGTAGCGTGATACATCCACGAGTTACAGTTTGTGGAGGAGAAACAAATCCGTCCGCCAGCACATCTACCGTCTTTCCTTCAAGATGTTCGAGGC
>JAKSCK010000129.1 GCA_022360655.1 Spirochaetales bacterium | reverse complement strand
CAAGAATAATTAAATTGAATTTTCTTGGGTATAACGCCCACTTAACTTGCAAGCCGCAGATGGCGCATTTCTTGCGGATCGCAAGAAGTGTGACAGCCAGGATTTGACAAGTTCAAGTGTTTGTTATGCTTTTGTTCATTTTTTGCGGTTACATTATGGCATAATTCGCTTTGAAATGCGGTAACTTTTCCGGAGATTAATAGCTCTGATTAATCAGTGATAAGTTCTGTAAATATCAAGTTACTGTTTTGATGATTTTCCCAGATTTCCGGAATTATCTAAGGAAAACCCCAGAATGCCCTTCTAGCAGCATTACCCCCCTGAAGATCATCAGGCGGAATTTCCGCGTGAAAGCCAGGAATGCCCCTCAAAACCATTCACCCCCCTTGGGGTTCACACGCGGAATCTCCGGAATTCCATAAATTCTGAATAATGCACTTTTTGCTTAGCTCGCCCTCTGAGAGTCGAAGGTGGCTTTTCTGGTTTCCAGAAGCAATTTCAGCAAAAGCCTGGTTTACTCTCCCCCAGGGGAACTCAGGAATTTCGGTAGAGCTTTCAGCAATAAAAAGGCAAGCAGCACTACCCCAGGAGAATAGAAGAATTTCCGGACTATTCAGCTTCAAAGTCAAAATTCACATTTATTCCATGGGCTGTTTTCTTTCTTAAAAAGATCTTCAGTGATGTATATCTTGTTTGAAATGAAATCATAGCCACCCCACATGGTTCCACCAATCAAAACACTATTACTAAGCTCTCTCCAACTGCTGAATTTTTCATGAGCTAAATTGTTTGCAATTCCTAGAATTTTCCATGCTTCTTCTTTAGAGAAGAAACCACAGTCAAAACATGTTCGAGCCAATAAAACTATTCGACTTACATCCCAGCCCAATATGCCATTATCTAAGTCTTTTTCGGATATCTCTAGTGTTTCATTTAACTCTTTTTTTGAGTTATTTATATTTTCATAAAATTCATTTATTTCATTTCTATGTTCTTTGCCTAATGAGCAAAACACTTTTTTAGGATTATTCGTTTTTAATGCTTCCAATATTAAAGGATAAACTTCTCTGTGGCCTTCAGATATTAGCCAATTTATAACCGAAATTGCATCTTCACGATTGTGAATATCCCACCATTTTCTAAGCATCTTTGACAGTCTTTTTGTATTAATGCCTGTTTCTAAACTATTCACATAAGCAGTTATTTGTTCTCCGTGTATGGCACCTACTGAAAGAGCTCTGTATTGATCTTCATCTATTTCTTCAGATTTTTTGTTTAGGTGAAAATTCCCAAATATTTTCTTCACTGTAACTGCAAATGGAATTATAACTTTAATAAGTAATATAATCGCTATAATTATTCCTAATACATAGTAAATCAAAGTATTTAACCTCATGTTATTTTTTGGCTTTCCTTACGATTACAACATAAAGCTTTTAACATAATTACTCTTTAATTGTAAATATGTTTATATTTTACATTTTTTTGATAATTAATAATTGAAATATATGATCTTGTCCTTCATGCTAGCAAGATTTGGATTACTAGATCTTCGTAGTACTGAGACTACAGTTATTGTATTAATTCCCGCCTTCGGCGACTTTTAAAATAGAGTTATTCCTAAGTTAATTTTAGCTTTGTAATCAATAAATGTCAGATTTAATGAAGTTATATTTTGATAATTATTTTTCACGAGAAAAATTATTATCAACCTCCTCAAGAACCCTACCCCCCGGGGAATGCATCTTTAATATTGTTGAATTTTATAAAAAGTGTCTCTTAGCTAAAAATATTTAGCTGAATTTAAATAAGTATAACGCCCGCTTAACTTGCAATCCGTCAGCTGGCGCACTTTTTGCGTTATGCAAAAAGCGTGACAGT
>JAKSCK010000202.1 GCA_022360655.1 Spirochaetales bacterium | reverse complement strand
ATCGTTACCGCATAAGGCGGAGCCAACTGGGACAAGATGCTTCGAACGTCCGATTCTGCCACTTCAACTACCGAGTTAAAAAAGCAACCCCAATTTCCTATTGCCTAACGCTTGAGCTTAGGGGCCGCCGAGCGGAGCGAGGGAACTGGGGCGCAGCCCCAAGCGGTCCCTTAAAGCGACTTGTTATCTGAAATTTTAATTTCAGAGTATGATACTCCAAGTAACTGAAATACCGCCAATGATTAGAGCTAATTTACCAACCATAAAGGCTTTATTACATTGTGCTTTAATAACATTATTTTTTGTTGTTTCTGCCATGTGTTTTAACTTTTCTATGTCTTCCCACCAAACCCATATTGGTCGAAACATATAGTATGAACCATATAAAATTTTCCACATAAGCATAAAAAAATAGTTTAGCAGTATTATTGAAGAAAATAGGGATAAATCCGATAGTGTTAAGCCTTGGTTTGGTACCAAAGATAGTGGGTAGTTTTTTGGTAATATAGGGTTTTTTGTGAGATTAAAGTCAATCTCGTTTTTTAGATCCTCTGAAGGAGACCCCCAAGGTAGGGGAATCCAGTCACTACGTAATTTTGAAAAGGGAATTTCCCTATTTAAAATTAACTTATTGTGGTTAATTTTATAGGTTGTTCCTAACACTCTAAAAGAATCAGTTTTGAAATAGTGGTGATCTTCTTTAGACCCTATATACCACCATTGGGCTACTTTTCTCTTTTGATCATGAAACACTTCTTCACGTAATTCGTCGAGTGAGACTGTTCTTGTGCATGAAGACAGAATTATTACACCCAAGAGTAGAATTATCGTGTTTAGTATACGTTTCATGTGATCATCAGATAACGCTTGAGCTTAGGGGCCGCCGAGCGAAGCGAGGGAACTGGGGCGCAGCCCCAAGCGGTCCCTTAAAGCGACTTGTTAGGCACTACTTTTTTTGGTTTGAGCCATTAAACCGTTAATTTTTGCAGTTAGTTTATATGTAAGATCCCTCTCTGAAACAGAAACTTCGCTTTCACCTGGAAATGCACCTGTTT
>JAKSCK010000046.1 GCA_022360655.1 Spirochaetales bacterium | reverse complement strand
CTATAGATCATGATGTAATCTCATGAGTATGGCAATGTACTATGTGCCATGAGAGACCAGTGGTACTACTGGTCAGCACGATGAACATACCAGTGTGCCTTAGCTGTGAACGGGCAGAGGTCTCAGACCATTGTGAAACTAGGTAGTACTGCCTGTACTGGCCTGTACATTAAGTACCAAGGCAGATGTGCCCACTGAATCATTGTATTGATGCTGTTTCCAGAATGATGGCAGGCTTTCGCAGATGCCATAGGTCAGGGGAGCACAATTAAATATGTTCGGGTGCCTCAAAAGGTCAGTTGGAACACAGCCCAAACAATATTCAAACAGTTTTTGAAGGAGGACTATAGCTTTTTTATCTCCTTTTTTTCATGAGAGTCTGGATTGTTCATGTTCTCAAGCTTCATTGGGATGGTGAGTCCTTGAGACATTAGCAGACAGCGCAAAAATATTGTTGCACTCTTTTTTGGTCCTTTTTGCATCGAATTTGAATCGTTCCTTTGAGGTTTGTCGTCTGCGGAATGAATATGGTCCTACCTGAAATAGCATATCAGTCCCTTAACTTGTGGAAAGTAAAATGTTGCCAAGCCATTTCTTTGGCAAAAACATAACAGTCTTTTGCTGAGCTTCTGCATGTGCATGCCTTCTTCCAAAGACCAAACCCCTATACGCCTTCGATGTGTTTGGGTAATGGGCTTTGCCAGAGGCATTTAATGTACACCAAGTACTGCATGCCTCATTTTGGTGACTGTGGACTATATAGAGCAAACTCTGGGCCATAACGCAAAGAGTTTTCCAAGGCCATCAGTACTAACGCTCACTGGTATCTGTGCGTTTGCGTTGTTGTTGAAAAATTGCTTAAATACAGGAAAAAACAGGTTACTGCAAGGACCAGGCCTCGATGCTTTGTCAGAAAAGAATTGTTGCCCTTTTCCATCTTAGAGCGATGTAAGCTATGCGTTTGCATGTTCTTGGCATTCTGTGTTGTTTCTCAAATTTTTTGGGGCAACCCTCCTGCTATTAAAAATCAGCGGCGAATTTTCTGACTGGCCGGAGACACTTTGTGTCAACTTCTAGGCTGGATGAAACCTCAAATGAACAATAGATAGATGCTCCCACCTGCGTAGGCAGACGCTCTACTCATTGATTGGTAAATCTGCTCCCTCGCGGCAGCTACAGCCTCTGTATGGGGGTTGTTGACTGGACTGAATGCTGCTGTCTCAATTAGGCAAATGACGTGGGG
>JAKSCK010000015.1 GCA_022360655.1 Spirochaetales bacterium | reverse complement strand
CTGTCCGTTGGTTCCAAGCTGGTGGCAGACAAGTTCCTGCAGACTGAAACCCTCGGTATCCTGGCGCTGGGTATTGTCGCTTTCTGTATTGGAACTGCGACTGGGGTGCTGATGGCCAAGGCCATGAACTTGATCAGCAAACACAAAATCAACCCTCTGATCGGTTCCGCTGGTGTGTCTGCGGTGCCGATGGCAGCACGGGTGTCTAACAAGGTTGGTCTGGAAGCCAATCCCCACAACTTCCTGCTTATGCACGCTATGGGTCCCAACGTTGCAGGCGTGATTGGCTCTGCCGTTGCCGCGGGCGTGATGATTCAATACGTATCGGCTCTGTAACGCTGATATAGAAAGCCTGAAAAGGCCTTGTCCTTACTGCTTAGGGCAGGGCCTTTTTAACGAAAACAAACTGTCCTAGACTGGCTGGCAGCCGGATACATCTAAAAGCTGGAAAAGTGGGGCTTGGATATCAGGATTGTGTCGAGTCTTCGGAAGGGGCTTTGTCGGTCAGAGAGAAGCGGCGACGCTTTTTATATGTCACTTTGGGCTGAGCGGTAGTGGAACCCTTGCGCTCAGCTGGAATGGTCAGCTGTGGCATAGCTTCTCGAGACATAGCTTCACGGGGTTCTCTATGTTCTCTGTTCTTTCTGGCATTGAACTGGGGCATCATGACCTTCTGGGTTTGCTGAGGGTCACGGGCATCCTTGTTCTTGCTCCTGGCATTGTTGATCGGCTGACCAAACTGATTTCTGCGCTCGGGCTTTTTCAGGCTTTTTTCTTCCGTGTCCTGCATATTTAGGCGCATGCGGTAAGGGTGGCCATAACCACGCTTGCGGCGTTGCTTGGTATCGGTCGGCTCGGGGGGTTTCAAACCGGTAAATTCCTCGTAGACGGTTTGGTAGAGGTACTTGCTCATTTCGTCCTCCAGAGGATGACGTCCTGTAAGTATTAAAGTGTTTATGGCGCGAATACTAGACAATGCCCAAGGGGGCAAACATAGGTAGCATTACCTAAAGATGCGAGAAAAAAGTACTGTATTTATAATTAGGCTGCGTTTGTGGTTGGCAGTTGTACGTATGTGCGTATTCTTCGGGCATATGTCGTCTGTTTTCAGGTGTAACTGCATGTTCTGATAATGTTTTCGGTAAGACTTGTTTCTGTTTCACTCTTGTAGGATTGCAGGTGTGGGGGTACGATTCCGGGCTTAAATTGTTGTTGCTCCGGTTGTTCCCCTGACGAGATGAATAAGGCCAAAGAAAACCTTGTTTATCTGTTCGCGTGATCCCTGCCGGGTGAGTTTTGGAGTGTTCATGTTAGGCCGTATTCATTCAACGGACTCATTTGGTACAGTCGATGGCCCCGGTATCCG
>JAKSCK010000206.1 GCA_022360655.1 Spirochaetales bacterium | reverse complement strand
TTGGCATATTTCGTGCGCTTCCTAGCACGAATATATGCCAAAGAAAATTGACAAGTTCAAGTGTTTGTTATACCCAGAATTTCTCCTTAGTAGCTTTACTATCTCATATTTTGAGCGGGAATAGTTTCTAATTTTTCTGGAAATATATTTCTCTGGTGTATTCTTTTTTGTTCAACAAATCTCATAATAGGGTTTTCTTGAATTGTTCGGATTTCCGGGATTTTCTAAGAAAAACCCCAGAACGCCCTTCTAGTCACACTACTCCCTTGGATTCTTCGAGGGGAATTTCCAAGTGAAAGCCATGGATGCCCTCCAAACTCATTTCCCCCTGGGGGATCCTCAAGCAAGTTTTCTGGGGTTTTCCATAAATCAGCGCAAAATTTCTTTAACTTAGCTCCCCTCTTGAAGCTGAAGGAGGCTTTTCTGTTTTCCAGAAGCAATCTCAGCAAAAACCTCGTTTTCTTTTCCCCGGGGGAACTCAGGACTCTCCGTAAAGCTTTCAGCAATAGAAAAAATCGCAGCACTCCCCCTAGAGAATTCAAGAATTTCCGGATTGTCAGGCCCCTAAAGCTGAAATTCGCATACTTTCACCCCCGGGGGATTCTCCGAGTTTTTTATTATTCATGTTTTTAATTATTGCTTCTGTAGGACGCAGATCTAATGTTTTCCTCCCTGAGGGATACTTTGGAAATAGAGGAATTTTGGCTTAATTGAGAAAAGCCGCCTTCGGCGTTTTTTAAGGGAATGTTATTCCTAATTTTCTTTGGTTATGTATTAATATGGTCTCAAATTCTTTTATATTAAGTTTTGATAATTATTTTTCTCAAGAAAAATAATTATCATACCGCTCCAAAGCCCAGCTTACCCCCACATTGGAAGATCTTCTAAGAAAATTGATAGATTGGAAATGCGGCTTTTGCTAGAATAATTAAGTTGATTTTTCTTGGGTATAACGCCCGCTTAACTTGCATTTTCGGCTCTTGGAAATTAGTTAGGCTATTGGGTGTTGGTATGTTATTGGCCATGATTTCCAAGAGTTGGCATATTTCG
>JAKSCK010000045.1 GCA_022360655.1 Spirochaetales bacterium | reverse complement strand
CTATTGCGAATAAAAGAAACAATAGAATTCAAACGCCATTAACGATTGGTTCCAGTGGCTTGAGGCAAATGGAACGGGAACGAGATCCGCATTGCGGTTAACGGCGGTGCAGCCCCATGGACGACATCTTGTAACGATCTGGTTGTTCTCTTCGATGATAATTCAAATGACATCCAACCCTACTCAGACAGGCTGGATTTAAATCGAAAATTAGATTGATTGAAGATACAGCATCTTCAATCGGAAGTTGATTCTGAAATCAGTATAAGTTGTAGGTTTCGAGGCCGGTTAACTTGATGCTGTTGATTGTGTTTCTCTAATTAATTCTTAATTCCGGCAGTAATTCCACAATTTGAACCATGTGGTGAACTCGCCGCATTTGTTCTATCTTCTTATTATTCGGCAACTAATTGTATAACATGACGATTTGGATTGTATCCAGTTAAATTCAGACCGCCCACTAATCCGGTATATAGCGGAGTTAAGTAAGGCGTCCCCGGAATTCCATAACTAATCTACACCGCTATGAAATTTTTTTTCTGGGCAACCGATTTGAGAATAATCCAAGAATTTTTCCTTGTAACCGATAGTTAAGAAAATGAGCTGATAAAATAAAAAAAGAATGGATTTATAATCATGGTAAAATTTATCGAATTGCGATTGTGACATATTGTTGTCGTCGGAATGAGCGGACTTATTTCGTAACGCACTCCAAGTTTTGATTAAATTGGGGTCAATGTTGTTGTCATGACATATCTGATTTAAAACTGTTTTGGGAGATTTGGTTTTAAAGTTGTTTAAAGAAGATAGTAGTTTTGATTGGATATCCTTGTCTAAAGTTAAACCCTTGATTGTTTTTGTTGCGTTCTCTATTGTGTGAATTTCATCTGCTGAGACAGGAAAGTATCCACAAAAATATTTTTTCACCATGCCTTCCACCGCAACACTTGAAGCAAGAGCACTGGATTCAAGTAGGCTCTTAGAAACACAGAAAATTCTGTGCCAAAACCCGAAAAGCCTACTTGAATTGTTATTAAGTGAAAAATTTAAATATGTTTCAAGAAAATTAGAAAATTTGTGAATATCGAAAGGCATCCATATTTTTATAGGAGCGTCTAATTTCCCATCGATATAGAATCTGAAAGAGTTAATTTGAGTTTGAATTTTATTATTTTCTCTATCTAATTCATATAGGATTGGAAGTTTAACTCCCGTCATTATACTAAGCGCTTGAATAATTGAGTTTTTGTATGCTTGTAAATCGGAACTTTCATCAACTATCAGATGCACATTTAGTAAGTTTTCTTCCTGATAAATATTTAACTGAATTCCTGAAATTTTTAGATTTAATTCAGATAGTGTATTGTGATTTCCAATAGTTCTGTATTCATTCCAAGGGAGGTTGTAATTACCAGAAACTATGAAAAGAGAATGTTTGTCAGTGTCTTCTCCATCGTATTTTCTTTTATGAAATAATCTATCAATTTCCCCCGTTATTACAGCAGTATTAAAACTGATATGTATATTGGTATTTATGTAAATTTCAAATGCAAACCATTCTTTCCCTAAGTTATCTTTTCCTCTAAGGTTAAAGTAGTGATGCTTTGGTACTATCGAACCAGGTTCTGCATTGCTTAGGAATGACAATTGATCATGAATATTTGTGTCTTTGCCTTTGAATAATAGTTTGAATTCAATGTGTTTTTCGTTCGTCTGGGTTATGAATCCAGAACCATGTATTTCGACGGGAGAATCATCAATGCACTGTATTAATTCCAGATCAATACAATCGATGGACAATTTACCTTCAGCTATAGACAAAATTAAATCTTCTCGAGACATTTTATGCTCTTTTTATACGATAGTTGTCATCAGTGGAAAAACTTCCATGGGATCGAAGAAAATAGATATCTCATTATTTGACCTAATCCAAATGTTTGAGCCGCTGAAATGGAAAAATACCTAATTTAAATTACGTTAATTGAAGATAAAACATTCTCGATTTGAAATTGCAACCATCAATTTAATCTCTTGTGAGGTTTAGTTTTAAAAGGCAGTAAAGGACTCAAATCCAAATTCCCAAATCAAGCAGCCCGATCCCGGGGCACCACCAACGGCAACCCCTGGTGCATCAGCATATCCACATCCATATCATAAACCTGTGAAATGATCTCAGTCGTCACCTCGGTGACTTGTTTCTCGGCGGCGATTTGTCCGTTGCTGAGGAAAAGGACGCGGTCTGCGTAGCGCAGGGCGGCGTTGAGGTCGTGGAGGGTGAGGACGGCGGCCATGTTGTGGGATTTGACGATGTGGCGGACCAGGGCGAGG
>JAKSCK010000009.1 GCA_022360655.1 Spirochaetales bacterium | reverse complement strand
GCTTTTTCTCCATTAGGTTCACCTAAGAAGTTTTTATACAACTCTTGAATATATGGGTTCTCATGAGATTTTCTGATTACTTTTAACTCATCTTCTGTATATAAAGCTTTAGTTCTAGCTTTTAAAACAGATGAATCACCATGGTGTAATGGCTGACCACCACCACCAATACAACCACCAGGACAAGCCATTATTTCGATTGCATGTAATTCAGTAGTTCCATCTTGAACCTCTTGTAATAATTTACGAGCATTACCTAAACCATGAGCTATACCAATATTTATTGGAAGACCATTAAAATCTACAGTAGCTTTTCTTACTCCTTCCATACCTCTTAACTCATTGAATTCAATTTTCTCTAGAGTTTTTCCAGTTTGAACTTCATAAGCTGTACGAGTAGCTGCTTCAATAACACCACCAGTAACACCAAAGATTACACCAGCACCTGTTGATTCTCCAAGTGGGTTATCAAAATCTTCGTCTTCTAATGAATTAAAGTCAATATTAGCTTGTTTAATTAAGTGAGCTAATTCTCTTGTAGATACAGAATAATTTACTTCAGGATCACCATCTGTTTTAAACTCATCTCTTTGAGCCTCATATTTCTTAGCCAAACAAGGCATAATAGAAACTACAATTAAATCTTCACGCTTAATATTCATTTGCTCAGCAAAATAAGATTTTGCAATAGCACCAAACATTTGCTGTGGTGATTTAGCAGTAGATGGAATATCTAATAAATCTGGGAAGTTTTGCTCTAAGAAATTAACCCAACCAGGACAACAAGAAGTTAAAATAGGTAATTTTACATCTTTGTCACCTGCTAAGTGTTTTCCTAATCTTCCTAATAACTCAGTACCTTCTTCCATAATAGTTAAATCGGCAGCAAAATCAGTATCGAATACTCTATCGAAACCTAATTTTCTTAAAGCAGCAGCCATTTTACCAGTTACTAAAGTACCAGCTTCCATTCCAAATTCTTCACCTAAAGCTGCACGTACAGCTGGAGCTGTTTGAACTACAACGGTTTTCTTTGGATCTGCAAGATCTCTAATCAACTGGTTTTTGTGATCTTTTTCCGTTAATGCTCCTGTTGGACATACAGCAACACACTGACCACAATAAGTACAAGTTGATTTTTCTAAATCCATTTCAAATGCAGGAGCAACAACAGATTCAAAACCTCTGTTTACAGCTGAAAGAGCACCTACAGTTTGTACATCGTTACACATTGTTTCACAACGACGACACATGATACACTTATCCATATCACGGATAATAGATGGAGAATAGTCTACCTTATAAGTTGACTGCTCACCTTTGTAGTGTAACTCACGTACTCCGAATTGATGTGCCATAGTTTGTAAATCACAGTTACCTGATTTAGCACATACCAAACAATCAAATGGGTGATCAGAAAGCATCAGCTCCATTACAGTT
>JAKSCK010000274.1 GCA_022360655.1 Spirochaetales bacterium | reverse complement strand
TCGACCATGCCCGCCATCACCGTTGGCCGCGTTCAGCTGTGGACCAACCTGCTCATGCTGTCCGGCATAGGCCTAGGGCTGTTGGTCCATTTGGACGGCTGCAAACCGTCCACGTGAGCCTCGGCCCCGGCCCCGCCATCCAGCTCCTCCTCGTGGCTGTTGATGGGCGCCACCCATGTTGTGGTGATCGTCGCGACCTTGCAGTACTTTATGTAGTACTTTGTACATTATGTCTGTTCGTGCTTTTGTATCTAGTTGTAACGGTCGCCCCCTAGGGGCGCAGGACCTGCATTGCCTTGTAAAATAACTAAGTCGTGAAACTGTCACAGAATTTGGCTAAGTCGTGGGACATGCGGGGTTGACTGGACATTGTGCGAGGGGAGCGCAGCACGCGAACGTGTCGCGGTGCGCGGTACATTGGATATGACAAAAGGGTGGACGCCCCTTGGTTCATTGTTCTTTTCTGCCCTGTGAATTCTCTCGTTTCTCTCCAACTGTGTGCATCGAGTAGCATCGGCTGCGCGCCGAGTACTCACCGGAACGACGAGCCGTTCGACGAGCGCGTACCTCGACCGACCACCAACTGCATTGCGCACCTGCCGGGCCCGAAGCAACACCTACAAACAACAGCAGCGCGGCGCTGCACCGTGTCCAACGTAAGGACCGACCGCAGGGGACGTGCGCAGGAGCAAAGCGCAAACGACACGACTACCGCACGCGGCGACGGGACGACAAAACGTGTGTACGCAGGTCACTAGAACCGCACACGTCAACTGGTTTCCGAGCAAGGTTGTCCACGGAGGAGTGGTGTGACTGCGCGTTGGTGAGAATCGCACCGGGAGAGCGACACGCTTGACGCGGAGGAGACGAGAGACCTGACCAGTGAAGAACGGAATCGAAAGATGACGGTGAACGGGATTGTGTTGCAGTTCGTGTGTGGAAACGTCGGTCGGTGCCGTGCATTCGCACGTTGCGTTTGGAGTTGCGCAGTGCCCTTTTGCGTTTGTTGATTACACATCGACGCGACCTGCCCGAACGGACACGGGATTGGAACACGAGCTGGAACGAGTGAACGATTGTGTTGCTGTGTTGTGTTGAGTGAAGAGGAGACGTTCCGTCGCATAGGGGCGGCAGTTCGGGTCGAACATCTGCCGAGTGCTGAGGTGTAGCGTGGTGTTGCACATTGTTCTGGAAGTGTGTGGACGGTGTGCTGTCAGTGGTTGAACATT
>JAKSCK010000057.1 GCA_022360655.1 Spirochaetales bacterium | reverse complement strand
TAATAGTGCAAAGCATCAAGCAGTTGACGGATAGTCAATGTGGTATTCATAGACGTATCTCATGTTTGACCAAAATGCTGGTCAATAGCGCGCGAATGCGGGTCAAACATAGGTCAACGGACATTTTGTGGCCGATTTTTGTTGTTGACCAGTCAACACAAAGTCAACTCAAGTCAACGGAAAGTCAACGCTGCCAAACTTGGCTTTTGTTTGTTGACCGGTCAACGCCATGGTTAGTAGTATGAGTATATAGATTAATAATATAATTAATAATATGCCCAGTACGACAGGAATGTTGAACGAAACTACTAGGAGTCGTGAGCAGATCCAAAAATTTGGGGCTGCTGAATTGGCATTCAGTGACTGACGACGCTGACTGGATGTGCAGGACGGCTGGACGCCACTCCATTTGGCAGCATGGAACGGTCACGCAGCTGTCATTGAGATGCTGCTTAAGAGGGGCGCTGCAATCGACGGGACTGAACGAGTGAGATCACACATCCGTTTCAATGCTGTATTGCATCTTTTGTGTAACACTGTTTGGAGACGTGTTTTGCACATTTTGGAACCAACAATCAGTCCATTTTTGTTTAGTGATTTGAGTAATACTGTTGAATACAAATGACAGGAGGTGGCAGTAGATCCAAAAATCGGGGTCTGCCGAATTGGCATTGAATGACTGACGACGCTGACTGGATGTGCAGGACGGCATAACGCCACTCCATTTTGCAGCGTCGAACGGTCGCGCAGGTGTCGTTGCGATGCTGCTTCAACGCGGCGCAGATGCCAGCATCGAGGATGAGGTAAGTAGTTGTTCTGTCCCTTTCTGAATTTCACCACTCCTCCAAACCCAAGTTGTGAGCCGATGCACCAGCCGCTGCTTTTCTTCCACCCGGAAGGACAGGTGTGTTCTCTCTTCGCTGAGGATTTTGCCATCCGAAGAGCGCTTTTCGAACAGTGGGCTGCTGGAGAGGAGGGCGCCGGGCTGCCTTGCAATCCCAATTCGCTCCCATCAGTTTGGTTTTGCGTTCCATGATCGGTGTTGCCTGTTGCTGACGACACG
>JAKSCK010000184.1 GCA_022360655.1 Spirochaetales bacterium | reverse complement strand
CCGCTATGACTCTTCCAACTGAAATCAGTGTTGCCACCATGGAGGATTGGAAAGAATTTCTCTCATCCAATGAAATCCTTAAAGCCGATGAATCCAATGACCCATACTCATGGACCATCTATTACAAAATGGAAGAAGGTCAAATACAGAACCTCTCCAATACAAGTTCGAATGATTCTGTTGTCACATTTCGTGATGGTTTCACTCAGGAGGATGATCTGAGCCTTTGGCGGAATGTGTCTCAGTTTTTTGAAGATTCGACGATTTTTTCGCAATACTGCTGGGCTTTCTCCTTTCAGGGAGCCCAAGCTCTGGTGAATCTCAAGAATCCCTGAACCCGTTCCCGTTCTTTTCCAGGGAGACCAACATGGAAATCTACGCCTATGCGGCCTCAGGGTTTCAGGGGGCCCTCATCTCTGTAGAGGTGGATATTCGCCGGGGAATTCCCGCCTTTGATATTGTGGGACTCCCAGATGGGGCGGTACGGGAATCTCGGGAGCGGGTGAGGGTGGCCTTGCGTCGTTGCGGTTACACTCTACCGGCTCAACACATATTGGTGAATCTGGCCCCAGGAAGTTTACGAAAAGAAGGAACGGGTTACGATTTGGCCATTGCCCTGGGGCTTTTAGTGGCATCGGGACAACTGGAGCAGAATGAAGAAACCGGTGCTCTTCTGTGCATTGGTGAGCTTCTTTTAGATGGTCGTGTTCTTCCAGTTCCGGGAGTACTGCCCGCCGCGGCAGCCGCCCTGGAATTGGGGGTGGAAAAGTTCTTGGTTCCCCAAGGGAATCTGGAGGAAGCTCAATCTCTTCCACGGGGCAGAGCTTCTGGACTTCACCATCTCCAAGATCTTCCCCAGCTCTTTACGGAGCCCTGGCCTGAGCCCAGTGTCCTCCAATTTCCATCACGGTCAGGAATGGCAGGAGAGGTGGTGGATTTGGCAGAAATGCGGGGTCAGCCCATTCTCCGGCGCATGCTGGAGATTGCCGCAGCTGGAGGGCATCATCTTCTGCTCTTTGGCCCTCCAGGGAGTGGAAAAACCATGGCCTGTCGCTCCCTCCCCGGTCTTCTCCCCCCACTCATGGCTCCTCAATCCCTTCAAGCCACTCGCATTTGGTCACAGGCGGGGAAATTGGCTCCTGAAGAGGGCTTGCTCTATCGTCCCCCCTTTCGCGAACCCCATCACAGTGCCTCGGCAGAAGGAATGGTGGGGGGCGGGGCTTCTCTTCAGCCGGGTGAAGTCTCTTTGGCCCATGAGGGGGTGCTGTTTCTGGATGAAGTTCCTGAATTTGCTCCCCGGGTGCTTCAGGCCTTAAGGGAACCCTTGGGCTCTCAGCGGGTCTCCCTTTCCCGGGCTGGTCGCAGTACAGTTTATCCCGCCCGTTTCCAGATGGTTTTGGCCATGAATGCCTGTCCCTGTGGGAATCTTGGAAAGGCCGATGGATCCTGCACCTGCATGCCCCATGATATCCGGCGCTACTGGCGCCGTCTTGGGGGAGCCTTACTGGATCGGGTGGATTTGCGCATGCCCCTTCATCCAGAACCAGCTCCTGTCCTTCTTCAGGGACCTGGAGAATGCTCTGAACGCATTGCAGAAAGGGTGCTTCAATGTCAGAGGATGCAACGGGAGCGCCAAGGGAATAGACTCAATGTTCAGCTGACTCCCCAGGATTTGAATCAGGTGGCCACCTTGGGGGAGGAAGCCCGGTTTTATCTGGGGAAGGCTGTGGACAAACTGGCTCTCTCCTCCCGGGCTGTGCATTCCTGTTTGCGGGTGGCGCGTACCATTGCGGACCTCGATGACCGGCCAGATTTGGTGACCGATGATCTTCTTGAAGCCCTAGAATACCGCCGGTTTGGGGACAAGGACCTCTCTTGGTTTGTCCTTTAAAGTTGAGGAGATTTTCCGGGACCCCGGGCGCAGCCCAGGGTCGATCTAAAACAAAAAAGATGAAGGCATGAAACTGTCATCACCACTTTGTTTGAGGATGCTGTGTTTTCAACCCAAGACGGTTCCAACGAGACGCATATCATTGAGGAGGGCCCATGGGTTCAGGCTTTCCATCGGGAATGGGGATTTGTTGGTGAATCCCATACATCTGCACAGTCCTGGAGTCACTTTCCATGGTTAAGATTCTTTGGAAAACATCGCTGGAAAGACTCTGTTGATTATCTTTGAGAGTAAAAGTCCATTTTTTTAAAAAAATCTGTTATAAGGCTTGATGAAAAGACAATATTTCACGATAAATGCTTGCTTGCCAATGTTAAGAAAAGGTTAGGGAATAAGAAAAAAGAAACTTTTGAAAATTTATAACAAAGAGGTGAAGAGGATTCTAAGGAGATTTAAAAAACTCATGATTCTTCACGAAATCTCAAAAAGGAATCTTTGCCATGGAGGCTCCGATTCTTTAGCTCAGAGTGTTGCACTTTGAAAATTTATGTGCAAAAAATGCGCAAAGATAAACAAATCTAAAATCACGACAGTTTTAGTAAAGTTGTAATATATGAATATAAGGAATATTTTAATAGAGATTCCATGGTTTATTTATGCCTTCTTGGGCCTTGGTGCCTATGCTCTAGTGCATCTCATCGAAAGAAAAGAGAAGCCGCACAGACAGGCCACCATCACAATTTTTGATGATGGACCAAAACAAGGCGATTCTGAGATTCAAGCAGAATCATTAGAATCGGAAAAACACCTCAATGCGTTGAACGCAAATATTCATTCTGAATATTCTGAGGTGAAAAAACTCTATGCATCGGTTATTCCTCACCATGAATTGGAAAAAAAGACCCTTCAGAAAACACTCAAAGGAGCTTATTCCCGAATCTTCCTTGTGTTTGGGGTTCTTTTCTCCTTTGCTTTACTGATTTCAACCAATTTCTTTTTCAAGCTGAATCATCAGGAAACCATGTTTCTGATAATCGTATTCTTTGCATGCATGATTTTTCTTATGATTCTTGGAAGTCTGAGGTGGAAAAATCTTCTGATAAGAGTGGCTCAAAATTCTTCACAGCAGGAGACCGTGGCCCACCAGGTGACAGAACAGCTTTTTCCTGGATTTTCCTATTCTCATCAAACCAATATTCCACCCCTTCGTCCTTTCAAAGGGGGACATTCTTTCTCTCTCAAAGATCTTCAAAGTCCACCTCACAGCTATGGTGTTGTCCATGGACAATTCGGAATCCATCAACTTGAAATCTATGACATTGGATTGAAAAAGAGAAAATCATCGAATTTTATAAATAAAATTTTGAAGAAGTCCTTTCCCTCATATTTTCCTCAAGATCTCTTTGATTTTGTCAGCAATAAACATCACCTTGAAGACTCCAGTTTCTTTCGTGGATTATTCTGCCAAGTACAAGTGGATAGGCACAAAGGTAACTGGATTTTGATCCATTCCAACCTAACAAAGAAATGGCAGTCTTTTTTTCTGGATTGTGATGATGAAAAAAGAATTCATCATCCGCTGTTAGAACCCAGCATGACAATTTTTGGTAAAAACAAAATTGAATCCAAAAAAATATTGAATCCACCAGTTGAATTCCTCTTGCTCGAGTTTTCAAAGCAACTCGCACAGCCCTTCATGATCTCCATCATGGATGGGTATCTCAACCTGGTTGTAGAGCAGAATAATGGGCTGCTTCCCCTCACAGCAAAGAGCCAAGATGATTCCATTGAAGGATTCATCAAAGTCATGCTCTTCCTGTTGAGAATTACGCACGCCATCTCATGTCAACGGAATCCCAAAACGGAAACAAAATCCATATAGGAGAATAGAAATGACCAAAGAACAACTGATTGAGACGATGAAGAATGACAAGAAATTCTTCAAGAAAGTGGCAAACGAGAAAGGCCTGATGGGAATGCTTTGGAACAATTACAAGCATTTTCTTGCCGCATCAAATCATCAGGTTCATGAGATGACAGTGCTCATGCACTATAAGCCTGGCCAGGAAGGGCAGGACGAAGGTTTTGGCGAGTATGGCGTCATGGCCATCCCCCTGAATGAGCAGGGTCAGCAGGAACAGGATGCTGTCAAAACTCAGCTGAAAGAAAAAGGCCTTTTAGAAGACATTGGAAATATTCGCTTTGAGGCCGTTGGAACAGGTTATGGTCAGTTTGATATTCCTGAATTCAAGCTTGAAGATGAAAGCTATGGCCAAATCAAGCGTCATTCCACCAAAAATCTTTTGATTTGCACCATTGCCATTGGCGAAAGTGCTGGACAATTTGAGAATTACACTCAGTGTCTACTGGCCAATGATCCTGAGGGCAAACGTTGGTTTATGCCCTTCTCTGCAGAGTTCCTAAAGGGCTAAGATCATCCCTGGACATTTGATTCCCAGGGATTTGCCAACTCCACCATGTCCTGGCAGGGACATGGAGGAACTCGCTCAAACAGAAGAACTCTGAATCAATTACTCAAACGGCGGAAATAGAAATTGGTATAAAACACCTTCTCCTCGCCGCCATTGTTTCCATCATATTGTTTGTGAGTTACAGATACTCCCCCCCTGGGGCCCTCTTTTATGGTGAAGAAATCCTCAATGTTTTGGCCATTCTCATGAATAGTCACAAGCTCTTGTTCTACTGTGTAATAGCTCCGATCAAATGAAAAATCTTCCAGGGCATAGCTGTTCATATTCAGGCCTGTAGCGCTCACCTGAAATGTTCGATTGAGACCCTCACCGTAATTAAAGAGGATTTGATTCGGAGAAATGGTGATGCTGTAGTCGGCATCATCATTGTAATAGCGTCCCTCCTCCAGAAATGCTGCCAATGCCAGATTGCTGTTGGATGCAGCAGAACGCACCCCGGTGAGAGTGCAGGGGAGATACGAAAAGTATTTATTAACCACCCCACCATCAAGCTGATCCACGGATGTTTTTATGATTCCATTTCCATGGGGAGCATAACTGATGAACACCCTGTAGAACTTGCCATCTTCAGCATTTCGAAAAGTCATGGTGAGATTTTTTTGTGTGCTACCCTGGGAGAGAAAGTATTGTAAGAGTTCTTCCTTAGTGAAGTAATGTGTATCTCCATTCCAATTCACCTTAATGGCCTGGTTCGCAAGAACAATCACTGGTTGGTTGTCAAGTGACTCAGAATAATACCGACCGGTAGTTAATTCAGCGGGATAAGAAAACGTATTCTTCTCTGCAAGATCAAAGGGAAATTCAGATTCAAGGGGTTGCTGAGCTGAATGGGTGTTTGTCACCACGTTTTTGCAAGCCATCAGCCCAAATCCAATGCAAAGTAACAGTAGCATCCCGAAAGATTTTCTCATCATACCCTCCAAAATCAAGCATATTAGCATGGGATGGGATGAAGAAAAACATGTTAATTAACTCATATTTAGCGATAAAATAAATCTTATACAATCCCAAGTTTTGTATAAGATATCTCAACAAAAAGGAGGCATAAAGCATGCCAACAGTCATCCATGAAAAGCAATGTGTCTTTGAAACAAATCAACAGATTCAAAAGGAGTATTCATGGGAAAAAACCCAAGATTTGGCGAAAGAAGCAGGAATGGAAGATTTTTCCTGCACCATAAAATCTCTGCCTCAAGGTTCGTATTCTTATCCCTTTCATTATCATCACAATTCCAATGAAATGTTTGTGATACTCTCCGGAAAAGGAGAACTTCGAGACGGTGATGGAATACAAAATGTGAATAAAGGTGATATCGTTTTTTGTGAGAAAGGTTCCACAGGAGCACATCAACTTCACAATCCCCATAAGGAGAATCTTGTTTACATTGACCTTCGAACACTCAACAAATTTGATCTCTGTGAATATCCAGATACTGGAAAAATCAACAATTTGAAAACCGAAGAAATCTATTTTAAAGGGAAAAGCGCAGACTATTTTCAGAATGAGAACCAAGTTGATGAGATTTGGGAGAATCTTCGTTAAATCTTAAATCGACCCCTTCCTTACTCTGTAAGGAAGGGGGGGGAAGAATTAGGAGGCGTCAGAATCGGCGGTTACAGCCTTTTCCAATTCCTCTAAGGAAGAAGCAATCACAACCCCAGGTATGTTTGTGCCCACATTGGCCACAAAAGAACCATTAACCTCTCCTCGGTAGGAGGTGAAGGCAATGCGGTAAACACCGCGAGTCAACGCCCTCAGGGGATCACTCACCTCTGATACATGACGGAGGAGTGAATTGTAAGAATTTCCAGCAGGATTCTTCCGCATTTCGCTCGAATCATCATTTGTTGCCAGAACACCCAGAACTTCGCCGCCAGATGCAATTTTGTTCTCATCAAAAATGGCCATTTTTTCCAGGGCTATAAATGTATCAAAGAAAGCCTCATCATTTTCTGTGTAGAGGCTTGTAAAAGCATCGCTGGAGAAGTCACCTTCCGCTGGTTCTGAATTGGCAGGAGAACACATGGAGATTCCCACCTCATCAATCACCGCAGGAACCCAAAAGTACAAGTAATGGGCATCTTTTCCATCAAAATTTCCATCGGGTTGAGTCTCAGTGGAAATGTAGCCGTAATAGTTTTCTACATTGGCATAGGGAATGCGCACACTCAACGGTCCAAACCCTTTCTTATGAGAACTGGCCAAACCTGTTGATGCACAACTGGCAAACGTTAATGCCATCAGAGCAATAAAAAGCAATGTGTTTGTTTTTTTCAAAGCAAACTCCTTCTAAAGTCTGGGAACGCTAAATATTGAAGGAAAAAAGATCAATAAATCACTTGTAATGATGATGTAAATAAAAAAATCAAAAACATGTTAAGACAATCAACAATGCTGCGCGGACGAAAAAAAGCCTTCGTGTAAATAAATTCAATCCACTATTTATTAGAACAAGTAGAAAATCTCAGGTGAGAATCCTCAAAAATCACGGAATGTTGGCATGAGTACAATATTAGGATCATGAAATTAACCATGATATGATGAAAACTTTTGAATCATTATAAAATTCTCCCCACTCAGCACTTATACGCACCAATTTGTGAAGACTTTTGCCTATAAAGAGGAGAGTGGGCTATGGACTCCTAAACTGGAGATCTCTGCAACATGAGTATAGATCATTGTGGTTTCCAAACGGGAATGTCCCAGGAGCTTTTGGATGGTTCGAATGTCATAACCGGCCTCAAGGAGGTGGGTGGCAAAGCTATGCCGAAGAGTATGAGCGCTGGCCTTCTTTGAAATTTGGGCCAACTTTACTGCTTGGGTGATGGAGCGCTGGAACGTTGTGGGATAGAGATGAAACCGTCCATAATTTCCTGTACGAGGATTCTTTGAATATCGACTTGAAGGAAATAACCAAAACCAAGACCAATCAAAGATGGCATGAGGATATTTTCTCTGAATAGCATAAGGAACCTCAACACCAGTACTTCGTGACTGGCGATCGACCTCCCAGAGACGCCGAGCATGCTGCAGTTGAATCTGGAGATCATGATGGAGATCCTGTGGGAGAAGTGTTTTCCGATCCTTATCACCCTTTCCATTCCGAACAATGAGGATTTGACGTTCAAAATCCAAATCTTTTACGCGTAGGGAAAGGCATTCATTCAGCCTGATTCCAGATGCATAGATCAGCTTGGCCATGAGTTTATTGACACCATTGAGATTTTGTATGAGTCGACTAACTTCTCCACGAGTCAGAACTTCTGGAAGACGACGCGTTTTTCGAGATCGAATAGCCACATCAAGATTCTCAATACTACGATTAAGAACCTCACGATAAAGGAAGAGAATCGCATTGAATGCCAATTCCTGAGTTGCAGGTGCAACATTCCCATCCACAGCTAAAGAGGATAAATAGTTGACAATATCCATGTTGGTAGTCTGTTTGAGATCCTTACCTGAAAGAAACCTTCTATAGCGTTGAATCCAAATCCAGTAAGTCTTTTCCGTTTGCCAAGAGCGATGCTTGAGTCGCATTCGAGTTCGAAAAGACTTCTCTAGAGAATACCATCTCTCTATACTTTGTTTACTTTCTGGACTCTGCGAAGAAGGATTCTCAGTAATATCTTTGACTTTGTCGTTGTAATAAAGGTAAAGCTTTACGGCATGACGAGCCTGTTCAATGAGTCCGCTTGTATAACGCTCACCAAGCCTGTGACAGAAATCATGAAGGGATTCACCATCATTGTAAAATGAAACCCAGCGCAAATAATATCGAATTTTCCCCTCAGGAATCAGTGCTTTCTGTTCCAAATATTGGGCGAATGTCATCTATCTATAATCCTATTTTTGCAGTACTATGTCACTTATAACCAAGTTATACTGCTATATTCTTGTCTTGACTCAGCATAATACGGAATTTTTGCACCTTATCGACAACAATAGAATAAACTATGTTCTACGGATAAAGAAATTAACTCAAAATCATCTAAATAAGATATATTATCAATAGTTTAATATTTTGAGAAGGAATAAATATGAACAGATTAATAATTATTGGTAACGGGTTTGATATTGCACATGGTCTAAAAACAAAATATAGCGAGATGTTAGAACATTATCTTTCGGCTTTACATTCAAAATTATCTTCATCTGGAAAATACTCAGATAGTTTTATAGAAATATCACATTGGTTAGAGTGCCCAGCGGATTATGAGAGTTTTAAAGAGCAATTTCTAAATAATACAATTGATAGTAATAGTAAAGACTTTAATGGAGAAAAAAGAATTCTAATTATAGATAGTCAGGGGAGACGAAAATACTTTAGACAAAGAAAATTTATGTTCAATTTGTTGAAAGATCACTGCCAAAAGTGGGTTGATGTAGAAAATACATACATGAAATTAATAATTGAAAACGGAAATACTAAAAAAGAGATAGAAGAAATAAACAAAGATTTCGAGATCTTTCGAAAACTAATGATTTCCTATTTGAAAAAGCAAGATGAAGAAATTGTTGTGAATGACGATATTATGAAAATTTTTGATAGCGATAAAAGCTACAATAATATGATATTGGATTTCAACTATACTGGCACATCTGAAAAATATGCCAAAAGACTCAATGAAGTAGATGAAAACAATCAAGAAAAACAACGATTTGAAACAATAAAGATCCATGGTAATTTATATGATGAAAATAATCCTCCAATTTTAGGAATTGGAGATGAACATAATAAAGAATTAGTGCAGGTATCTGAATATGACAACTTAAATAGTCTGTTTAAGTACAACAAATCTGTCCATTATTTAATGAATGATAACTATAAGAAATTATTAAAGTTTTTAAATGATAACCCAAATATTCAAGTAGAGATTTTTGGACACTCATGTGGACGATCTGACAGAACATTGCTAAAATTTATCTTTGAAAACAAAAATGTAAAAAGAATTCAAGTAAACTATCACGATATAAAAGAAAATTTTCTGGACTTAATCATTGAAGTTTATAGGCATTTTGATGATAAACAGATGTACAGGGAAAAAGTACTTGATTTTTCGAAAGTGCTACGAATACCCCAAACTCAAAAAAATTATACCCGTGAAGTATGCGAAATAACAAGTTAATGAATTTTACCGTAGAACAAACGCTTGAACTTGGCAAAGCCTACTGTCACGCTTTTTGCGGTAACGCAAAAAGTGCGCCAGCTGACGGCTTGCAAGTTAAGCGGGCGTTCTACTGCGGAAATAATTTTAAAATAATTCGATTGCACTAGTGCATTAATATATTAAGAAACTGATCGATATAAGTAATTATTTATG
>JAKSCK010000250.1 GCA_022360655.1 Spirochaetales bacterium | reverse complement strand
CAAGCGAATCCCATGATGGGCATACCAGGAGGATGGATGCAAAGCAAAAACATCATCATGTAGGGTGCGATGAAGATTCTTACTCAGTTTGGTGCGTTTATAAGGAAGCGCCGCTTCTCCATCCACAAGAAGAACATCTTTCCCCCATTGGGCTAGAGCTTCTGCCCCACTCCTCCCAGCACTCCCGGCACCAACAACAATCACTTCCGCCCGTTTCATGACTCTCTCACTTTTTTCCGAAAAAGAGCCACAAACCATGATGAATGGCCATCAAAGTCTTCCCCATGCCAATTTCCCAGAAACTGACCATCCGAAAAACCTTTTTCTGCGGCATAACCAGTTAATGCACCAGGAGTAAACGGAGTGAGATAATGCTGCCGCTCTTCTTGTGTTTGAGAATCTTTGACAAGCGTTTCAAAGATGATTCGCCCTCGTTCCGGATCATAGCGTTGACTTCGATAAAACTCCAAACCTCCAGCACTGAGAAGAGGAAGTTGTAGAGCTCCTTGGTCACGAATATTGGTATAATCCAACATCTGCACCACAAGAATCCCATCGTCGAGAAGAGCATCATATGCATGCTGGAAAAACTGTGCCAACTGATGCCCCGATTCTAAATGGGGCAAAGTATTTCCAAGACAAAGAATGACATGAGCCTGTTCTGGGTGAATTTCCTGCATTCCCCCCAGCATATCGGCCACAGAAAAATGCACATGCCCTTCTGGCGGGAATCCATGATGTGTGTCCAAAAACAGACCAGATGCCGTGCTCTTGGCATGGTGCACCATGGCCTCATCCAAATCCGTGGCCCAAACCGATCGGCCTAGGCTTGCCAAAGCCTTGGCTGTAGCACCACTCCCACAACCCAATTCAAGAACTCGTCCTTTTTCTGGTATCAAACCATCCAGAAACGCTTCTCTCTCAGAATCAGGGGGGAAAAGTTCATCCCAATGACGAGCAAGACGGGCATACAAAGAATCCATGGCATAAAACTAAGCTTTCTACACCCATCCGGCAATGTTTTCCCAAAAAGAGTCCAATGGAAGAATCCAAAAACCCCAGCTCTCTAACCCCCTTGCAAAGCAAGGGGTCGATCTAAATCCGGAAAATCCCGAGTTTTCAGACTCCCATTTCGTCCAGGCACCACTGACTCCATTCCATTAGGGCTTTGAGAGAAAGTTGAGCACGTTTGAGAGTGAAACGCAAATATCTCTGACTGGTATCCATACCCAATCTATTCTCAAGTTGTTGGCTCATTGTCTCAATAAAGGCCAAGTATTGACGTTTTTCATCCTGAAATCGCTGCAACTCATGAATGATTTTGTCCTCGGGTAGATGGGCTCCAAAAAAGAGTCGTAACTGAAAGGCATCCCTTTTTAATGGCGATGTTTGCTTGGGAAACTCTTCCAGCCAATCTTGAAACATTTTCCGGCCAAGGGGAGTAATAGAGTAAATTTTCTTATCAGGTTTCTCCTGCTGTTCATGAATGCGAGCCACCACGGCACCCTCATGCTCCAGGGTTTTTAAATCTCGATAAATTTGGCTCATACTCCCATTCCAAAGATGGGCAATGCTTCCATTGAAGTCCTTCTTGAGATCATAACCTGTGCGTTCCTGCTGAAGCAGTAAGCCTAATATTCCATGTTTGAGGGACATAGAAGAACGTTATCATTCAGTTTCTTATTATTCAACTTGTATCATATAATTTTCTGTTCTATTATTCTACTTGTTCTCTATAAATCACGCTTTTCAAAGAACAGGAGAAACCATGGCTTACCCTCTCATTCAAAAAAAACGGAAATTCCGCGATATTCTGCTCTTGATTGTTGATAAAATCCGCATCAAGAAAGACACAAACTATTCCCGGAATCTCATCATCCCATCCCCTTACAAACAGATTTTCTCCAACAAAAATCACACAGAATCTCACCCAAAAAAATCTCAGAAAGAAAACGCCGTTTCGAATCTGACGGTTCAACAATTTCTGGAGATGCTACAAGAACAAAACATTACAGGTTTGGGTGGGGGAGGTTTTCCTGCAGCACAAAAAATAAAGACTTTTCTCGCTTCAAAAAGTCCCACAAAACGAGTCCTCATTAATGGGGTGGAATGTGATCCTGGCTTGGTTCATGATGCGCACATTTTGAAAGAACATCACCATGAAATTGAACAGGGACTCGAAGTTCTTCGCACCCTATTCCAACCCCAAGAGATGGTTTTGGCCCTCACAAACCAAGCTGGTTTTTGGAAAAATGCTCATGCCATGCAAATCCCCCATCACTATCCCTCTGGCCAGGAACATCGTCTCATTGAAACGGTTTTCCAAATTCCCATTCCCACCTCAGAACCACCGGCCCACCATGGAATCTTGGTGTTGAATGTTCAAACTCTTCTCCAAATTTATGAGACAGTGGCCAGTTCTGAGTATAAATCCCATCGTTTTGTGACGGTGGGAAATTTGGAAACAGGAATGGCTCAGGTGCTTCGGGTTGCCCCTGGAACCACGAGCCAGGAAGCTGTGGATCAAGCGTTTCCTGGTCAAACAGTGAGTCATGTGGGAGGGGGAATCATGCAGGGCCGAGAGGCCCAGGGCAATGAAATTGTGGATGGAAGCATTCCCTTCATTGGCGTGAAGGGTGCTCCTCAACTCCAGGCCAAAGACTGCCGGAAATGTCTGCAATGCAATGTGCATTGTCCCCAGGGTTTGGATGTGCAATCCATCATGGATACAAAGCAGGGGGATGCCGCCTCATGCCTGCAGTGTGGCTCCTGCTCCTATGTTTGTCCTGCACACATCAATGTGTGTGCCAAAATCACCGCGGTCAAAGAGTCTATCTCTGCCTAAGAAATTGCATATTGGTTAAATTGACAAGGTTGCAGCAAAAGTCTGAGAGGGAACTCGGGCCATGCTCCCCTGTTCCTCATGACCAACCAGATGACAGATAACCTGTTTTTGTTCCCAATTTGGGCGTCACCCCCGGCTAGCCGGGGGTCGGGCTATTCGGGGGTTCCGTCCTCGTTCCTCGGACCGGCTCCGCCGCCCCTATTATCCCTGACGCAGTCGAGCGCCGTGGAGAAGTTTACTCATCCATGGCCGAGACAAGGAGAGGGACAGCGTAGCGATCCCTGACGCAGCCCGGAGCAGAGGGGCTTTTAGGATTCTCAGTATCGATGAATCTTCTACTCGTATCGAAGGGCTTCTACAGGATCTAAATCGGCGGCCCGACTTGCAGGGAGAAGCCCAAAAACCAATCCCGTCACCAAGGACATACTGATGGCCAAGAGGGCCGATCGGCCATTCACCATCGCAGGCCATTCAGCATAATGGGAAATGGCAAGAATAATTCCTGTCGCCAAACCCGTACCAATCAGGCCACCAAGGCCACAAAGTAAGAGCGTTTCCAGCACAAACTGATTGAGGATGGTTGCCGCAGGAGCCCCAAGAGCCTTACGAACACCAATTTCTCGGGTGCGTTCCTTTACTGATACCAACATGATGTTCATCACACCCACCCCTGCAACAAACAGGGAAATGGCCGCAATAAGACTGATGAGAAGGGTCACCGTTGAAATGGCCGTATTAATGGTTTTTATGACGGCTCCGGCCTCTTGGATAATGAACTTCTCGTACTTTCCCTTCCATTTCCCATGGTTCCGATTGAAGACGGCCATGATCTGGGATTTCACCTCTTCAATTCTATCACCAGAGAGAACTTCTCCTTGAAGCTGATAGAGTTCCGTGCGCCCTTTCACTCTCTTGATTGATGTGTAGGGAACCAAGGCATACATGTCCGGGAAAACCGCACCATCATTGAATTGGCTCATGAAGTTGCGTTCTCCAGGATTCAAAACACCAATAACCTGAAAATCAAATCCACCTTTAAAGCGAATCCACTTTCCCAGGGGATTTTCCCCAGGAAAGAGTGTTTCTGCCAGCTGACTACCAATCACTGTGCATTTTGCCAGTTGGTCCACATCTGTGATTTGCATGTTTCGGCCCATGGAAAGGGACAAATCTTTGCTTTTTACAACGCCAGGCATGGTTCCCACAATGCGTATATCTGCCACCACTCCTTGACGAGTTGCAGTGGAGGACTCATTCATCCATGGCACAATGGCTTTGAGCCCTGAAACATGATTCTGAATGTCCCGGATGTCTTCCCGGCTAATCTCTTCAAGATCCTCTTCCCAATGGGTTTCTTGGAGATAGCCCCAATTGGGCATAATCACCAAGGAATTGGCACCATACCCTTTGAGAATATCCGAAATCACCACCTTGGCTCCGTCACCCACACCAACGACTGTGATGACCGATCCAATGCCAATCACCAAACCAAGAATGAGGAGAAAGGTTCGTGTTCGATTTTCTTGTATTGAGTCCGCAGCTTCGCGGAAAATTTCACGAAATTCCATACTATGCCGCCTGGCTTAATGCCTCAACAGGATCCATCCGTGAAGCCTTAACGGCTGGATACAGCCCAAAGAACACACCTACCGCCCCTGAAAGTCCTAATGCAAGTCCCACAGCCAATGGGGACAAAATGTAGGCCCAGTTTTGGGTGGCACCGATGAGTGCACTGAAACCTGCCCCCAAAAGAAGACCAATACCACCGCCAAGAAAACAAACCACAAGGGCTTCAATTAAAAATTGCATCAACACATCAGAACGCGTGGCTCCCAGGGATTTTCGAATGCCAATTTCACGAGTGCGCTCTGAGATGGAAACCAGCATGATGTTCATAATGCCAATCCCACTCACAACTAATGAGATTCCTGCAAGAAGAGAAATCACCAGAGTGATGATGGAAAATACCTTATTAAATGTTTTGATTTCATCTTCCGCCACATTGACTCGGAAGCGTTCCAGCCCATTGTACAGCCCATAGCTGGCCAACCAATATCCTTCAAGTTTCTCCCGGATGGTGTTAATCAATGACACATCGTTGGCCTTGAACATCATCATGCCCAAGAAACCCGATTCAGAACTATTACCGGAAAGAGAGAGATAACTTCCCAAAGGCACGTACACCGTTGAATCATCGGTGCCATCACCCATCATGCCCTGTTCTCGGGGATAGAAACTCCCCACAACGGTGTAGGGGCGGCCAGCAATCACCACGGTTTTCCCAAGAGGATTATCCTGACCAAAAAATGCAGCGGAAGCTCGCGAACCAAGAACAGCCACATGACGACGAGAACTCAGATCCTTCTCATTGAGAAATCGCCCATAGGCCAACGAATGATCAAACACTTTGGTATACTCAGGAACAGTTCCCATAACATTGAAGGTATTGGAATACCCCATTGCAGAGATTTCTTCATTCCCATCGTTGGAGGGAATGATGATGGCCTCATCAAGAAAGCCATGGATGTTTTGATAATCCTTATAGGAAAGGGGACGATAATCAGACCAATCCGTTCCCTGGTAAGCACGGTAATTGGGATAAGTCCACAGCAAGGATGCTCCAATCCCATCCATTTCTCCCATTATATCAGCCCGGGCCATTGCTCCTAGAGACACCACTGCAATGATGGCAGCCACACCAATGTTCATACCAAACATCGTGAGAGCTGTTCGCATCTTGTTATGGCGAATCATATCCAAGGCCTCTGCAAAGCCTATGCCCACACCCCCTCTCACAAAGACGCCTCATCGGAATGCACCAAACCATCCCGAATATGAATGATGCGAGAGGCATGGCTCGCCACATCTTCTTCATGAGTCACCATCAAAAGAGTCACTCCTGATGCATTGAGATCATGGAAAATCTCCATAATCTCATCACCCGTGGCTGTATCAAGGTTTCCCGTTGGTTCGTCAGCAAAAACCAAAGATGGAGAGTTTACTAAGGCACGAGCAATGGCCACACGCTGACGTTGCCCCCCTGATAACTCATTGGGTCGATGATGCATACGCTCAGAAAGTCCAACCCGTGCAAGCGCAGCTTCAGCTCTTTGAGTGCGTTCTTTACGGCGTAACCCTGAATAAAGCAAAGGAAGTTCCACATTCCGCAGAGCCGTTTTTCGAGGAAGCAAATTGAAGGTTTGAAAAACAAATCCAATCTTTCGGTTTCGAATATCCGCAAGCTGATTATCCGTCATCTCGGAAACATCTTCCCCTTCAAGGTGATAGGTTCCTAATGATGGTCTATCCAGAGCTCCAATGATGTTCATCAACGTGGACTTTCCAGAACCTGATGGTCCCATGATAGAAACAAATTCAGATTCTCGGATTCTAAGGTTGACTCCCCGGAGGGCCTGAACCTCGGTTTCTCCCATACGATAGGTTTTATGCACACCTTCCAGACGGATCATGCATCCTCCGATGACCCATCGTCTGCGGTAACCATCAAACCATCTCTTAAAGCCCCTAGATTCCCTGAAACAATGAGATCACCAGCATCTAAGCCTTCTATGACCACAGCCATATCAAGAGAGGATCGACCTAGCTCAATCTGAACTTTCTGAAGTTTTTTCAGATTTTGATCATCAAAGTCCTCTTCGGAAACGTCCTGATCCACCTCTGAGGGTTCATCAAGGTCTTTCTCCGCATTCTCCGGATCTTGCCCTTTGTCCTCCTCATTCCCGGCATCTTGATCCACCAAACGGTACGCCCAAATTGAACCGCCATAGGAATAGAAGGCATCGATTGGAATCACCAACTCTGGAACGGTTGTGCTCACATCAATTTTCACCAAGCATGAGGCCCCTGCTCGTAAGACATGCCCCTCCTGGTCAATGGTAGCTTTCACCTTAGCAGCACGTAGGTTCCCCACTTTCTGAACAACGGGTGATATGCTTCGAACACGCCCCTTCAACTCAATCCCAATCAGAGAATCCGTGGTGATTCGCACTTCATCCCCAAGGCTGATTTTTCCAATATCCACTTCATCAATGGAAATCTCGGCCTCCATCTCATCCAGGGATTCAATTCGACAAAGCGTTAAATCTGCTGTCACATTGTCGCCAGGATTGAGAGTGAGATAGGTGACATAACCTGAATGTGGAGCTCGAATCGTGCAATCTGCCAATTCTCTCTCAGCCGCCTGCACGGCCAATTTTGCACGCATCACCTCAGGAGAGGTCTCTACAGCATTGAGATAAATGTTGATGTCTTCTCCTGGATTTCCATTCAAAGATTGTCCCATAGCCAGATTTGCCTTCTGGCGAGCCACCTCTAAAGCCAGCCGAGTACGTTCTAATTCATCTGAGGCCTTATCCCAAGACTCCTGACTCACAGACCCTGAATGAAATAGTGATTCCGTCCGTTTTGCGGCCTCTTCAGCCCGCTGAGCCGTATCAACCGCACGCATGTAATCGCTTCTCAACGAAAACAACTGTGTTTGTGTTTGACGACGTGTGGTTTCATAGGCCACCTGAGCCCGTTCTAACGCATTGGAATAGGATTCAGAATCAAGGTTTAAAAGAATATCCCCCGTATCCACCCACTGACCGTCATCCACAGCAACTTCTGTCACTCGTCCCACAATCTTTGAACGAATTGATGCGGTTTCCCGGGAAGCAAAAATACCACTACCAGAAACAGTTTCTTCCAAAGTTTCTAATGCAGCTTGGGTATACTGCACATGAGGAATCTCTACCTCAGAACTTCTTCCTTTAAGAAAGCCACCCACCACAATCGCGCCAACAATCAGGATACCCCCAACTGCAAACAAGAGACTCTTTTTTTTCATCGCAATACC
The DNA here is from genome assembly GCA_022360655.1 of Spirochaetales bacterium. GTDB lineage: Bacteria > Spirochaetota > Spirochaetia > DSM-2461 > DSM-2461 > UBA2779. The sequence goes on along the minus strand of JAKSCK010000250.1, from coordinate 1,930 downwards.
TACTGATTATTCGGGGACTATCCACCAAAAACTGATGCAAAGGACTGACTCACAGCTGTGAATGTACCAAAAACAACAACACTCAACGAAAGAAGGAAAACACACTTGGCTCCATTCAGCCGCAAGAGAGATTTCATTCCAACAAACAAAATAATGAATGCCCACCAATGGAACGGATCGGTCAAAACTTTGAGTAAATATTCCACAAAAGGCCACAACTCAAGGGATGTAGGAGCAAAAAGATAGTACAAATTGGGGGATGCACTCATAGCCCGAACATACTCTTTCATGGTGAGAGCATTGGCATAAGCTGAGGGATCCTTCAAAGCCATCATCAAACCACTGAGGACATAAGAAATGGCAACAGGAATGGTGGCATAGAGAACCATATACAAGGTTCTCCGATGTTTCTTCCCATCAAGTGGAGTTTCTTCTCCTCCAAGAAATCGGGAAACAATGCTGATGAGACCCCAAAGAATAAGTACACGAAGGAGCATTGCAAAAGAAACCACCACCAGAGAAACCAGGGAAATAGCCTTCATCACCGGATTATCCATCTGCTGACGAATGTTTTCTCGCGTGCTGGCCCGTTGATCTTCCGTTGCTCCCACCATCTGCTTCTCTGCAGTCTTCAGAGCCATTTCAAACTGAATGGCCTTGAATTCCGGTGTTTGCTGAGCCATATGAGAAAGCAAGCTCGAACTCAAAAAGCAAAGAAAAAGCAATGCAAAAAGTGCAAAACGTGAAGCCTTCCAATACGCTTCACCCTGAAAACTCTCACGAGGTGCAGAAAGGGACGTGATGATACCTTGAATCGTTTGTTTCACAATGTCTCCTTAATTGAGAGAATTAAAACACAAACCTGTATTTCATTCATTGCAAATAGAAAGAAAACATGGAAATCCATCTAAATTTTACATATTTTTTGCAACATCATTCATGCATAATCATTCCATCCAGCAACCTCGATATAATCCCTTAAAACATAATCATTATCCCCATTCCCAACCTTCCCTATTGATGAGTAACAGAAGTTTGAATGAACTCACACTCTCACCACAAAGCTTACCCAGGATTTCTCACATTTTGCGTAATGACAGCGTTACGCAATGCACCCAATTTTACTCCTTCAGTGAGAACAACGATAACTGAAGCAGTCCATGTCCCATTCGGGCCGACTCACAAGGAGGAGAAATCATGAGCCCCCTTCGTCTAACAGTGATTTTTTGCACAACAATTCTCATCATGTCCTGTAAAAATCCCTCACAACCACTTCAGATAACAGATAATTTCCTATTGCAAGTCAGTGTCCAAAAAACTCAGAGCAGCACAAATGCAGATCTCCGCCTTGAAATCAGGAATCAATTCCTTGTTTTCACAGGCAACTCAGCCAATACCTCAAGCATTGCATGGAGCAGTGAACAACTTATCGGAAGTGGGGGACAACGCCTTGAATTTTCCGTTGCCGAGACCGTTGGAACAACACTCACCGCTGTCACATATACGGATGCGGTGGCCACTCTTACCGCCGCAGATCTCTCGGAAAGAACTATGACAACGGAATTCCAATATCCACTTGGGAAGATTCTTGAGCGAAATCTCACAAACATTGTCATCGATTTCATCAACATCAATGAGGGTTCGCAAACACGTTTTGAAGTAGAGATTCGCATCAATTCAGATTAAAAATCATTCTCCATAAATCTCCGGTTTGCATGACCGCTTAGAACGACCCCTCCCGGCCATTTGCTTATGTCGAAGATAAAAGAGCTCACTGATTCGGTTCATCAGAGATTCTCGGGCAATTCTATTGGTGGGTTTCTTCCAAACACACCACTGATAATAACCACTCTTAGAAACATTGAGGTTCTGACACATTCTCACCACCGGAAACTTTGAGCGGTTTTCCTTGATGAAGCGATATCTCATT